>BLMD01000055.1 GCA_011959925.1 Lachnospiraceae bacterium
ATCGCCTCTGCCCGGTATCAAAGCAGGGAAACAGACGCAGGAAGGGTGAAATTATGAAGAAACGAAACAGCAGCATAACGGCACAGGGTATGTATGACCCGAGGTTTGAGCATGATAACTGCGGAATCGGCGCCGTTGTGAATATAAAAGGGATCAAAACTCACGATACGGTAGAAAACGCATTGAAAATCGTAGAGAATTTAAAACACCGCGCCGGAAAAGACGCGGAAGGAAAAACAGGAGACGGCGTCGGGATTTTGCTGCAGATTTCACATAAATTCTTTTCCAAAGCTGCGAAGCAGCTGGGAATTGACCTGGGAGGGGAACGGGATTACGGCGTCGGTATGTTTTTCTTTCCCCGGGAGGAATTTAAGCGCAATCAGGCGAAGAAGATGTTTGAAGTGATCGTGCGCAAAGAGGGGATGGAGTTTTTAGGCTGGAGAGAAGTTCCGACGGATCCTTCTAAGCTGGGACAAAAAGCGGTGGACTGCATGCCCTGTATGTTGCAGGGGTTTGTCCGGCGCCCGGAGGATGTGAAAAAGGGACTGGAGTTTGACCGTAAACTCTATGTGGCAAGGCGCGTGTTTGAGCAGTCCAACGACGATACGTATGTCGTTTCGTTATCGAGCCGTACGATCGTATATAAGGGCATGTTTTTGGTGGAGCAGCTTCGCCTGTTCTTTATGGATTTACAGGATAAGGATTACGAATCGGCGATTGCGACCGTGCATTCCCGGTTTTCCACGAATACAAACCCGAGCTGGGAGCGTGCGCATCCGAACCGTTTGATCGTGCATAACGGTGAGATCAATACGATTAAGGGTAATGCGGACAAGATGCTTGCCAGAGAAGAGACGATGGAATCGGAGTATTTAAAAGGCGAGCTGTTAAAAGTGCTTCCGGTGATCAACAGCGAAGGATCGGATTCGGCGATGCTGGACAATACGCTGGAATTTCTCGTGATGAGCGGCATGGACCTGCCCCTTGCGGTCATGATCATGATTCCGGAGCCGTGGGCGAACAACGCGCTGATGCCGCAGAAGAAAAAGGATTTTTACCAGTATTATGCCACGATGATGGAGCCGTGGGACGGACCGGCGTCTATTTTGTTTTCGGACGGGGACCGGATGGGAGCCGTGTTGGACCGCAACGGCCTGCGTCCTTCCAGATACTATATTACAGACGACGATTATCTGATCCTTTCTTCCGAGGTAGGCGTTTTGGATATCGATCCGATGAAAATCGTGGCAAAAGAGAGGCTGCGTCCGGGGAAAATGCTTTTGGTGGATACGCTTTTGGGACGCGTGATCGATGATGAAGAATTAAAAGCGACCTATGCAGGAAGGCAGCCTTACGGTGAATGGCTGGACCGCAATTTAGTCTGTCTGGAAGATTTGAAAATTCCCAACCAGCGCGTGCCGGAATATTCCAAAGAAGAGCGAATGCGGATGCAGAAAGCATTCGGTTATACGTATGAATCTCTGCGGGAAGAAATTCTGCCGATGGCAAGGGACGGCGGCGAGGCAACGGCGGCGATGGGGATCGATACGCCGCTTGCCGCACTGGCAGGGGATCATCAGCCGTTGTTTAACTATTTTAAGCAGCTGTTTGCACAGGTGACCAATCCGCCGATTGATTCGATCCGTGAAAAAGTCGTGACTTCTACCGCTGTCTATATTGGAGAAGACGGCAATCTTCTGGAAGAACAAGCGGTCAACTGCCATGTATTAAAGGTCAACAATCCAATCTTGACGAACACGGATCTTATGAAAATCAAATCGATGCAGGTGGAAGGATTTCAGACTGCCGTGCTGCCGATTACCTATTATAAGAATACAAGTCTGGAAAAAGCGATCGACCGGCTGTTTGTGGAAGCCGACCGCGCCTATCGGGACGGCGCGAATATTTTGATTCTCTCCGACCGGGGCGTAGACGAAAACCATGTGCCGATTCCCTCCCTGCTTGCTGTTTCCGCCTTGCAGCAGCATTTGGTAAAGACGAAAAAAAGGACGGCGGTTGCTATGATCTTAGAGTCCGGAGAACCGAGGGAGGTGCATCATTTTGCAACGCTTTTGGGCTATGGCGCCTGCGCCATCAATCCGTACCTGGCGCAGGATACGGTAAAGCAGCTGGTAGACGAGCATATGCTGGATAAGGATCCTTATGCGGCGATCCAGGATTATAATTATGCCGTTGCCAACGGCATTGTAAAAATCGCTTCTAAAATGGGCATTTCCACGATTCAGTCTTATCAGGGATCCAAGATTTTTGAAGCGGTTGGAATTGACAAAGACGTAATCGATAAATATTTTACAAATACGGTCAGCCGCATCGGCGGTATTACGTTAAAGGATATCGCGCGGGATGTAGACGAGCTGCATTCGCTGGCATATGATCCTCTGGGACTGGAAACGGATCTGACGTTAGACAGCAGGGGGCGGCATAAAATGCGCAGCGGAGCCGATGCGCATCTGTACAATCCGGCGACGATCCATTTGCTGCAGGAGTCGACAAAACGCGGCGATTACCGGATGTTTCAGGAATATGCCAGGCTGGTAAACGCCCAGGAGCGCAGCGGCACTCTGCGCGGGCTGTTGGATTTTAAATATCCGAAAAAAGGCGTTCCCCTGGAAGAAGTGGAGAGTGTGGACGCCATTGTAACGCGGTTTAAAACAGGCGCCATGTCTTACGGTTCGATTTCCAAAGAAGCGCATGAAACGCTTGCGGTTGCGATGAACCGCCTGCACGGCAAATCCAATTCCGGTGAAGGCGGGGAAGATGCCGAGCGCATGTTAAGCAAACACAGCCAGGTAAATAAATGTTCCGCGATTAAGCAGGTGGCGTCCGGACGGTTCGGCGTGACCAGCCGTTATCTTGTCAGCGCCGACGAGATCCAGATCAAAATGGCGCAGGGTGCAAAGCCCGGCGAGGGCGGACATCTGCCGGGGAAGAAAGTATATCCCTGGATTGCAAAGACAAGGTTATCTACGCCTGGGGTATCTTTGATTTCACCGCCGCCGCATCATGATATTTATTCGATTGAGGATTTGGAACAGCTGATCTATGATGTAAAAAACGCCAACCGAAACGCGCGTATCACCGTTAAGCTCGTTTCCGAGGCGGGGGTAGGTACGGTTGCAGCGGGCGTGGCAAAGGCCGGAGCGCAGGTCGTTTTGATTTCCGGGTATGACGGAGGTACGGGTGCGGCGCCCAAAAGTTCGATTCACAATGCCGGGCTACCCTGGGAGCTGGGACTTGCGGAGACGCATCAGACATTGATTTTAAACGGGCTGCGCAATAAAGTCCGTATAGAGACGGATGGCAAATTAATGAGCGGACGCGACGTTGCGGTCGCCGCGCTACTCGGCGCGGAAGAATTCGGTTTTGCGACGGCTCCGTTAGTTACGTTAGGCTGCGTGATGATGCGCGTCTGCAATCTGGACACCTGTCCGGCGGGCATTGCGACACAAAATCCGAAACTTCGGAAGCGCTTTGCCGGAAAACCGGAATACGTGGAGAATTTTATGCGGTTTATTGCGGAAGATTTGCGCGAATATATGGCGAAACTGGGATTTCGGAGTATCGATGAAATGGTAGGGCGTTCCGATCTGCTGAAAATGCGCGAGGATTTAAGCGAAAAAGAGCGGGAGATGGATCTTTCTAACATCCTGAACAATCCGTTTGCAGGACCCAAGGACAAAGTGACATTTCTGCCGAAACATGTCTATGATTTTGAACTGGAAAAGACAAAGGATATGAAGGTGCTATTAAAGAAATTCAAAGACGCGTTGGAAGGCGGGCAAAAAAAGAGTATTCAGGTGGAAGTGACGAATACGGACCGTTCCTTTGGTACAATATTTGGTTCCGAAATTACCAGGCGGCACAGTGACGGACTGGAAGAAGATACGTTTCTTGTCAAATGCAGCGGTGCGGGCGGACAGAGTTTCGGCGCCTTTATCCCGAAAGGGCTTACGCTGGAGCTTGTAGGTGATTCCAATGACTATTTCGGAAAAGGATTATCCGGCGGAAAACTGATCGTCTATGCTCCGGCGGGCGTATCTTATCGGAAAGATGAAAATATTATCATAGGAAACGTAGCGCTTTACGGCGCGACAAGCGGGAAAGCATTTATCAGCGGCGTGGCGGGCGAGCGGTTCTGCGTACGCAATTCCGGCGCGACGGCGGTTGTCGAAGGCGTCGGGGACCACGGCTGTGAATATATGACCGGAGGACGCGTGGCAATTCTGGGAAAAACAGGGAAGAATTTTGCCGCAGGAATGAGCGGCGGCATTGCATATGTACTGGATTGCGACAACGATTTATATACCAGGATCAACAAGGAAATGGTCTTTTCCGAAGCCGTTTCCAACAAATATGACGTGATGGAGTTGAAGGAGATGATCAAGGAACATGTCGCGTTGACAAATTCCGAAAAAGGAAAAGAAATTTTGGATCATTTCAGCGAATACCTGCCGAAATTCAAAAAGATCATTCCGTATGACTATCATAACATGATGATGGCAATCGTGCAGATGGAAGAAAAAGGGCTTTCTTCCGAGCAGGCGCAGATCGAAGCCTTTTATGCGAATACCAGAAAGTAGAGGAGGAACGTGACATGGGAAAACCGACGGGATTTATGGAGTACGAACGAGAAACGGCAAAAGCGGTCCTGCCAAAAGAGAGAATTTTACATTTCAATGAGTTTCATACGCCGCTTTCGGAAGAAAAGCAGAAACAACAAGGCGCCCGCTGTATGAACTGCGGCGTCCCGTTCTGTCAGTCCGGCGTGGAACTGATGGGTATGACGAGCGGCTGTCCGTTGCATAATTTAATACCGGAATGGAACGATTTGATCTATACCGGAAACTGGGAAGAAGCGTATGCCAGATTAAAGAAAACAAATAATTTTCCGGAATTTACGTCGCGGGTATGTCCGGCGTTGTGCGAAGCGGCATGTACCTGCGGCCATTATGACGAACCCGTTACGGTAAAGGAAAACGAATACGGGATTGTAGAACACGCATACCAAGCAGGCTATGCCGCCGCAAAACCACCCAGAACCAGGACCGGCAAGACCGTTGCCGTCATTGGCAGCGGTCCGGCAGGGCTTGCAGCCGCAGACCAGCTCAATAAGCGCGGGCATACGGTGACGGTGTATGAGCGGGACGACAGAATCGGCGGTCTTTTGATGTACGGTATTCCGAATATGAAACTGGAGAAACATGTGATTGACCGGAAAACGGCAGTGATGAAAGAGGAGGGCATAGAGTTTTTTACAAACGCCCATGCAGGAAAAGAAATAAAGCCTGCACAGCTGGTAAAAGACTATGACGCGGTGATCTTAGCGTGCGGTGCAAAGCAGCCGAGGGATCTAAACGTACCGGGAAGAGATGCGGCAGGAATCTGTTTTGCCGTGGATTATCTTACGGTTGCGACAAAAAATCTGCTGGATGCGAAAGAAAAAAAGAAGCCTTCCCTGTCGGCAAAAGGGAAAAAAGTGGTGATCATCGGCGGCGGAGATACCGGAAATGACTGCGCAGGAACTGCCGTCCGGCAGGGAGCCGTAACGGTCACACAGCTTGAGATGATGCCGAAAGCGCCGGGGCAGAGGGCAGAAGACAATCCCTGGCCGCAGTGGCCGAAAATTTCCAAAACCGATTACGGACAGGAAGAGGCGATTGCCGTATTCGGTCACGATCCGAGAATCTATCAGACGACAGTAAAAGAATTTATCAAAAATAAAGCGGGGGCGGTGAGCGCTGTCATAACCGTTCGCCTGGAACCGAAAAAAGATGAGAAAACTGGAAAAACGGCAATGGTGGAAATTGCCGGATCGGAATGTAAAATAGATGCAGACCTTGTGTTAATTGCGGCAGGATTTACGGGCGCACAGAAGTATGTGGCGGATGCATTCGGCGTGGAACTGAATGCAAGAGGAACCGTGGCGGCAAAAGGCAGCGGTTATGCAACGAATGTCAAAAAAGTATTTGCCGCCGGCGATATGCGGCGCGGACAGTCCCTGGTGGTATGGGCAATCCGGGAAGGGAGGGAAGCGGCAAGGGAAGTCGATGAATATCTGCTCGGTTATTCCGGGCTGCCGTTACAATAATGATGCAGGAATCCGCAATATATGATAAAATAATCATATCCGAAAGAATCTGGGTATGAGGAGGAGAACGATGGAATTAAAGTGGAAAACGTGTATACGGGCGGGGACGACAGTTTTAATATTATATCTTTTGATCCGTTATTGGGGCGTTTGCGCCGGTATGGCAAAAACGGCGTTTGGGGCTGCAATGCCGTTATTTTTGGGGTGTGCTGTCGCTTATGTCGTGAATATTCTGATGACATTTCTGGAGCGTCGTGTTTTTCAAAAGCAAACGTCTCCGGCAATGGAGAAACTGCGCCGGCCGTTTTGCATGCTGCTCGCTTATGTGTGCATTGTTTGTTTTGCGGTGTTTATCGTCTGTATGATCGTTCCAGAGCTTTTAAGCTGCGTAAAGATTTTGATCGACCAGCTTCCGAAAGCGCTGGCAGAGATCTATGTATGGATGGAAGATAATTTTCAGATCAGCGGTCTGTTTACGGAAGAAAACAAACTGTTTACAAAAGATGCGCTTGATATCAGAGAAAACTTAATGAAAGCCCTCAATATTTTATTTAACGGCGTAGGCGGCGCGATGGGCGCTGCGGTAGGCATTGTGACCTCTATGTTTTCCAAAGCGGTCACGCTTATGATCGCAGTTATTTTTTCCATCTATCTTTTGGCAGGAAAAGAAAAAATCGGCGGACAGCTGACGGTTTTGATCCAAACGTATCTGCCGGAGCGTATAGAAAAGAACATCTTTTATGTGCTGCGGACGATGGATGAATCCTTCCATAGTTTTATCGTGGGACAGTGCATGGAGGCGGTTATTTTGGGATGTCTTTGTATGGGAGGCATGCTGCTGTTTCGTCTGCCGTATGCAGCGATGGTCGGCTGTCTGGTTGGATTTACGGCGTTAATTCCGGTGGCGGGCGCTTATATCGGAGCAGCCGTGGGAGCATTTATGATTTTTACCGTGTCTCCGGTCAAAGCCGCTGTATTTATTGTATTTTTGGTTGTTTTACAGCAATTGGAAGACAATTTGGTTTATCCGCGTGTGGTGGGATCGTCGGTCGGTCTGCCCGGGATCTGGGTATTGGCAGCGGTTACTGTCGGCGGGGGTGTTCTTGGCGTGGGAGGCATGCTGCTTGGGGTTCCTTTGGCTGCCGCCGTATACCGGCTTGTGAAACAGGATGTGAAAAAGCGGCAGACATAGCGTAAGGATCTGCCTGTTTTTATCTTTTATCCTACCATCCGGCAGAGAAATCTTAAATTTATCTCTAATGCGGCAAAAAATCTTGAAACATCAGAGGATTCATATTATAATACCCTCAGTGCAAATAGGGGATCGTACAGGTTACAGAAAGAGGAGTTTTATGATATGAGTCGAAATTTGAAAATATTACTGGCATCTGCGGTTTATCTGCTCGGATTTGCAGTCTCCATATATGTCGGCGGCTGGATTATGTTGTTAAAACCGATCCGGGGAACGATTGCCGCGTATACACTTGGTACTTTGACGTTTCCGCAGTTAGCGATTGCCGTGATCAAATGTATTTCTTCCATGACGGTTACGGGGCTGATCTGGTGTATCGGGTATATTGCAAGCAATTCTATATATGACAGCCGGGATGAATGATATCCATTGGCGCGGATTTGAAAAGTTCAGGTTCGCGCCATTTTTAAATAAAAGGGCATACATTTAAGGTAAGATTTAGTAAAAGAATAAGATTTTTTTCAAAAGCTACCTGTATGTGCTGAAAAAAAGCACAAATGGAGGGAATGACCAAGAATGAAAAAAGCAGTATTTTTTGATATCGACGGAACGTTATGGGATCACCGTATGCGTGTGCCGGAGAGTACCGTCAAAGCCATTCACAAGTTGCGGGAAAACGGGCAGTATGCGTTTCTCTGCAGCGGAAGAAGCCGGGCGGCGATCCAGGCAAAAGAATTATTGGAGGATATCGGATTTGACGGAATATTGGCAGGCTGCGGAACGTATATCGAATGGGAGGGCAGAGCCGTTTATGAAAGAAATCTCTCCAACGAGGAACTAAAGCAGCTGTTTCGGACATTACGGGAACATCATGTACAGATCGTGCTGGAAGGAAAACAATATTTGTATGCAGATTTAGCGGAATTTGGACACAATCCATATATTTTAAATTTAAAAAAAGTGTTGGGAGACGGATTTGCACCGCTGTGCGCCAGGACGGAAGAGTACGACGTGAATAAATTAACGGGATATTTTACGGGAGAAAACGCAGAAGAGATGAAGCGTGAACTGTCCGGGCAGTATGAATTGCTGTTTCATACGCCGCAGGTATTCGAGCTGCTTCCGAAGGGATTTTCCAAGGCGAGCGGGATTCAATGGATCTGCGATTATCTGCATATTGCGCACGAAGACACCTATGCGTTTGGTGACAGCGTCAATGATCTGGAAATGCTTAGATATGTCAAACATGGGATCGCAATGGGCAACGCTTCCAAGGACGTAAAAGAAGCATCGGATTATGTAACGTCTGATTTGCGGGAGGACGGGATTTTCAACGGGCTGAAGCACTTTTCACTGATCTGACGGTATGCCGGGCAGACGAACTCGAAACATCCGGTCCGCAATCCAAAACAGAACATAAACGAATTCTAAAAAAAGTATTAAATAGCCCAAAATCGGAAAAAATATGAAAAAGTGAGAAAAAGTGAGTATAATTGAGTATTTGCCAGCATAGTATAGTCAGCAGTGAACAGATTGCGTTTGCAGAAACGAAAAGCAAACCATATTATATGTTTAGCAGTTAGCACTCGAAAGAAATGAGTGCTAATAACACTAAATTTCAACAGAATATATTAAGGAGGCATTTCAAATGAAGTTAGTACCTTTAGCAGACAGAGTTGTTTTAAAGCAGTTAGAAGCAGAAGAGACAACAAAATCGGGAATTATTTTGGCAAGCAAATCTCAGGAGAAACCCCAGGAAGCGGAAGTTATTGCTGTAGGTCCGGGCGGAGTAGTTGACGGCAAAGAAGTGACGATGCAGGTTTCTGTGGGACAGAAGGTGATCTATTCCAAGTATGCCGGAACCGAAGTGAAATTGGAAGAGGAAGAATACATCATCGTAAAACAGAATGATATTTTGGCAGTTGTAGAATAATATTAATATAGAAGAAAGAGGTAGACATTATGGCAAAAGAAATTAAATATGGTTCAGAAGCAAGAGCTGCACTGGAAGCCGGCGTGGATCTGCTGGCAAATACTGTTCGGGTGACGTTAGGACCCAAAGGAAGGAATGTCGTATTGGATAAATCCTTCGGCGCTCCGTTGATTACAAACGACGGTGTTACGATCGCAAAAGAGATTGAGCTTGAGGATGCATTTGAAAATATGGGCGCACAGCTTGTGAAAGAAGTTGCGACGAAGACAAACGACGTAGCCGGCGACGGTACGACAACCGCTACAGTTTTGACGCAGGCGATGGTTCATGAAGGAATGAAAAATCTGGAAGCAGGCGCAAATCCGATCGTTCTCCGCAGAGGAATGAAAAAAGCGACCGATGTTGCAGTAGAAGCACTGCAGGCAATGAGCCAGAAAGTAAACGGCAAAGACCAGATCGCAAAAGTCGCTGCCATTTCAGCCGGTGATGAAGAAGTCGGAACGCTGGTATCCGATGCAATGGAAAAAGTAACGAACGACGGCGTAATCACGATCGAAGAATCCAAGACGATGCAGACAGAGCTGGATTTGGTAGAGGGTATGCAGTTTGACCGTGGATACGTTTCTGCATATATGTGTACGGATATGGATAAGATGGAAGCGGTTCTGGACGATCCGTATATCTTAATTACAGATAAGAAAATTGCAAATATTCAGGAAATTCTTCCTCTTTTAGAGCAGGTAGTACAAAGCGGCGCAAGGCTTTTGATCATTGCCGAGGATATCGAAGGCGAAGCTTTGACAACATTGATCGTCAATAAACTGCGCGGTACCTTTAACGTAGTGGCAGTGAAAGCTCCGGGATACGGCGACAGAAGAAAAGCAATGCTTGAGGATATTGCGATCTTAACCGGCGGACAGGTGATTTCCGAGGAACTCGGTCTGGAACTGAAAGATACGACGATGGATCAGCTGGGACGTGCAAAATCTGTGAAAGTTCAGAAAGAAAATACAGTGATCGTAGACGGCGAAGGCGATAAAGACGCGATCAAATCAAGAATCGCGCAGATCCGCGGCCAGATCGACGAGACGACATCAGAGTTTGATAAAGAAAAACTGCAGGAGAGGCTTGCAAAACTGGCAGGCGGCGTTGCTGTTATCCGTGTAGGCGCTGCAACCGAAACAGAGATGAAAGAAGCAAAACTGCGGATGGAAGATGCATTAAATTCCACCAGGGCGGCAGTAGAAGAAGGTATTATTGCAGGCGGCGGTTCCGCATATATCCATGCTTCCAAGAAGGTTGCTGAGCTGGCAGAAACCTTAGAAGGCGATGAAAAGACAGGTGCGAAGGTAATCTTAAAAGCGCTTGAATCCCCGTTGTACTATATTGCTGCAAACGCAGGACTCGAAGGCGCCGTGATTATCAATAAGGTTAAAGAAGCAGAACAGGGCGTTGGCTTTGACGCAGTGACCGAAGCATATGTGGATATGGTGACAAGCGGAATCTTAGATCCGGTAAAAGTGACCAGAAGCGCGCTTCAGAATGCAACTTCCGTAGCTTCTACCCTGTTAACGACAGAATCTGCCGTTGCCAATATCAAAGAAGATGCTCCGGCAATGCCGGCAGGCGCTCCAGGCATGGGCGGCATGATGTAAAAATCAAAAAAGAGCGAAAATAAAACAGTTACCCCGGACGTTTTTTCGTCCGGGGTAAATTAATTTCAGAATGATAGTGGAAATCCAATTTAAAGTATGTTACAATTAAAATATTGTGATGAAAATACAGGAGGGACTTATGGGCAAAATTGCGATTATTTCAGACAGTAATAGCGGCATTGCACCAAAAGAAGCGAAAGAACTTGGAATTTATATATTACCAATGCCGTTTTTTATCAATGGAGAGACGTATTACGAAGGAGAAAATCTCTCGCAGGAGGAATTTTATGAAAAGTTAAAGAGCGGCTGCGAAATTTCCACATCCATGCCGTCCGTGGCAAGTGTTACGGATTTATGGGATGAGCTGCTGCAGGAATACGACGAAATCGTACACATTCCTATGTCAAGCGGACTGAGCAGTTCCTGCGAAACGGCGCTGATGCTGGCGGACGATTATGAAGGGAAAGTATTTGTGGTAAACAATCAGAGGATTTCCGTGACGCAGCGCCAGTCGGTTCTCGATGCGAAAGCGCTTGCAGAAGCGGGAAAAACAGCGTCAGAGATCCGGGATATTTTGGAACGGGAAAAGATGGAATCTTCCATATATATTATGGTAGATACCCTGACTTATCTGAAAAAAGGAGGCAGAATTACGCCAGCCGCCGCTGCGCTTGGCACGCTGCTGCGTTTAAAACCGGTTCTGCAGATCCAGGGGGAACGCCTGGACGCTTTTGCAAAAGCAAGGACCGTAAAACAGGCCAAGACGATCATGACGGACGCTATGAAGAACGATTTTGTGCATCGCTTTTCGGATCCAGAGGGAAAACATATGCATCTGGAAATGGCGTATACTTATGATCTTGCGGCAGCGGAAGCATTTCGGGCAGAAGTACAGGAACTATTTCCGGGCTGTGAGATTGTCATGAATCCGCTGTCATTGAGCGTGTCCTGTCATATCGGACCGGGAGCGTTGGCAATTGCCTGTTCCAGGCGGATTCCGGAACTGATCTCTTAAGCAAAAGAAAAAGCGGCAGGATAAGAAGGAGGAAAAAATCTATGGTGAAAGCTGTTGTAGGGGCGAACTGGGGCGATGAAGGAAAAGGAAAAATAACGGATATGCTTTCCAAAGAGGCGGATATTATTGTTCGTTTTCAGGGCGGCGCCAACGCGGGGCATACGATTGTCAATGATTATGGAAAATTTGCATTGCACACGCTGCCGAGCGGTGTGTTTTACACGCATACGACAAGTGTGATCGGAAACGGCGTAGCGCTGAATATACCGGTTCTTATGGAGGAAGTGAAGTCCGTTACGGACCGCGGCGTGCCAAAACCGAAGATTCTGGTCTCTGACCGGGCGCAGATTGTCATGCCGTATCATATTTTATTTGATCAATATGAGGAAGAACGTCTGGGGGGCAGATCCTTTGGATCGACCAAATCGGGCATTGCTCCGTTTTATTCAGACAAATACGCAAAGATCGGTTTTCAGGTCAGCGAGTTGTTTGAAGAAGAAGCGTTAAAGGAAAAATTAAAACGTGTCTGTGAAACAAAAAATGTTCTTCTGGAACATTTGTATCGGAAACCGCTTCTGGATGCAGACGAATTGCTGAAGACGATGCATCTGTACCGGGATATGATACAGCCGTATGTCTGCGATGTTTCCCTCTTTTTAACCCGTGCAGTCAAAGAAGGAAAACAGATTCTTCTGGAAGGTCAGCTGGGGACGTTAAAAGATCCGGATCACGGCATTTATCCGATGGTCACATCTTCCTCCACGCTGGCGGCTTACGGTGCGATCGGAGCAGGGCTTCCTCCTTATGAAATCAAGCAGGTGATCACCGTATGCAAAGCGTATTCTTCTGCCGTGGGCGCAGGTGCATTTGTCAGCGAGATTTTCGGAGAAGAAGCGGACGAATTGCGGCGGCGCGGCGGCGACGGCGGTGAGTATGGCGCGACGACCGGAAGGCCAAGGAGAATGGGATGGTTCGACTGTGTGGCAAGCAAGTATGGCTGTAGGCTGCAGGGAACGACGGACGTGGCGTTTACGGTACTGGATGTTCTTGGTTATCTGGAAGAGATTCCGGTCTGCGTCGGATATGAAATCGACGGAGAAATAACGACGGACTTCCCGACGACCGGAAGGCTGGAGAGGGCAAAACCGGTATTACAGACGATGCCGGGCTGGAAGTCGGATATCCGGGGAATCCGGACGTATGAAGAGCTTCCCGAAAACTGCAGGCGTTATATTGAATTTGTGGAAGAGCAGATCGGTTATCCGATTACCATGGTATCAAACGGACCGGGCAGAGAGGATATTATTTATCGCTGATTTGGCGGAACCAAACGAGAAGAATATTCGCTTTAAAAAATTTCAGACAGGGAAAGTAAGCAGAGAAGCCGGCGGGTCGCCGGCTTCTTTTCACATTCTTTTCACATAAACGCCCCTGTTTCTACACAAAGAAAGTATAGTCTTAATTTGGTAAATCAAGGATGTGTTTTCGAGATACTGCGGTTCTTATATGGATGAAAATCGGTGAGACAGACAGGAAAAAATTTCGGGAATACAAAAAGACAGGAGGCGTAAAAGAGTGATAGAAATTTCCCATTTGGTGAAAAAATACGGGAGTCATACAGCAGTGGATGATGTAAGCCTGACGGTGGAACCGGGAAGAATTTATGGATTCCTTGGACCCAACGGGGCGGGAAAATCCACGACGATGAATATTGTAACAGGATATTTGGGTGCGACAAGCGGTGAAGTGAAGATTAACGGATATGATATTTTCAAACAACCGGAAGAAGCAAAACGATGTATCGGCTACCTGCCCGAAATACCGCCGCTTTATATGGATATGAGTGTGGAAGAATATCTGTATTTTGCGGCGGAATTAAAGGATGTGCCTTTGAAAGCGGGCAGAAAGGAGAAAAAGAAACTTCGGAAACAATACGTGGAAGAAGCAATGGAGATGGTTTTGATCACGGATCAGAGAAATCGGCTGATCCGCAATCTGTCCAAAGGTTACCGACAGCGGGTCGGGTTGGCGCAGGCGGTTCTTGGTTATCCGGAAGTGATTATTTTAGATGAACCGACTGTGGGATTAGATCCCAAACAGATCATTGAAATCCGTCGGCTGATCAAAAAACTGGGAGAGCGGCATACCGTGATTTTAAGCTCCCATATTCTTTCCGAAGTGAGGGAAGTCTGCGATTATATTTATATTTTATCGGAAGGAAAATTAGTGGCGGGCGATACGACAGAACATCTGCTGCAGCAGGTAGCACATGGCAAAAGACGGATCGAAATCGTTTTAGAGGAAGACGGCGCGGCGGCGGAAGAGTGGCTGAAAGAGACCGGAATCGTGCAGGAAGTAAGCCTGCGTCCCGGTACGGAAGAAGGAACGGTTGTTCTTTCGGCAACGGTGCCGGAAGGAGACGAGATCCGAAACAAAATTCTGCGGGAATTTGTATATGCAGATATTCCGGTTTTAGAACTGAAATCTGCCGGAAAATCTCTGGAAGAAATTTTCCTTGCGCTGACCAATCCAGGGCATTTGCCTCAGGAAGAAGATTTGCCCCAAGAAGAATTCTATCCGGAAGATCCGCTATTTCCAGAACACGATGTGTCAGGAGAAGAACGGTTCCCCATCGGGGATCTTTTGCAGAAAGAGGAAACGGAAGGAGTGGATTTGGATGACAGCAATCTTTAAACGGGAATTTCGTTCGTATTTTCAGAATATTACGGGCTGGCTTTACCTGGCAGCGACTACGGCGCTCTATGGTTTGTATTTTTATGCCTATCAGATGAATTTTGGCTATGCAAAGATTTCCTATTCTCTGAATGCGATTACGTTTCTTGTCCTTGTGACGGTGCCTGTACTTACGATGCGCAGCCTTGCAGAAGAGAAAAAAAGCAGGACGGATCAGCTGATTTTGACATCGCCCGTTTCTGTGGGAAAAATAGTTTTGGCAAAATATTTTGCGATGGCGGCGGTTCATACGGCTGCGATCGCGGTTATTGCAGCGACGCCTTTGATCCTTCTTTGTTTCGGAACGGTTCCTCTGGCAGAAAGCTATGCCGCCGTATTCGGTTTCTGGCTGTATGGCCTGCTGTGCATTGCTATTGGACTGTTTGTCTCTTCGTTGACCGAGAGCCAGGTGATATCTGCTGTTTTAACGTTTGCCTTCCTGTTTTTGGGATTTATGATGAAGAGCGTTACCGGTATGTTTTCTTCTTCCGGAAATTTTTTGACGAAAATCTTAAACTGCTATGATCTGGTTACGCCGCTTCATTCCTTTCTGGACGGCTGTTTTTCTGTCACAGGTATGATTTATTATCTGACGGTCAGTGCGTTATTTTTGATTTTAACGGCTCAGTCTGTGCAAAAGCGTCGTTTTACCGTAAGTGTCAGAAAGATCAAAACAGGCGTATTTTCTTTAAGCTTTGCAGCTGCGGCAACAGCGCTTACCGTACTGGTCAATTTATTTGCAGCGGAGCTTCCAAGCACTTATATGGAAATCGACCTTACGTCTTCCAAACTCTATTCGCTGACAGAAGAAACGAAAACGTTTCTCAAAGAGATCAAAAAAGACGCCGTGATTTATGTGATCGCAGCAAAAGACGATGTCGATACAACGGTGGCGGAAACGTTGAAGCGCTATGAGGATTCTTCGGCGCATATTCAAGTGGAATATAAAGACCCGGCGGTCAATCCGAATTTTTACAAAGAATATGCCGATACGGTATCCATGGGCAGTTTGATTGTGGTCAGTGGTGAAGCGTTTCGGGTGATCGATTATCAGGAACTGTTTGAATCTTCGGTGGATTATACAACGTATTCGCAGCAGACGACAGGGTATGACGGAGAAGGGCAGATTACGAGCGCCCTGGAATATGTGACCGGTGAACATATGCCTGTGGTGTACGAGGTGACCGGACATGGGGAAACGGAACTTTCCGGAAATTTTCTAAAAGCGCTGCAGAAAGCCAATATGATGCAAAAAGAGCTGCATTTGTTAAAAGAGGACAGTGTGCCGAAGGATGCGGCGGCGGTTTTGATCAACGGACCTGTATCCGATTTTTCCAAAGATGATGCAGATAAGATCATTGCTTATATGAAGACGGGGGGAAATGTGCTGCTTTCCCTGAATTACCAGGCAAAAGAAGATCTTGTAAATCTTTCTTCCATATGGAAAGAGTACGGTATGGAGATTGTAAACGGCGTGATTGCAGAGGGGGATGCGGAGAGGTATTACCAGAATCCGTTTTATCTTCTGCCGTATGCAGAGTCTTCTGCTTATACGGCGTCGGTTGGCAGCAGCTATATATTTGCTCCGTTTGTACAGGGGATCATACTGCCGGAAAACAGCGATACCGTTACTTATACGCCGATTCTGACAACTTCAGAGGAAGCGGTTGCCAAAGCAGATACGGCAAATGCCACAACATATGCATTTGAAGAAGGAGATGTAAAAGGACCGTTTACCATTGCTGCAGCAGCAGAAAAAACGGTTGACGATACAACGAAAGGGCGCCTTGTGGTATTCGGTTCTTCCGAGATCTTGGGAGAGAGCGCCGATACCATGGTTTCCGGAAGCAACTCCGCGATGTTTTCGGATACGATGACAAATATGGCTGCGACGGGGGAAGATATTTCCGTTGTGATACCGGTAAAAAGCTACGACAATGCGAAATTGATCGTACCGGCATTCAGCGGAAGACTGATCGGTATATCTGTGATGCTGATATTGCCGGTTTTGTGCCTTGCCGCCGGGATTATTTTGTGGGCAGGGAGAAGAAAACGTTAGGAGGGATGACTTGTATGCAGAGACAGAAAAAGTATTTGGTAATACTATGCCTGCTGCTGTTTGTATTTGGCGGAGCCTATGCGGGCATGCGGGGATATAACGGAAGACAGGAAGAAAAAGAAAACAGTGAGACGGAGGCATCTAAAATTTATGTGGTTCGGGAAAAGGCGGAAGAGATTACCGCTTTTTCCTACCAAAACGGCGGAGATACTCTGCAGTTTGTCAAAGAAGGCAGCACCTGGGTGATGAAACAGGACGATTCGCTCACGTTAAATCAGACGCTTGTAGGAGATATTACAGATGAGATTGCATCTCTTACGGCAGATCAGACCGTAGAGAATGCTGGGGAACTTTCCGAGTATGGATTTGATAAACCCGGAAACATTATTACGTTTACGACAGCGGAGGGAACGAAGACGCTGACGATTGGTATGGAAAATCCGGTTACGGGGCAATATTATGTAAAGATTGACGGAGAGGATACGCTTTATTTAGTTTCAGGCAGTTTCCCGTCCGTATTTAGTAAATCGCTGGAGGAATTGAAAGAAACGACAGAAGACACCGAAGCATTGCAGGATAGTACAAAAGCAGCGGAGGAATAAATACAGGTACAAATGGATCCTGTCAAGCCGTTTGTCATGCAACTGTAACTTTTTTCTGTTATAATAATTGTGGCTGTACATGGAACGGATAGTCAGTATGAGAAAAGGCGGAAATTGACAATGGTTTCTATTTATTATGTAGAAGATGATGCGGCTATTGCATCTGTTGTAAAAGAATATCTGGAAGGGAAAGGTTTTCAGGTGACCGTCTGTGTTACGATGGAACGCGCCAGAGAGGCGATCAAACATCTTGTGCCGACGCTGGTATTATTGGACTGGAACATGCCGGACGGGCGCGGGGATTGTCTGTGTCAGTGGATCCGCCGCAGATGGGCAGGGTTGCCGGTGATTTTCCTGACCGTTCGGGGGGATTTATCAGACATCGTAGCAGGGTTTCAAAACGGGGCAGACGATTATGTGGTGAAGCCGTTTGAATTAGAAGTATTGTATTCGCGGATTCTGGCGCTACTGCGCAGAACCCGCTCTGCAAAAGAGCAGTATCTTTCCTGCGACGGAATTGTAATCGATCAAAACCGCCGAACGGTTTCGTGCCATTTGGAAGAAATATCCTTAAGCCCGGCGGAATATCAATTGCTTTTGTGCCTGATGCAGCACAAAGGTAAGACGGTGACCAGAGAGAAAATCTTAGAACAGGTGTGGGATGTGAGCGGAAATTATGTAAACGACAATACGCTGACGGTGACCATGAAACGGCTGCGGGATAAACTTTGCCGTCCTGCATGCCTGAAAACAGTCAGAAGCGTGGGATATCGGATGGAGGATACGCTATGAGCGGACAAAAAAACAGTTTCGTCATTTTGGGGTTTGTAGTATCCGTCAGCCTGATGGCTTCTGCCGTCACTGCCATGCTGGTTTTTTCTCATTGCAGCCGGCGTTCGTATGATTTGTTAAATGAAATCTGCAAAGAAGCGGCGATACAGGAACCGGAAACAAAACAAGCAATTTCTGCCGCATTGAAGGAGTATACAGACGGAAATTCTGACGGCGCAGCCATAGAGGATGTGCTGTCCGAATGGGGATATCACAGAGCTGATTTTAAGGATTCGGCTTTCCGGCAGAATTGGTTGTTTGCGGCAATCGGTTTTCTGTCGGGGACGCTGCTTTTTCTATTTACTTTTGTCTGTCGGAATCGGATGGAAGCCAGACGGATCCGGGCGTTAGCAGAATATCTGGAACAGGTCAATATCGGCAAAGCAGTCATCCTCTCCGCTGCCGGAGAGGATGATTTTTCTAAACTGGAAGATGAAATCTATAAGACGGTAACATCTCTTTGCCAGACGAAAGATGCAGCGGTACAGGCAAGGAATTATTTTGCGGAAAATCTTTCCAATATTGCACATCAGATCAAAACACCGATCACAGCGATTTCTTTATCCGTTCAGATGATGAAGCGGGATGCCGGCAGTCAGTATTTGGATCAGGTGGAGAAACAGCTGCTGCGTCTGACGCATCTGGAGGAAGCCCTTCTGGTTTTATCCAGGCTTGATTCCGGAACATTATGTTTCCAAAAGAAGGAAGTAGACGTTTTTACCTTACTTGCGCTGGCGGCAGATAATTTAGAGGAATTGTTTGCAGATTCGGGAATTTCTGTCGACCTGCCGGAACTGGGAGGAATGGAGATTGCCGCCGATTTGGACTGGACGATGGAGGCGGTGATGAATGTGATGAAAAACTGCATGGAGCATGGAAATGGCGGGACAATACATTGTGCTTATGCGCAGAATCTGTTATATACGGAAATTTTGATCTGGGATCACGGGGAGGGGTTTGCCAAAGAGGATATACCGCATTTGTTTGAACGGTTTTACCGGGGCAGAGGTGCCGGCGGGGGAGGCATCGGCATCGGATTGGCTTTGGCAAAAGAGATCATAGAACGTCAGAACGGAACCATACGGGCATACAATAAGCCAGACGGCGGCGCTCTTTTTGAAATTCGTTTCTACCGTCGCTAAGTTGCAACTTTCGTTTGTTATATTGTGTGTAAAGGTTCTAACCACAGGTAAACAGAGAGGAGAAGATACAGATGGAAATTGTAAGGTGTGAACGGGTAAAAAAGGTATATGGTTCCGGCGGCAGCCAGGTAACGGCGCTCAGCGGGATCAATTTATCCGTCGGCAAGCCTGTCGATTACGACTGCGGCATCGAAAGATCTGACTGCGCTGCAGGATGCGGTGATACAGCTTGTCAGCTCCAAATACAGCATAGAAAGTGAAAACCGTATCGAAGAGTATGAAACAAATCAAAAACAGATCCGGGGGATGATGGCGATACTGGGGGGATTCTGTATTCTGCTTGCGATGATTGGCGTCGGCAGCGTATATTCCAATACACTGGGATTTGTACGCCAAAGGAAAAGAGTATTTGCGAGGTATCTGTCGGTCGGACTGACACCCAAAGAACTTAGAAAAATGTTTTGTATAGAAGTGCTGGTGCTTGTCGGTCGACCGATATGGATCGGTTTTCCGTTTGATTTGTTTTAGCTGTATTCGGATCCGTTGCGCCGGCTTATGTTATGGCATGGCGTAAGATACGAAACATCAGCCTGTCGGAGGATTTAAAAGACGATACGATGATATAGCAGTCAGCTCGTTTCCCTGTGAATATGTTTTCACGCGGACAGGGCAGCAGCGTGCATCAGACCGATACTTTTGTTCTCTTGTGCCGCAGCCCGGCAAAGGGCAAAAAACAGACGGACAGACAGCGGCTTTTATGATTGCACAGCCGTCTGTTCGTCTGTGTATGGAACTCTGCAGCAAGTATCGGATCAAGGATCAGAGAAATCCTCTGCTGCGAGCGACCGAAAACAAATCTGCCCGTATTGTCCGATTAATTTATCTGCATCCGCAGTTTTTGTCGATTGCCGGGTTGCATGCATAGAAGTTTTTGGAATCCAGACGATCTTGGATGATGCGCAGAGCTTCACCGAAACGGGAGGATTGAAGTAAATCTATCTGTTGATTTTCTGCATTTTCTTAATAATAGATTGCCAATACATGCGGTCTTTTAAGATCCGGATTACCGTAATGGTGGAATCCTCCACAACAAAGAAGATTAAATATGTACTGTAAGGCTTGAAATAAATGCTCAATCCCTCAATTACATATCCCGTAGCTTCATAGCCTTTGGGAAAGGAATCCAGCTCTTTGATAGCCTTCTTTATCTTCTTTGAAAAGTTTTCCGCATATTCACGATATTTGAAGGTGTCGAGAATATACTTTTTCGTTGACTTAATATCCCAAAGCGCGTCCTTGGATATTACGATTTTATATTTCTTTGGTTTGTCCGGCATTATATTTTATCAATTTCCTCCCAAGCTTCATCAATCGTATAAACATCGCCTTTTTTCATGCTGTCTATTCCTTTGGAGAGCTCATCATATAATGCACCTATGGCTGTCTTTTCAGAATACTCTGTTTTCATAATATTATTGTTCTTAATAACCTGTGTTGCTGGTGCCATAGAATCACTTCCTTTCTTGATTATATTATACGGTATTTAGCTTTTGCTTATCAACAGATTTTTATTAAATTTTCTTTGAAATTTCCTCAAAACTGTGTGTTTCAGACTTTCATAGATAATGGTTAAATGTTCCAAGTGATTTCAATGTTTCCGTCTGCAATGCGAATAACTTTGATGAGCGTATCGACTACCGCCTGTCTGTCATCGAAAGAGAGCGTTTCCCATGTTTTCACATGATTGGTTATCTGCTTCAATCTGCCCTCTGTGTCTGTGACATTTGCCGTAACGATTTCTTCCTGCAAGGTTTTTCGCTCTGCGTCCAGTTTCGATACTTTTTCGTCTATGTACTTCATCAGAACGCCGCTTGCCCCCGACACTTTGGAGAGAAGCTCTTCGATTTCTTCCTCAATCTGTGTCAGACGGATTTTTTTCGTCATATGCCTTTGTTCTTCTCCTGTTTCAGATAGACAGGAGAGGTTTTGAAACTCCGACAGTCTTTCTCTAATTGCACCAAGCATATATTCTTCCAAAACGTCTGCATAAACCGTACAGCCCGCCCCTGTGCAGTTGCTTCCACGGCTTCCCGATTGGCTGCAAACAAAGTAACGTCCCCATTTTGTTTTTGCCTTGCGGATTGTCAGCGCATAACCGCATTTGCCGCATTTTACCTTACCAACGAGCCATGAATTTTTCGGCTTACAGGTCTTTGTGGACTGTCGGTTGTTCAGACACCGTATGCGGCATGCCAACCACGTCTTTGAGGGGATAAAACCCTTATGCGGCGCAAGCACAATCTCTTTGTCGGATAAATCACTCTGCTTTCTTGAAGTGGAAACCGTACCTTTGTAGAGATAGCAGGCATTATAACCTGTGAAATCACTTGCCGGATTATAGATGTTTGCGCCTTGACTTTGGAAAAACTGGTACACATCAATATTCGCTTCCACATATACGGGATTGCGGAGCATTTCACTGATACGGGCGGTATTCCAGTTTGCGCCGCGCAGATTTTTAATCTGGTGTTCGTTTAAGTACCGTACAATATCTCCGAGTGAATTGTCCGTGTCCGCATACATGGAGTAAATTAGCTTTAACTGTTCACTTTCTTCCGGGACTTCCTCATACATGGAAGTGTGGATATTGTCAATGACCGCGTTTGTCAGACGGTAGCCGTAGGGGATACGCCCGCCCATGTAAAAGCCGCGCTTGCACCTTGCATAATAAGCGTCTGTTACCCGCTTTTGTATGGTTTCCCGTTCCAGTTGGGCGAACACGATACAGATATTTAACATAGCCCTGCCGATCGGCGTGGATGTGTCAAATTTTTCCGTGGAAGAAACAAACTCCACATGATGTTTCTGAAAAATCTCCATCATGTTTGCAAAATCCAAAATGGAACGGCTGATACGGTCGAGTTTGTAGACAATAACCCGTTTGATTTTTCCTGCACGAATATCATTCATCATTTTTTCAAAGCCGGGACGGTTGGTGTCCTTGCCCGAAAAACCTTTGTCTGTGTATTCCATACAGGCTTCCCCGTGGGTTTCGTATCTGCAATACTCAAGCTGGCTTTCTACAGAAATGCTGTCCTGTTTCTCGATTGACTGTCTTGCATATAACGCGTCATACATTCTATCTACCTCCTAAAACGTAAGACGCAATACCCAATGTCAAATTCCATAGGAATTTGACATTAAACAGATCATATCGTCTCATGAAATGTTTTGCAAGGGACTTACGCATATTTTTTGAAAATCTGATAGAGCCGCGCTCCGATTTCCTGTCGTGTTTCCTGTTTTGATTTTTTTTGAAAGACGGGGTAGATGTTGGTAACGGTCAACCTCATTTTATCTATGGAAAGATTTTCCATGTGTATTTGAGTATCGGGTGTAGGAGAGTTATTCGTTTTTGACATAAACTTTCTCCTTTGACGTTTCCCTAAATTTTATGAGAAGCGGCAAGTACACTATACGGGAATAGCGTAAACTCCCCCTCTACTACTTACTACGCACGGGAGGTAAAAATGGCAAAGTTTCCAGGAAATTTTATAAAAAATTTAGAATAGCGGAATAGCAAGCATAGGGATTGAGTACTCAATCCCGAAAAATTCTCTATCTTTATGAGAAGTGACGTATAGAATTTTTATTTGTTGGGAAATTTCCAAACCCTCATCGAAAGATAGAAATGAAGCGGACGGTTAGAGTGGCGCAGGAAGCGTTTTAAGGGCATTTCCGGGGCGTTTTGTGGCATGAGTAAGGAATAACCCATTACTGCCCGGAAAAGGACTTCTAAGCGTTCGCAAGGGCAGAAAAGAACACCGGGAAATGACAGGGTTTCAGAGACAATAGGCTTTGTAAATACAACTTTTATTCTTTCGGCTAATGCCGACAAAATGTTTTCAACTATTTTTTCTTCACTCTCCCGGAATGTCAGTAACAATGCCTTTATTTTTCATCACGTCCTTTTGTATGGTCTATCCCATATTTTTACCAATGAATATTGTCCCCACGTTATCCCCTTTTACTATCTTATAAAGGGCTGCGGGGTTTTTACCGTTTGTGATTATCGTATCAATTCCCTGTGACGTAGCCAGTTTTGCCGCCTGCAATTTTGTTTTCATGCCGCCTGTTCCCCGGCGTGAACCTGCGCCGCTCGCTAACGACAAAACATTTTCGTCAATGACTGATACGCTGTCAATCAGTTTTGCGTCCGGGTGCAGGCGTGGATCGCTGTCATAAAAGCCGTCAATATCTGAAAAAATCACAAGGCTTTTTGCTCTGCAAAGTACCGAAACAACAGCCGATAGTGTGTCATTGTCCCCGAAAAGTTTATCTTCCGACTGTATTTCCGTGTAGCTTACGGAGTCGTTTTCATTGACGATTGGAATAATGCCCATTTCTAATAGCGTATTAAATGTGTTGATTAGGTTTTCCTTTTTTTCCTCGTTTTCCATATCCTCCGCATTTAACAAAATTTGTGCCACTGTTTTATCATAATCACTGAAAAATTTATCATACAGATACGTGATACTGCATTGTCCCACGGCGGCGGCAGCCTGCTTTATCCGCATACTCGTAGGTCGTGGTTTTGTCTGCAATTTGTTTATGCCTACGGCGATTGCGCCGGACGATACAAGGATAACTTCATATCCCATGTTCTGAATGTCAGACAATACACGGGCGATACAGTCAAAGGCTTTCAAGTTATTCTGCCCGATTTCATTTGTGAGAGTGGAAGTGCCTACTTTGACGACAATCCTGTTATGATAAAGTCCCATAATCTTACACCTCAATAACAGCCGGAATATGTTTTACATACTGTAAAAAGGTGTCTGTAATGTATTCCGTCTTTATTTTCATATAGCTTGTGGTTATCCCGTCGCTACACCCGTACCATTCGGAATGAACAACATCTTTGTCTAAGACAATCTGAACGGTATTTTGATTATCCAGTATGGCACTGAAAACAGTTGCCGCCCCAATCTTAGTGCCTAACATTGTTTCCATAAGTTCCGCAGGGGCAAAGGAAACACGGGAAACACCTAACGCATTGCTGAAATCTTTGGAACGAAACGGCTTGCTGCCTGTGGTAATGAACAGGTAAAAAGCGGTCTGCTGCCTGTTGCATAAGAACAATGTTTTTACCATTTCCATATCCAGTTTTTTGTTGATTGCAATACAATCTTCCATAGTGATAACTTCGTCCGTTTCCACCCGTTCAAAGGGGATATGTAGCTTTTCAAGTGTCTGATAGGTCTGTTGCTGCAAAGGGGTATGGTATTCATTTGGTGCTGTGTTGTAAATATCGCTCACATAAATCATGGCGCATACTTCCTTTCTTTTGGTAAATTTCTTTTGGAAGCCTTGAAATCCTCCAGTGCATAGGGTATCATAAAAAGCAAAATCACAAAAGCCAATATTTATCATTCTTAACATGATAAAATCAGATGAAAGTGGGTGCGGCTATGGAAATGAATATTCAAAAATACTTGGCATTTGTTAAGACAGTGGAATATGGGAGTTTTACAAAAGCCGCTGAAAGGCTGAATTATTCCCAATCGGGAATTAGCCGTATGATTAACGATTTAGAGAAAGAATGGAAAATATTGCTCCTTGAACGCAGCCGGTCGGGGGTGCGTTTAACATCAGACGGTTTGGCGCTTTTGCCTTATGCAAAAAGCGTGTGTGCGGAATACGAAAAGTTGCAGACGCAGATTGACGAAATAAACGGTTTACAATCGGGTATCATCAGAATAGGGACGTTTTCAAGTGTGGCTACACACTGGCTCCCCAATATTATAAAAAGGTTTCAGACGGATTATCCAAACATAGATTATGAGCTGTTATTGGGGGATTATACGGAAATTGAAAACTGGATATTAGAGGGGCGTGTTGACTGTGGATTTTTGCGTCTGCCTGCACACCCGGATTTGGAAACGTGTTTTTTGGAACAGGACAAACTGCTTGTTGTTCTGCCGGAAAACCATGCCCTTGCAGACTGTGACCGCTTTCCAGTAAAAATCCTTGCCGATTATCCTTTTATGCTGTTAGAAAAGGGGGCAAAAGCTGAAATATCAGAAATTTTTGAAAGGTGTAATGTCACACCGAAAATACATTTTACAACATGGGACGATTACGCCATTATGTCTATGGTGGAGAGTGGATTAGGTATCAGCATATTGCCGCAGCTTATTTTACAGCGTGTGCCATATAAAATCATAACAAAGGAATTAGATGTTCCAGCGTTCCGCAATATCGGTCTTGCCTTGCGGAGTAAGAAAAACAGTTCTTTAGTGGTAAAACGGTTTTTGGAATATATAGAATACAGATAGTTCTCTTATTTTAATTTATCTGTAAATTGATTTCTAAACAGCTTCTAAGTATTAGTACAGGAAAAATACCGAAGAATGGCACTGTATAAGCTGTCATTCCCCGGCGTTCCATTACTCCATATCTTCAGCATGCAAAACACAAGTTCTACAAATTCTTCTTTATGCCTTTCCCAGACTATCGACACCAAACAGCCAAATCAAGGATGTAAACGTCGCTAAAGCGGTAAATCCTTGACTTGGCTGTTTGCCATTGATAAAGGGTAATTAAGGCATAAATGAATATCTATGTTGTATCAACCTCTTTTCCCTTCCATTCCCCTCATGCGATAGGGATAATCCAATTAAAAATCAAAAGAACGGATAGGAAAGGAATAGATAATTTATCATTCTGTAATTTATTATTTAGTATTTTATATATCTATATTTTATTGCATTGGTTTTTCCTGCGTTGGAAAATCCAATGTAGGATTTTCCGCGATTGGATTATTGTCATAGCTGTCATTCAACCTTGGGGAAGAATAGACTGTACATTTCATTTCCCGAAGCAATCCCTTTTCATCGCGTATTCTATTGCGGGTAATATATTCTGCCCGCTCCAGTTCATGTATAATCGTTGTAATAGCGTCTAACCCCTCTTTGTTGATATAAGCTAACCCTTGCAGGGTAAAATTCCATTCCGGGGGCAATGAGAGCATTTGGCAGAGCAATCCTTTTGCCCGTAGGGATAACTGGCGGTTGCGTAAGTGGGTGTTTGGCATAATCGTATAATCTTTGACTTTTTCTACTCTGAATACTGGCATAATAGGCTTGTCCTTTCTTTTAGTGTGAAACCCGAAGTCGGCAGCTTTGAGGGCGTTTGGGTATGCGTCTTAGTGATTGTATTTTGTGTGTTTTCATTTACTGCAATCTTCCCGATTTGCTTCACCAAACCTCTGGAAGTGCACAATTTCCCTTGCACGCAGGAAGCGGATCGGGTCAATGACGTCAGGATCTTTGACAACGCGCAGGATGTTGTCGTAGGTGCTTCTGGCTTTCTGTTCCGCTGCCATATCCTCCACAATATCCGTGATCGGATCGCCTTTTACCTGGAATTCACAGGCATTTTGCGGAACGCCGCCGGCTGCCTGCGGCCATACGCCCAAGGTGTGGTCAATATAATATTCACCAAAACCGGATTCTTTGATTTCTTCTGGCGTTAAGTTGCGGGTGAGCTGGTGTACGATGGTGGCTACCATTTCGAAGTGGGCCATTTCTTCTGTGCCCAGAGAAGCAGCGGTAATGTTCCACTTACCGTATTTGGGGACGGGCATGGTACGGTGGGATTTCCGATACATAGCTTTTCGACGTTTGAGAGG
>BLMD01000056.1 GCA_011959925.1 Lachnospiraceae bacterium
CGAAAGGGATATTGCTAAGCTGGAAGAGGCATACAGGATCAATGAGAGAAAGAATGGGACGAATGACGCGCTGGAGAGCCAGATACAGACAATCAAGAGCAGGGAATGCGCTGCTTATGAAGCGAACAATATAGATGAGATCGAGGCGGCAGTGGATAAGCTGGACGCTGAATTAAGACCTGCCCGGGATAGGCTGGGGGCAGCCATTATGAGCAAGATCGGGGAAGCCCAGCAGAAGAAAGCAGATTATCACAGAAGAGACAGGGATCATCACGAGCGTGAGAGAATGCGCAGGATGCAGAGCCAGTCGGAAGGGGAAGGTGCATAAGAATGGGACAGAATAATAGCCAGGTCAAAATGAATCTGGACAGGATGAAGGAAGCAGTGGAGACCTGCAAGGCAACCGCAATGGATGTGGAAGCCGTGATAGAAGATGTGAAGACCACCATGACAGGTCTTAAGGACAATTACATGGGGGAGGATGCAGATACCCTGCAGGAGCAGATGGGAAAGTTTCTGGAGGATAAGGTAGGGGATATCTGCCGGAATGCAGGCGCAATGGAGCGTGCACTGGCGCAGGGACTTGAGAATGCCAGATTCTGCAAGGATTACTGCCAGCACTTCCCGGACGCGCTGGAAGGCGGCGCCAACGGGGCAGTAAATGACAACAAGGTAAATATCTTGGGACGTGATTTTGAAGCAGAAACCATCAATCAGAAATGGTGTACGGATATCACCTATATCCATGTGCTGAAAGAAGGATGGACCTATCTGGCTTCCGTAATGGACCTGTGCAGCCGCAAGATTATCGGATATGCCTATGGGACATCCATGACAGCGGAGCTGGCAGTGGAAGCGGTAAAGAATGCCTGCCTGAATGTCAGAGACACGCAGGGAATCATTCTCCACAGTGATCTGGGCAGTCAGTACACAAGCCAGGCATTTGAGAGTTATCTGGGCAGCCATGGAATGATCCATTCATTCAGCCGTAAAGGGAATCCCTATGACAATGCCTGCATAGAATCCTTTCATTCCGTATTGAAAAAGGAAGAGATCCATCTTCACACATATCAGGATTCCAGAGAAGCCCGAAGGGCAATTTTTGAATACATAGAGGGCTGGTATAACCGAAAAAGGATTCACAGTGCCATCGGCTATATGACACCCCAGCAAAAGGAGGATGAGGAATTAAAAAAATCAGCATGAACTTTCAACTTTTTGTGTCCAAAGTATTGACATAGGTCCAATGCCCAGCAGAAACAGGGCTGCCAGACCCACTATGATGATGCCCTTTTGCATTTTCTTTTTATTCTTCATTCCTGTACCCGCTTTCTACAAATATTGTGGCCAATATAATTGACCCCTTTGCCATCTTTTCCTGCATGCTCATATGTATTTCCCACATATATCAAAGATTGCTGCTTCACCCCGGCACGTACTTTCCAACCCTCTGCCCCGTCTCAGCGCTCAGCGCTGTGCAGCCGGAAAATGCAAATCTTTCAATTTTTTCGAGCGTATCCGGAAAAGCCACTTCCCTTAATGAAGTACAATTGCTAAATGCATAACCTCCGATCGTCTTGATTGAATCCGGAAGCTCTACTTCCGTCAGT
>BLMD01000057.1 GCA_011959925.1 Lachnospiraceae bacterium
GCAACCTATTATTTCCAGTCTGTGATGCAGCCGAAAACAGCATTGATCATTTCTATGGCACGAGGCATGGTTCTATGCGGTGTATTAGTGTTTGTGCTTCCGGCGCTGTTTGGCGCGAAACTTCTATGGTGGGTTATGCCGATTACAGAGTTCGCAGTCGTAATATATACTATCTTGTGTATGATAAAAAATAACAGAAGTCTTGCATTGAAGTAAGGAACGGGGTAGAAATTTCAAGGGCGGTTTTTCTGTTTCTGACATTGATAAGGATGCCAGTTACCGATTTTCCCTGAGAAATTTTATGAAAAAATTGATGTTCAAAATATTGGAATTGCCGGATATTCAAAAGGCGGTGCAGCGCATTCTTACCTTGCGCAGAGGTGGGGTGGATATGATGCCTCAAAAATATCTATTCCGTGGTTTATGACTGCCGCTGCCGGAATATCTGACGATACCGGTGCAACGGACGCGGCCACAGAGTGGTTTGGCGTCGCTCCGCTTTCATCGCTGATTGAGAATTACAATGCCATGCCGAACAATGTATTTAAACTCCGTGCAAGGGTTGCAGGAGCAGAGCATGAGGAAATGCAGATGAAAACTGACGGCTATATGACGGCGTGGATGCTGTACCAGTTACAGGGAGATGAAGAAGCCGCTAAAGCGCTTACAGGCGAAAATGCAAAAATCCTGCGCAACGCTAATTGGCAGGATATTGAGAAAAACAGATGATGGCTATCCCCTTTTATCTACATGGCGCTTCAGGATAAATGCTGACACCGCTGATAGAATCCGTGCAAAAACCGTGCTCCACCAAATCATGATCTGCCCGCCGAACAAAGGCGGCAGAATAAGCATAAGCACGAACATAAGCAGCGGTTCCATAAAAGTCAAAACATAGGAGAACACACTTTTTTCTGTGGCATAAAAACTTGCGGTTGTGATACGGAGAACCGCAACAAAGGGAACGGAAACCAGAAAGAGAGGCATTATCTTGGCAATTTCCGCATTTACAACATCTGATGCCCCGAATAATGCGCCGAGGCTTCCCTTTGTCAGATACATGATGATACAGCTAACCAGGGACAGGAACAAGGCAAATACATACGCCAGTTTTCTTGTACTTTTCAGCCTGTCATAATTTCCTTCACCATAATATTGGCTGAGCAGGGGCTGGCTTCCGTCGCCTACTCCCTGTAATATCAGATAAACAATACAGATCGCATAAGCGATACAGGCATAAACAGCGACTGCCTGTTCTCCGCCATAGGACACAGAGAAACGGTTTATGATAGTCAGCGAAATGTTAGGGGACATCGTAAGACCAAAGGGGGCGATCCCGATTTTCAGTATGGACGCAGCCGCCTTTCCAAATTTGGAAAAAGGAATGCTCATCGTAAACTGCTTTTTGCGCAGTAACCAGACAAGCGCAGTCAGCATGGTAACACCTTGCCCGATGACCGTAGCCCATGCCGCACCTGAAACTCCCTGCCCTAATATCCATACGAACAGGTAATCCAAAATGATATTGGTGACAAAGCCTGTAATTATGGAAACCATTGCGTAGAAGGAGCCGCCCTGATTGCGGATAACAGGCACCAGCCCTGTTATGCCTCCTGCTTTGTAGAAAAGTTTTGCAAATAAAGACATACTATCGTTTAGCTGCTGCATACGTTCCATGTCGATTTCCTCTATGACAGAGAGTTCCACCTTCCGCAGCGCGTTCACGATGGTGTCTGCATATTCTTTTCCTTCCTTTGTAAAACGGATTATTTTATTCCTCTTATCCTCCGGAAGCGGGGACAGTTCTACGAACCCTTTGCGCTGCAAATCTTTGGAAACCATGTGGATTGTCTGCTTGGGTATGAGCCACTGCCCGCTGATCTTTTTCTGTGTACAGCCGTTCCCGCTATCGTAAATTGCACACAATACTAACAGGCAGTTGACGGACAGCCCGTGTGCTTTTGCCCATTCTTCGTACACGTTATTATATTGCAGCCATGCATCGTAGTATTGGTTTAGCTGTTCCATAAGAATGGTGTTGTTTATCATAGTCTGTCTCCTCAAATCTGAATGCAATACTTAAAATAAGCTATGGTAATCAGATGATTTTCCTTGACCTTTGGCTGCAAGATAAAGGAATCATTCATACAGATCACTTCACTGAGGACTATTTACCGAAAGGAATTAAGACTGTTGTCCAAAATGAGGAAGATGAGCAGATAATACGGACTATCGCCTGTCTGCACTTTCAGATAGCTAGTAGTAGTGCCATCGCTGCCCCATACCATTCTTCTTCCAAAACTGCTTTATCAAAGACAACATGGACCTTTCTTTCCGCATATCGTAATATCGGTCTTGCATTGCGGAACAAAAAAATTGCTTCTTTGGCGGTGAATCGCTTTTTAGACTTTTTACAATTTCAGCGAAGTCTTAAAATATAAACGACAGGACGTAATGCCCTGCGCCTGCTTCATACCCTCTATGAGCCTTTCAAAGCGTTCCTGTGCCTGCCTGTCTACATCTACAAGAT
>BLMD01000058.1 GCA_011959925.1 Lachnospiraceae bacterium
TAGAAATGATCAATGCTGTTTTCGGCTGCATCACAGACTGGAAATAATAGGTTGCGAAAATGTTCAGCGGCAAAAGCAGATACGCAAGACCATAGATCTGCATAATACCGGGAGCAATCTGCAATACGCTGTCTGTTGGGGACATTATATATTTTTATTTTATATTTCTGCATAAATATAGTTTGCAAAAGCATTGCAACACGCACTAATTGCTTCAGTTGAAGGTTCGCCTCCTAAAAACTTTATTAAGCCAATATTCGCAAGGAAGAAGGTCATATTTTCATAAATTCCCTCTTTTAGCGCTGTAAGATTTGAAGCACATTTCCCTCTGGTATTCTAAATTTACGAACAGCTCTCACAGCATTTTCGGCATCGGCTTTGCCCCTTTCTTTTACAAAATAAGATACTTCTCCTTCCACTATTTTCTACATGCTGCCTTCCAGCCTTTTTCGTTCTTTTCGCCATATGAGGTTACATTTGAAATGCCTCTGCCACCAGTTTCAGGCTCTCCACAATAGGAAAATGCTGCAGGCAGTGGTTCTCGCACTGTTTACACCCGATACAGTCCTGTGGTTTCCCGTGGGTTGCCGTCAGATTTTCCGTATGTAGTGGCAAGCCCTGCCAACAGTCCAAACTGCTTCTGGTTATTATACAGGGAAAAATATTCCGGGATGGCAATCTTCTTCGGACAGCCGGAAGTACAATAGCGGCAGGCAGTACACGGAATGGCTATGCTGTCACCTATGATCTGAACAGTCTTTGCTATGGTCTCCCTCTCTCCTTCCGCCAAAGGCTTTCTCGCTGTTTCCTCCGTGATAGACATAGGCCGTATCGAAATAAGTAAATCCTGCATCCATGTATTTGTCTATCATGGCTTTTGTTTTTTCCAGATCCACACTCGACCGGTCCTCCGGATTCGTCTGCGGCAGACGCATCAGTCCAAAACCTAATTTCTTCATTTCAATATACACTCCTTTTCGCACTACTATCTGTTAAATCCTCTGTGTCCATATACCCTGCATTTGTTCAACGCTTCTTCCAGCGAATGGAATTCTTCTTCTGTCAGTTCTACTTTGGAGGCATCCAGATTTTCAATGATGCGCTCCTTATTCTTCGATCCCGGAATCGGAACCACATTGGGATATTTATGCAGCATCCATGCCAGTGAGATCTGCGCGCTTGTGGCATTTTTCATATCCGCGTATTCCTTCAAAAGGTCAATGATCGGCTGGTTTCCGGCTATGTTTGCTTTCTGTAACTGCGGCACCCAGTTCCTGACGTCATCATGTAACTCGAATTTTGTTTCCGTTGTAATTTTTCCTGACAAAAGCCCGCTGGCAATGGGTGAAAAGGGAACCACTCCAATGCCATGCTCCATGCAGTAAGGAATCACTGCTTTCTCCATATCCCGTTCCACCATGGAATAGATATTCTGGATTGCGCTTAACGGTGTGACATTCTGCGCCCTATCAATGATGTCCACATCCACCTGAGACAGTCCCCATCCCCGGATCAGACCATCTTCTATCAGCAGGCCCATCGCTTCCGCAACATCTTCTATCCTTACGCCGCCGCTTGTCCTGTGAAGGTAATAAAGATCAACCATATCCGTTTGAAGCCGATCCATAGAATCCTCCAGATGCCTGCGGACTGCCCGGTATACAGAACCCTCTGACCTGACTTCCCAGCTGTCTAAAAACAGCTTTGTCGCAAGCGCCACACCTTTACGCACATCTTTCATGGCTTTCCCCACAATGCGTTCATTATGTCCGATCCCTGCCAGGTTCGGACTGTAGATCTCCGCTGTATCAAACAGCGTACAGCCATGCCGATATGCGTTCTGAATGGCTTCTATGCTGTACTGCTCCCTTATCCGCTGCTCGTACAGATGGGGCACGGAGATACCTGCTCTTGCCTTGCTACTCTTAAAAAATGGCATGCAGGGCGGCATAGGCACGAAACCTGCCGAATGGTTTAAACGGCAGGTTTCTGATTTCATTATTTCAAGTAATTCACTGTCAGGATGACCACTCCCAGAACAGCCAGCACAACGCCAGTTGCACGGTTTAATGTCGCTGCGCTGGCTTTATTTGCGAATTTGGCGGCAATCCTCGCCCAGAGCAGTGTGGATGCCACACAGAACAGCAGGCACCATACATCCGGCATACCGCCTATGGCAAAATGACTGACAGCGCCTGTAAAGGCCGTAAAAGCCATGATAAACACACTTGTCCCAACGGCGGTCTTCAGTTCATACCCTAACAGGCTGGTCAAAAGCAGAAGCATCATCATTCCGCCGCCCGCACCTACAAAGCCGCAGATAAACCCGACAACTATTCCGCTGGCAACTGACTGTATGATACGCTTTTTTCCGCTGACCGCCTGCATGGATTCTTTTGTCGTCATAACAGGCTTTACGATGAATTTGATTCCGAGGAGCAGTGTCATGAATACGGAGAAACTGCCCATAGTGGTATTCGGAATGCGGCTTGCGGCAAAGCTCCCCACCAATGTAAAAATCAGAACGGTCACCATCATTACAAGGCCATTGCGAATATCAAGATTTTTATTTTTCCCATAAGTGTATGCGCTTACGGCGCTTGCAAGAACATCACTCGCCAGTGCAATACCGACTGCCTCATATGCCGGAAGCCCCAGAAAAGTAATCAACATAGGACTGATTACAGCAGCGGCGCTCATCCCCGCAAAGCCCGTTCCAAGTCCGGCTCCAATTCCTGCAATAAAACAAATGAAAAATTTTAACATTATTCTGCCTCCTTCCCTTTCAGATAAGTGTTGATATTGCGCAGGATACGATCAGTTTGTTTTTTCATGCTGTCAATTTCCTCCTGTGAAAATCCATTCAGCATAATTGAAATGAATTCCTCCTGCGCGGCCTGCCCATCATAGACGATGCCCATAGCCCCGTTGCATATCCTCAAATGTGCTGTCTTACGGTTGCATTTCAAATACTCTTTTCTTATATAACC
>BLMD01000059.1 GCA_011959925.1 Lachnospiraceae bacterium
CCATCCACCATCCTGTTCTGAAGCTTTTCCATCATCCGCACATCCTTCTCTGGCAGCGGTGCAACGTATTCCCCACATCTTCCAAGAAGCCTGGTCAATGCCGGGATCCGTTTTAATTCTTCATATAATAACTGGGGCTGTTTTGATATCATGAATACATAGCCAGGAAACAACTTCTCTGTCACTTCATGCCATGCCCCATGATATTTCTTCCTGAGTCTGCGCACAGGTACAAAGCAACTCTCCAGAATCCCTTTGGAAATCATCTTTTCCACAAGAAAAACGGTTCGGTTTTCCTGTCCTGAGATTACCTGCATTACATACCACATTCTTTCACCTTCCCCGGGATGATCCTGCGCCAGATCCTTCCCGCCTCGAACAAATGATCATCCAATCCCATTTTCTATATATTTCGTTCAAAAGATGGAGGCATGGCTTCGCCATCCATCCCTGCATAACTGCCGTCACACAGCACAGTTATACAGCCACAGTCACTATCTATATGTCTGTCATTCACGCGCTCAAGTGCCAATGCTTCAAGAACCCTTCCTGACATCCTGTCAAATCTACTTCTCCCAACAGCCCTGCCGGCATAACTACCATGCACTATACATTGCCATTGACGATCCGCTACACTGGATCTCCCTCCAGCCGAATCCCGAACAGTACATTCTCCCTCCGGTTGAACAACGGCACCTCTGCCGTCACATACCGATGTCTGAGCCTCTGTCTGGTAATCCTTCCGATATACGGCTTTAGCGCCCCGCTTGCGCTTCGCACCTGCCCCTCCTCATCCACCCGGACGGTCGACAACCGCATATCATGGGCCAGATCCTTCCCGCACACATTTTCCAGAAACCAGAGGTCTTCCGCTTCAACCGGCACAAGCCTGTCCATCTGCCCGCCGATCATCTGAGGAAATTGTCTTGCCCTCCTAAGTTCTTCTGCCAGCGCTTCCGGAAAACCGGTGCTTATGAAGATATATCCCGGAAACATATCCTTCCTGCTTAGAAGATAATCTCCCCGGGTACGAAACAACTGCTGTTTCTTCAGTATCCGGCAGTCCTGCCATAATGCATGGCTGATTTTTCTCTCTAACAGGTCCGCCGCTTCCGGT
>BLMD01000060.1 GCA_011959925.1 Lachnospiraceae bacterium
GATTACGGCAGCAGCGGGGAGGGATGACAGCGGGCAGCAGGGAGAGGCACACGAGGAGGTCAAGAGCGTTGAGGCGATGTCCTCACGCACACAGACCGCCGACACGCTGACAGGGGCAGCAGTACCGGAGCAGGAAAAAGAGTTTGAGGAGTGGGTGAAACCTCACATTGACGGGATGGTTCCCGTATATGGTAGGGCGGGCGTTGATTACATATCACTGGATGACTTTGAACTCATGGGAAAGACCGTATTTGCGGAGGCAAAGACAGAGGAGTTCGCAGGACAGGTCGCAGTTGCGGAGATCATTCTGAATCGGGTTGAATCAGAAAATTTTCCGGACACGGTGCAGGAGGTCATCAAGCAGGACGGGGCGTTTTCCTCATGGGGGAATGGTTCGGTCGAGGCTGCACCGTTTGATGATGAATGTCTTGAGGCGGTGCAGGATGCAGTCAATGAGAGGATTTTTCCGGATTCGGTGGTTTATTTCCGTGAGGGGCATTTCCATTCGTTTGGAACGCCGTACACGGTCATCGGACACCATTATTTCAGCAGCGAGGAGGGAGAGGGCAGGTGAGAACGGTCGGGCAGCTTTTCCGGAGGCTTTTGTGGATGTTCAAGGTCAAGGATTGCCGTCACATCTGCCTGTTCTGCAAATATTATCATGTTTGCACCATAGACGGCGCAACGGAGAGGAGTGGAAAAGAAATGAATATGAAATACGCAATGAGGAGCGAGGACACGGAGCAGATCGCCGTCGTCCAGTGGGCGCAGTATAACATGAACCATTATCCGGAATTGAAATGGTTGCATCATTGCCCGAATGGAGGCAGCAGGAATCAGCGTGAGGCGGTCAAATTAAAGCAGATGGGCGTGAAAGCGGGTGTTTCTGATTTATGTCTCCCATACCCGAAAGGGATTTACTGCGGATTGTACATTGAAATGAAATTCGGGGATAACAGGCAGACGGACAATCAAAAAGAATTTCTTGCGGACATGGCAGAGGTCGGACATTTTGTCGCAACCTGCTATTCCACAGAGGAGGCGATCAGTGTCATCACGGAATATTTGAGCCTTGCGGACAGAAAGCATATGGAGCGGAACGGCACAATGAGCCTCCCGAATAACTGCATCCTCAAGAATGGCAAGGTCAAGGGAGGTGGTGCGTGATGGCATTGGAGGAATTTGTCAAGCTGCTTGAAAACTCCGACAGGTTGCGAATCCTCAAGGATGAAAAAGAGGTATTTGTCGGATGGCTTGCGTTGCTAGTCATGCACAATGAAACATATGAGGGGATTCGGACGGATGCGGTCAAGAAATTCAGAGCAGTTCCGGAAATCCGTCATAGACAGTGGAAAGAACGGAAACTCATGAAACCGCTTGAGCCGGACGAGACACCGGAGTTTCTTTTCAGTGATTTGCAGATGAATCTCTATTACACAATTTATTTATAGGCGGGAGGTGAGGAACACGAAAAAAATCATCACGGCAGCAGGTGTCATCGCACTGGGGGCGTTTGTCATGATCGGGATTCTGCTTTATAAGGTCGGAGAGAGCATGACATATTTACACCGATGCGGACATTGTAAAAGAGATTATTGATTGAGAGAGGACAGGAGGAAACAACATGAAAATTATTGCAGTAATGTCACCAAAGGGAGGAATCGGAAAGACCACGACAGCCGATTCCATCGCCTATATTTTAGGTGAGGAACACGGGAAACGTGTGCTTGTGCTTGACGGAGACCCGCAGGGAGACACGTCAAAGACGTTCGGGGCATATGAGCCGGAGGGAATCGGTTTGAGTGAACTGCTTGAGCGTCATGTCAATGTCGGGGGAGATTACCGGACATCGGAACTCATTCAAGTCCGCAATGGTTTTGTTATATGCTGCCTCATAGTCATATGGGAT
>BLMD01000061.1 GCA_011959925.1 Lachnospiraceae bacterium
TCGACGGAACAAAGCTTCCGGAGCGTATGAGCCCACGTAAGGCGATCCGGCACAGGCTGATGCTGCAGCCGGCGGACAGGCTGATTCAGGGTGGCGTTATGACATTGTCTTTAAGGGATAATCTGCAGCTTCCGGACGAGAAAAATTACTGGCATAAAAGAAAACTCGACCGAAACATCGTAGATTTGTCTATTCGGGAGTTTGATATACGTCCCGGTATGGCGCAGATGCCGTTCGGAAAATTTTCCGGCGGGAATCAGCAGAAAGCGATTGTAGCAAAGTGGATGAAACTGCGGCCTTCCGTTTTGGTAATGGACGACCCGACATACGGGGTAGATCCGGCGGCGCGGCAGAAGATATTTGCATCGATGAAAACGGCTTCCCAGACCGGGATTTCTATGGTGGTCTTTTCGACGGAACCGGAGCAGCTGGTATATGTCTGCACGCGGATTTTGGTTTTAAAAAAGGGCAAAATCATTCAGGAGCTGCATAAAGAAGACGGCAGCTTAACAAGAGAAGCGATTGCGAGGTGGTGTTACTCATGAAAAAAGACAAAAAAACAGCGGCGTTGGAGCATAACTTTTTTTCAAAATACGGCCTGATGACAATCATCGCGGCTTTTGTGATCCTCTTTTCGATCGCCTCTCCAGCGTTTTTGACGGCAAGAAACTGGTCGGCTTTGATCGTAGGACAGGTAGCCGTGGCGTGTATTTCACTTGGTGCGATTTCACCGATGATAGCCGGAGAGTTTGATTTTTCCGTCGGATACGCGATCGGATTGTGCGTCATAGTGGGAGGAAAAACGGCGCAGTACACAGACAGCGCCGCAGTCGTGATCCTGGCGGTTTTAGGAACCGGCGTGATTATGGGATTGTTAAACGGCTGCATATCGGTTCTTTTGCATATCAGTTCCACCGTCGTTACCCTTGGCATGGGACTTGTGTATTACGGCGTGATCATGGCGATTTCGGACGGAAGAACGATTGCCGGAAATGTTCCGGAAATTTTAACTGCGGCCGCAAAGACGAAGTTTTTCAATTTTAATATATCCGTCTGGCTGATCCTCTTGTCTGC
>BLMD01000062.1 GCA_011959925.1 Lachnospiraceae bacterium
AACTGCAGCAGTGGGAGACGGAGAAGGAGACTAAGAAGCAGGAAGCAGCGGCGGAAGAGACGGCAGGAGAACAGGGAGAAGCGACACAGGAAGAGACGGCAGGACAGCAGGGAGAAGCGACGCAGGAAGAGACGGCAGGACAGCAGGAACAAGTACCGCAGGAAGAAACGCCGCAGGATAAGACAGCAGGGACGGTGCCGGAAGGTATAGCAGGGCAGCCGACAGATACAGATCCGGATGCATCGACAGGGCAGCAGTTCCATCGTCAGATCAAAATTGACATTGGCCTCCAGCCTCTTCTTTGCACTCTGCAGCGCATTCACGATCGTCTCTATTCCTTCATAAGTGCTTCTGTCCGACACCCGCATGATCTGTTGAATCTCTTCCTTGAAGACCAGACTGTTCACATCCTTGGTAGCCTTGAAAAAGAGCACGTCCCGATACCAGGCCATCAAAATATCCAGATAATCATTGACATCGAATTTATACTCGGAAATCTTCTTAATCGCCTTGACGATCTCGTGAATCTCCATATCATTGATGTTTTTGACTAAAGAGATCGCCTCGTCCTTGACTTTCTCAAACTCCTCACTGCTGGCCAGAAGTTTTGCCTTGCCGATATTGCCTCTGGCAAAAGCCACACAGATATTGGCCTTATAATCCGGCACTCCCAGCTGCTCCATCAAATATTTCTTCACCAGCGCATCCGACACCGGCTTCATATTCAGCACCACACATCTGCTGAGCACCGTAGGAAGCAGCGCCTCCACATTGGTCGTCAAAATCACAATCACCGCGTACTCCGGCGGCTCCTCCAGCGTTTTAAGGAGCGCATTCTGCGCCTGCGGCGTCATTTTCTCCCCTTCATTGACAATATAAATCTTGCGCGGACTGCTGTAAGGCTTGATCACAATATCGTTATTGATCTGTGCCCGGATATCCTCCACCCCTATCGTATTGGGCTTCTCATGACTGATATAAATGATATCCGGCTGGTTATTGCTCAGCGCCTGTTTGCAGGAATGACACTCCCCGCAGGGTTCCACCTCTTTCTTCTCGCACTGCAGCGCCATCGCAAAAACTTTCGCTATGATTTCCTTGCCGGCGTTCCTCTCCCCATTGACGATATACGCATG
>BLMD01000063.1 GCA_011959925.1 Lachnospiraceae bacterium
CTTCCACGGTGGCAGGGAATCAGATACCTCCAATGTGATTTCCGGCAAGGTCAAAATGACCCCTGCCGGAAAAATAAAGGTATCCTTATGCTCTAAATTCGCCTTAATCAGAGTATCCATATACATTTCGTTCCCCCACACCTTATAGGCTACCGTATCCCATGTATCCCCCGATTTTGTAGTATATGTATCAAGCATAAGCTACCCTGCCCTCCTGTTCTCTCTGCTCTTTTAGAATTGTGCGTATGATTTCCCGCAACTTCTCCAAAAATTCTTCGTCATACTGCTGTAACTGCTCTTTAATTCCGCTTGTATCCCCTCCGCCTGCTACTGTCACGCTTGGGGAATTTGTAACGTGAATCGTGATTGTACCCGCCCCGCCTGCGGTGGCGTTTACATTGTTTGCCGTGTTGAGATTTCCGGCTTGTGCCATGTTGTTAAATATCTGCCCCGTCTGTGCTGCGGTAAATACTTTACGGTTGGCAGCGTCCGTTATCAACTCCGGTCCGTTCTCTCCTGCTATAAAAGTGCTTGGTGTCCTGTCCGTACCTTTTGCAAATCCCGGTATCAACGGTATATTGATACCCTTACCGCCCAATCCCGGCACCCAATCCGGTATTTTCAACTTGTTAAGTCCACCGATTACCGTATTTACTACTGATACGACCGCCCGCAACGGTGCTTTTATGATTTCTCCAAGTCCTCCGACCACACCGCTGAAAATGCTCTTGATACCCTCCCAAGCCTGCGACCAATTCCCGGTAAATACACCCGTTATAAAATCTATCAGACCTTGGAAAATCTGCATTACGTTACTTACAATATTGGCTATGCTCTGTAACGCCGACCCTAACACGCTGCCGAAAATCTCCGCCACCAACTGTATAACAGGTATTAACGCCTGCAAAAGCTGTTGTAGCACGGGCAAAATTGCCTGTATGATGTTTTGGAATATCGGCACTATCGTATTAAGCAGGCTGATAAACACGGGTAATACTGCGTCCACAATCTGCATGATGATAGGCAAAAGCGTCTGTATCAACTGAATAATGACAGGCAAAACCGCCTGTATAATCTGTACCAATACGGGTACTATTGTATTGACTAATTGGATAAAGACGGGTAAAACGCTTTGTACTATCTGCAATACAAAAGGCAGGATAGCAGATATAAGTTGTACGATAACGGGCAGGATTTCCGCAATCAGTGACGCAAGCACCGTAATAACTGCACTTATCAATTCCCCCAAAACCGGGAGAATCGCCGTCACAAGCTGCCCGATAAGCGGTAATATCTGCATAAACAAATTAGCAATCATTGGCAGAATAGGAAGTAACCCGGTCTGCAACGTGTTTATGATTGTTGGCAGGATACTTTTAAGGGTATCAAGCACCCCCGACCCGCTTGTAAAAAATGCTTCCTTTATCGCCGTTCCGACTTGGGTAATGATTCCCCAAAGTTTGTCAAATACGGCTAACCCCTCATCTCCAAAAGTCTTTTGTATAAACCCTCGTACCTGTTCTAAGTGGGTGGATACATAATAAATCGCACCGCCCACCGCTGCAATCACTCCGACCAATGGGGCAACTTTTGTAAGGATTCCTCCAAACCCTCCGCCCATATTGCTTAGATATTTTGTAATACCCAAGCCTTTAATCATTGTAAAAGCCTTTTGAACGGACAGAATACCGCCCTTTACCTGTAAAAACCCAAGTTTGGCTATCAATCCGCCCGCTTTCAACCCTACTAAGCCTGCTGCCAATTTTGCAACCGTGGCTATGACCTGTGGGTTTTCCTGTGCAAACTCCGAAAATTTTGTTGCCAAATTCGATACTTTTTCCGCTACTTCCCCTACTTTGGGTAAAAGCATACTTCCTAAGACAGTTCCAAGGTTGGTAATGCTGTTTTTAGCTTTTGCCATTCTCGCTTCGGCTGAATCCGTGGCGGTCTTAAAGGCTGTTTCTGCTGCTCCTGTCGCTTCGTACATCTGCCTTGTTTTTTCTGTAAAATTATCCGCCTGTGTTCCTGCCAATGCCAAAACTGCGTTTTTAGCTTCAACTGATGAAAATAGATTAGCAAAAGCCAATTCATCATCATTCACGCTGCCTTTCAGCTTTTCTAATGCCCCTTGCAACCCCTCACTTTCAAGCATTTCTTTACCGCTTGCATATCCTAATTTTTCAAGCGATTTCTGCATTGCAGTAGACGGGGATAGAAACGCCTGCATGGTAGCTTTTAACTGTGTCGTAACCTCTGATGTACTTCCCGTTACGCCTGTAAGGGTTGCCATTGCACCAAACAAATCCTCCTGCTTTGCTCCAAGTGTGGAAGCAAGGGGGATTACCTGCCCCATTGAGGAAGCAAGTTCCGGGAAACTCGTTTGACCTAATTTCACGGTCGCAAATGCTAAATCCGCTGCTTTCTGTTGTGCTTCTGCGGACGTATCGCCATATCCTTTTGTAACTGCTGATAAAAGGTTGATTGCGTCCGTTGTTGTCGCTCCGCCCGCTTTCGCTGCTTTTGCTGCAATCTCTAGCTGTTTGGAAGCGTCTGCCGAATCTCCAAAGGCAGAAACTACTTGATACAGTCCATCCGTCAAATCCTGCGTACCTATTCCCGTTGAATTTGACAGATTCATAACTTCTTTATTGAGTTGTGCAACCCTCCCTTTCACATCTCCATCAAGCAACGTAGCAACATTTTGCATTTGCTGTTGCCATTCCATAGCGTTTTTTACGGGGCCGGCATAAAAAGCTGCCCCTACCGCCGTAACCGTTCCAATCAGACCGCCCAACTGTGCCTTGGTCTGTGAAATAGCCTGCTTATTGGCTGCCTGCTTTTCTGAAATTTCCTGTACCTTTTTCTGTGTCTGCTCCAAACGCTCGTACTGCTTCCGTAATTCCTCCGTATCCTGCCCTAAGTTATCCGTGTTTACTCCGGCTTCTCTTAGGGTTTCGCTTAATTCCTGTAACCTTTCCTCTTCACTTGCTGCTGCGTCTTTCGCTTTTGCTAATGCTTTTTCATTTGCTTGTAACTTTCGTGTAAGTTCCGGCGTTGCCTGCCCGGTTTCCTCGATTTCCCTTGTAAGCCGTTCATGCTCCGCCTGTAACTCGTTTACCCTTGCCCTGCTCTTGGCTACTGCGTTCTGCTGCTTCTGATATGCGGATACGTCCTTTAATTTCTGGTCCGCACTCTGTAAATCATTTTGCAGGGCGTTCATGGTCTTTGACGCATTTTTAAAGGATTGCGAAAAGTTCGGCCCCAGTCTTGCGGTCAACTGAAATAGTAACTCAAACTGTTTAGCTGCTGCCACTCCGCACCTCCTTTTCTGCATAATAAAAGCACCTTGGAAAATACCGCTATTTCCCTTGGTGCTGTTTTATATCAAACAACATTTGAATTAAATTTTACTATTTTTCTTCGTAAATGTACTCTCCGTTATCTTGCAGTAAAATATCTCCTACCGTTTCTTCTAACATTCCCTCATCATTGAGTTTTCCGTAACTTACAATTATAATTCCCGAACCGCCAAAAAATACGCCCGTTCCATCATCACAAATTACCGTAAAGTAATTATAACCGCTGTCTTTTACTACGGTATCCGCAAATTCCTTAAAATCTTCCTGCGTGACGTTCTGCAGGTCCTCCTTGCCGATTTCAATATAGGCTCTTTCCCCTATCTTTTCCGTTCCGCTTCCGTTCATTACC
>BLMD01000064.1 GCA_011959925.1 Lachnospiraceae bacterium
CGGAGGCTCGCGTCCGCTACGGTAAAGTTCAGCGCATTCAGCTGATAATAACTGTTGGACGTAGAGGTCACTACGGAAGCCGGATCGGTCACGCCGTCTTTTCCAACCTTCTGATCCGAAAAATCATACTCCGAACCGTCATATTTGTTTCCGACAAAGAAAGATCCCATCGGGTTGTTGTTCAAATCCACGCCTTCCTGCTGGTATGCGTTAAAACGGCTGCTGAACGCACGGATAAATTCGCTCATCTGTCCCATAAAATACGGGATTCCCATTGCGTCCACAGTCTCGCCGATCTTTGCCTGTTTTCCCGGAAGATCGCTGATCGTCGCAGCGTCCAGACGATCGTCAAACTGGAACGTATACGATTCCACATTTCCGTCGGCATCCAGTTTTACGGAAAATCCGGAGTAGTGATATTCTTTATTTTTTATGGTAATGATTCCCTCTTCTGCCATTGTCATGGATTCAACCGTTGTCATCGTAGACGGCTTGATCGTCACGCTCGAAACCCCGGCGCTTAGCACCTGTCCCTGGAAGTTCTCGGCGTTATTGCCGTCCCGAATCTCAAGCAGCGCTTTTAACGATCCGTCCATGGACTTTGCATTCATATTGAATTTCATTCCGGTATCGGACCAGACAACGTTGTAGAGCCCTTCCACATCGGTCTGGTTTACTTTATGCTCTCTGGGCACGCAGGTAAGCGTCCGATATTCAAACGTGTCGACAATCGTCTGTCCGTCCAGTTTTACAATATAATTGGTTCCGCCCACATACATATCCGGATAATTGCTGTTTGTCACAGGAGATTCTTCTACAGTGATCGGAACGATCTCGGAAAGCTCATCGATGATCAGCGCCCGCTGATCCCTCAGTTCGTTCGCCATACCGCCCTGCAGCTCAATGGAATTGATCTGTTTTGTGAGAGAAGCAATCTTTTCCGCATCGGCATTGATCGTTTCCACCAGCGTTTTAATCTGATCGTTGGTGTCTTTCTGCAGCCTGCTCAATCCGTTTGCCACATTATTAAAATAAGTCGTAAAAATCTTCGCCTGGCTAATAAAGCTTTTTCGTTTATTTTCGTCTCCCGCATCTCCGATCAATCCGTTCATTTCATTAAACATATTAGAAAAACAGGTGGAAAATCCGGGGTTTGCCGTCCCTTCGTCGGTAAAGTAATCTTCGATCTGTTTTAAATAATTCAGCTTCGTGCTGTAAAGGCCTACCGCAGAC
>BLMD01000065.1 GCA_011959925.1 Lachnospiraceae bacterium
TTTAAATGTGCAGCAGAGATTCTTAAGTTTATGATGTTGGGCTTAGCCGGTGGTTCTGATTTTCGTTTTTGATGCCGCTGAAAAGGTGGCGATTGAGGAAAAAATCGTACTATCAGGCAAAAGTATACTTTCACGCAAAAGTCAGGGGTTTCCGTGATAGTATGAATCGGAAAGGTAAAAAGAGGTAGGATATTGGCGGTTTTGGCTGAAAGGTGTATTGGCTTGACGGAAAATGCTGTCGGAAAACGGGGAATATGATACAAACACGGAAACTGCATGGAGTTTTCGTGTTTGTATATGGGTTTCCGTGATAATATGGAGTTTTGCGTGATAGCATGTGAGAAAAACGATAAAAAATAAATGGATAAATGACAATACGAGATAAGGGATGTTTCGGCAGTCCTTTTTATCATATCTTGATATTACGCAATTCATTTCTTTACATTTCAAATTTCACAGATATTTTTATAGCGGTTCAGAAAATAATAAGTTGGAAAGTGGGAAAATCAGTTAATATGCTTACACGGTGGTTTGCGTTTCCCACATATCGGCTATGTGACGTCTTGTGTGTTAAATATTGATGGCGCCTGTTCCGCAACGCATAACGATTGTAATGGGGATAGCTTTGGCTGACGGATGAAAAGATGAAAAGTGCCAAGAAGCATATTTTTCACAACAAAATAAGACCTGTTTACAACCTGCCGTATCAGGACAAAACAATTTTTACGATATACTATTAAGAAGTGTTGTTTTTTGTCATATGGCATGGATTACAAAAAATCTACATAAAGGAGATTGTAGCTATGGAGGACTTTATTGGCAGGACAGATGCCGCCGCACGGACCGCAAAAGACGCCGTCTGTGTGGCAATCTGTGATGACGAGGCATTTATGCTTGACCTGCTGGAAGAAAAAGTAAAGAAAATGCTCCCTTCTGCGGCAGCGGAACGGTTTTCTTCCGGCAGGGAGCTGTTGGAAGGTAATACGAAAGCGGACATTTTATTTCTGGACATACAGATGCCGGAGGTGGATGGCATGAAAACGGCAAGGCTTTTCCGCAGACAGCACAGGGACACGCTCATCATATTTGTTACGGCAGCGCCGGAGTATGTTTTTCAGGCGTTTGATGTAGGCGCGTTCCATTATTTAGTCAAGCCTTTGGAAGATGATAAATTCTTTGAGGTTTTTGGAAACGCAGTACAGGAGATAAAGCGCAGAAAGACAGGAAGCGGGGAGTCTGATGGAGAATACATGATGATACAGGCAGGGGGAGTCCATACAAAAATACTGTTTAAGGATATTATTTATGCGGAAGTATTCAACCGTAAAGTCATCATTCATACCATAAACGGCGATACGGAATATTATGGGAAACTGTCCGATCTGGAGAAAAAAGCTGGAGAGGATTTTTTCAGGCCGCACAGGTCATACCTGATTCATTTTAAGTATGTGCTAAGGTACGATGCTGTGTCTGCTGTTATGGAAAACGGGACAGCGTTGATTGCAAAGCAGAATTATCCGAAATTTGTGAAACAGTATCTGAAATATAACCAGAGGAAAGGAAGGGAGATCAGGTGAGTCCGGTAGAATTATGTTGGAATATTACGTCTTATGTATCAATTATTGTGCAGCTTATCGCTGCGGGCATATGCCTTGGAATATTTGTATCGCCCTATATGCCGGGCAGAAGCAAAGCGGTTAAGGCAGGCGCAGCGTATGGCGTGGTTATGACGGTTCTATACATCATGCCGCCCCGGATAGACAATATCCTTGCATATTTTATTGGCACGTTAGCGGCATTTGCCGTGATGTGCGCAGAGGACAGGCGCAATATCAACCAAAAGATATTTTTGTCCGTCACGTTTTTTTCGCTGCGCTGGCTGTCTGCTTCTATGGCGGGGATTATGGACCGTTTTTTTGATATTGTCCTTTTCAATCCGGGGCTGGCGGCGAGGGCATGGCTGCACTACGGGCTGTATGCGGCAGTAAGAATCCTGAGTATCCTGTTCAGTTTCCTGCTCCTGTTATTGTCTGTCAAGGCAGTCAACAGGGCATATGAAAGCAAGGACAGATATATGGAAAGAAGGGAGCTTGTGATGCTGTCAGTGCCGTCCCTGTCAGGGATAGCCGGCTATGCAGTATTCCATTTTTACCAGATTAAATCCGAAACAACGGGATTTTATGATGCGCTTTGTTTTTTATACTATCTGGTATCCGTCATGGCAGTCCTTGTGATAACCATTATTTTCCAGAACTGGAAGACATCACAGGAGGAGCAATCCGGTCATGAGCTTTTGGAAAGCCAGATTAATACGATAAAAACACATATCAGGGAGATTGAAAAACTGTATGGGGACATCCGCTCCCTGCGCCACGACATGGGAAACCATATCCAGATGATAGAACGTTTGATGGAAACAGGCAACAGCGCCGAGGCTTCGGCATATCTTGGGAGGCTGAAAAAAGAATGGAAGGAGCTTACGCCTGAGATCCGGACAGGGAATCCGGTTACGGATATGATTCTTTTGGAAAAGAAAAAAGAAGCCGGAATGCGTGGAATCCGGTTCGAGTGCGACTTCCGTTATCCTGAAAATATAAAACTGGATGCCTTTGATGTAAGCGTGATTTTATATAATGCGCTGAATAACTGCATGGAATCGGTAAATGGGGAAAAGCCGTATATCAGGATTCAGGCATTCCGCAAAAACAGTGTCTTTATGCTGATGATCAGCAACAGCTTTGAGGGCAGACTTTTCACCAATCCAGCAGATGGACTTCCGTACACGACAAAAAAAGGCAGTGGGCATGGGATTGGCTTGAAGAATATGCTCAGGGTGGCTAAGAAGTATATGGGGGATCTGTCATTTGAACAAAATGGGAATGAGGTTATGGTAGGAATTATGCTTCAGGTTGCGTAAGGGGTTCACAACAGAATGAGGGCGGTTCACAGCATGGCACTTTGTTTATACAAATGATATCCCGATAAAATTGATAGAGATTAGGATTTTCTCATATGTGAAACGGATTTCAAATATTGAGATAGGAGGACACTACTATGAAAATTAATGGTATCAATGGAGCAAACACACAAATGGGACAGATGGGGATGAATCAGGCAACGGATTCTTACAGTCGGAACATCCAGAACCAGATTGCCAACGCACAGAAGCAGCTGCAGGAACTTTCTTCCAATGGGGATATGACATTAGAAGAAAAGATGAAAAAAAGGCAGGAGATACAGCAGCAGATCAGCGACCTGAATATGCAGTTAAGGCAGCACCAAATGGAACAGCGTAAAGAGAAACAACAGGCAAAGGGAACATCTATGGATGATATGCTGGGCGGAACAAAGGGCGGCAAGTCAGGCAGTAAAAGTGCCGGATTTTCTCAGGCAAGCATGACGGCAATGATTTCTGCGGATTCTTCTATAAAACAGGCAAAGGTGCAGGGCAGCGTGGCAACCAGCATGGAGGGCAGGGCAGGCGTATTGGAGTCCGAAATCAAAAATAATCATGGCTCTGATGTGACAAAGAAGCAAGAGGAGCTTGCGGATGTGACGCAGAAAGCACAGGCGGCTACCGCATCGCAGATGAATACGCTCGCAGAGGCAAATAAGGCGATGGAAGAAGCTGCTGCGGCAGAACAGGACGACAACAGGGCAGCCGGGGCAAAAGAAGAAAACACAGCCGAAAAGACAGCGGAAAGCGGCGCAGACGGAGAAAAAGCGCAGGGCGGTGTATCTGGCATCGGGTCACAGACAGGAAATGTGCAGCCTGTTGAAACAGCCGTTCCGGAAGTTACAACAGCACAGGCAGCAGTTTATGCCCATGTGGATGTGCGCTTGTAGGAGGTGGTTCTATATGTCAGAAATTAACAGTTACAGCGGCTACGCAAGCAGATACAACACCAATATGGATTATTCAACATTGTTTGGCGGCGGTGCTCCCTATATAGACAGCGGCATGGGCGGGATTAACGTATCTGATTATGCCATGATTAAAAACGGCAGTTATGGAAAGCTGATGAAAGCGTACTATGCGAAGCAGGATGCGGATAAGCTGTCGCAGACAGGGGATTCCACCAAGACACTGACGTTAATGCGTTCCAGTGCGGATTCTCTGAAAAAGTCCGCAGAGGCGTTAGGCAATGCTTCACTTTATGAAAAAAAGAAATTCAAGAAAAAAGATGAGAAAACTGGGGAAGAAACCGAAGTAGAGGATTATGACTGGGATGCCATTACAAAAGCGGTCAAATCATTTGTTGATGATTATAATGCCGTGGTGGAGCAGGCGGGAAATTCAGAAACGAAGAATGTGCTGCGCAATGCGGCGTGGATGACCGGCATAACGGAGAAGGCAGGCAATCTGCTCTCAAAAGCAGGCATTACCATTGGCAAAGGCAATAAGCTGGAGTTTGACGAGGATGCCCTGAAGGAAAAGACAGCTTTAGGGAAAAGCAAAATTGAGCTTGACAACATCTCTACTTTAAAATCCCTGTTTACCGGATATGGTTCCTTTGGCAGCCAGATTTCGCAGAAGGCATCCGCTATTTCCAATGCGGCGGCGAGGACAAAAGGCGTTGATAAGACCTATAACAAGAACGGCGCTTATTCCGACACAATCTCTAAGCTGTTCCAAAGTACGATTGATGAAAGAGTGGGCAGTAAAGACAAGGACAAGGATAAGGTAACGGATAAATCCTATTGGGAACAGAAATTGAAAGAAGAAAAAGACAAGGACAAAAACAAGAATGATTGACTCTTATAGAGTGCGATGGGAACTGAAAAAGCATATTTTTCAGTTCCCCTATGTTTATTAGTACGCCATGTAATAAATAACTGCTTATATTGCACCAGATAAATTTTTAACAGTATATGATAAAAAAACGGAGGAGTACCGGAGTGCATTGAAAATCTCAGCGGTGCAAAGCATTTATTAGTTCGGGCGGTAAAGTATAAGAGGAAAAATGTTTTAATAGGGCAGATTGATATGCCGGAAGAAAAATGAAATCAGGAGGATAAGTTATGGCAATGGAAATTACAAACAACTATAGCACTTATGAGAATATCTATGCAACACAGAAACAGCAGACAGAAAAGAAACAGGCTGCATCAGGAAAGGAAACATCAGAAACGGTGGACGCACAGAAAAATTCCAAAGTAGGAAATGACAAGACGAAAAGTACGGCAGATTATGCGAAAAAATTGGATAAACTTGTGCCAAGTGTAGAATTTCGTGTAGGGAATGCCTGTGTATCTGCCCAAAGCGGTAAGTCACTGACCGTTAATCCCAAACTTTTGGAAAAAATGCAGAATGATCCGAAAAAAGAGAAGGATATGAAAGACTTGATAAAAGGCGTTGAATCAGCAACAAAGCTGATGGATGGAATCTATAAAGCCAGTGGTTGGTCTGTTGTATACCGTCATAGTTATATAGACGAAAATGGAAAATATAGTGCTATTGCTTGTGTCAGAAATGATTTTATGCTGAATATGAGTGACAAACTTCGGGAGGAAAGACGGGAAAATTCTGAAAAGCTGATTGAAAAGACAAAAGAAAAGGCGGCAGAAAAGGAAAAAGAATTAGAGAAAACGTTAGAAGAAAATAAAACGGAAATAGCGGAAAAGAATACAGACGGAGAGCAGGAAAAATCAGGCATTGTCACTGTCAAGGGAAATACGTTGTTGGAAAAAGTGGAACAGATACTTTTAGAGAAATTGGAAAATTCCGAAAACGGAGAAATTTACCTTGATGATGACGATATGCAGAAAGTGCTTGAAGCAGCAAGGGAACAGGAAGAAAAAGAGGCTGTCAAAAAGCAGGGCAATCATGCAAATCCGGTTGGAGCAAATCTTGATTTGCAGATATAAGCGAAAGATGGCTGTAATTCAGCCACATAAATATAAAATAATCATGATTAGTGGTGGGTTGATAAGGATTGACTAACAGTGCATTGGTAATAAGGGCATCCATACATTAGCATATATAGGGAGGAATGAATATGCCGAATATTACAAATTATAGTCCTCTTATTCAAAGTATGTTCGGAAGAAAAGGAGCTTCATGGAGAGCGGGGGCAACTTTGCCGGGCGTGTTTCAGTTTTCACAGTTAAACAGCAGTTCCATACAGTCACAGTTGAAAGCGGCTGGGATTGATACGAGCAGTAAGCGGTATAAAGCGGTTATTGAGCAGATGAAAAAGACCGGCTGCACGGGCAATATGTTTACAAATGTGCAGGCAATTAAAAATCTAATGAAAAATTACAATTCAAGGGGAGAATTTGTCGATCCAAATACCGGATTGACTGGTCTTGATGTAACGGATGAAACAGGCGACAGCTATAAAAAGATTATTGATATTCCCGAAAGCAGCAAGGATAAAATGTTTGAAGCTGTAAGAGATAGTTTTTTGCACCGTAATGGAATGGGGGATGGAAAAGGAGATACAGAAATTTTCACGGATATGTATAGGCAGATGAAGTCAGACGACAGACTGTCCGCAGGTTATACATTGAGGCAGTACCGTTTGGCATATGTGCAGACGTTTGTATCAGCGGTTAAGGCAGTTGATCCTACATGGGAATACGGCAAAGCTGTACCCTCTGATGCAATAAACGGCATTACAAGAGAGTCTGTAGAAAGTCAGCTTACCAAAAGCGGTAATATATTTGTGAAAAGGTCGTCTGTATCAAGCAGCACATTGGATATACAGGTATAATCTTACAACTTATTCCGCGGAGGCGTATAAACTTTTGTATTTGAGGACTGCCCGGACTTATTAAGAGAATCTTTAGGAAGGGAAACCAATAATACACAAAGGATAAAAGGGAACCAGCAGGACAAGGCTGTTTCCCTTGTTCCATATCAGTGCGGGGAGGCGGTTTCAGTGGAGAGGATCAGATGCCCGAACCCGAAGTGCGGGCGGCACATCCTTGACGTTGAAGAGATGCCGCCGGGCAGGACGGTGCTGGAAATCCCGCAATACATATAAAAACGGTAAAAGGAATGCGATACATATTGGAGGGCGTGCTGCGTTTCACAATAGATGTGGATTGCAGCACGCCCTTTTTGTCTTTAAAAGTAGAAAAACACAGCTTATTTTAAGGAAATGCTGCCTGCAGGGCAGGCAGTATAAAACCACCCAGGAGGAGGCAGACGATATGGACACCCGATAAAAGCAGCCGGGACGGCTGCTCTTTGCCGGGTGTTTTCTGCCGTTCAAGGAAAGGACAGGCCATACCGAGGGATGGTTCCGGAGGGCGGCACCGGCAGGCGCCGGGGAAGCCGGAACGAAATGCTGTCCCCAGGAAAGGGGATACCATGGGCATGGCACGAGCGGGGAACTGGCTCCCGATACCCACGGCCAGACATCATATTTTTTCTGTACATACCGCAGCCTCCAAGGGGACTGCGGAATTTTTTTATTCGACACATTTCTATCTCTTTCCCAATAAGAATACAAAAAGACACTTAGTTTTTATTACGGGCGTACCGGACACTCTGCCGGTGCGCTTTTTTTGCGTCCTGAAACGCAGGCATCAGCCGCCTTACAGGGCGCGTGCACCGCCGCTCCGGTCTTGAAACTGTTTAACCAAATTTCAAGACTGGAGGGAATCTGAATGAAAATTGAATACAAGTTTGTGGATGGGACTGTGACGGAAATTGAAGTGGACGGTAGCCTCGCCGAATTTATGCTGGAGATGAAAAATGAAGGGGAAAAGGTAGAACGGAAGGAAACACGCCGCCATGTCCTGCTGTCAGCGGTTGACCCGGAAGACCGTTATTTTGATTCGGGGCGGGACACGCCGGAGGAGGTTGCCAGGAAGGACGAGCTTGAGAGGCTTACAGCGGCCATAGGCAGGCTGCAGCCGCAGCAGAGGGAGCTTCTGCGCCGCATCTACTGGAATGGTGAGAAACAGAAGGACATTGCCGCCGAAGATGGGGTGTCGGAGCGCGCCATAACCGGCAGGATGAAGAAAATCTATGCGGCCTTAAAAAAATTTATGGATTAGGGGGGTTCAGTTTTCGGTTTCCCGTGGCTTATATGTGAGGGGCGAAAATACATGCTTGCAAAGCACGGTGCGGATAAGCTGTCGGAGTGTCCTTAGTATCCCGGAGGCGCATGAGATGGTTGCGAGATATACCGTGTTGGATGAAGATGCAAAAAAACTGATCCTGCTGCGTCCGTACCAGATCCATGCAATTGAGGCAATCCGTGAAGCCTCCAAAACAGGCAGGTCAGGCTATGTGTGGCATACGACAGGTTCCGGAAAAACGCTGACCTCGTACAAGGCGACAAGGAATCTGCTGATGGACATACCCGCCATTGACAAGGCGGTATTCCTGATTGACCGTAAAGATTTGGACGCCCAGACCACAATGGCATTTCAGGCTTATGCAAATAACGATCTGGTGGATGTTGACGAAACGGACAATGTAAATGATCTGAAGAAAAAACTGAAATCGGGCGACAGGCAGGTGATCGTGACTACAATTCAAAAACTGCAGAGGCTGATTACGAAGAGGCTTCAGGAGGATGCGCCGGAATATCAGAAAATACGGAATCTTAAAATCGCATTTGTCGTGGATGAGTGCCATAGGGCAGTTACGCCGGGAATGAAAAGGGAACTGGAACGGTTTTTTGGAAATTCCCTGTGGTTCGGCTTCAGTCGGTCATTTTTTGCGGACAGTTCAATACATGCCTGTCTGCTTCGTTCCCTGCTCCTGCGTTTCGTTTCTGTCCCTTGAGCCTTTCTTATCTTTCCCCTGCACTCTGGACAATACTTCGATATTGCGGAGCGGGGGACGTATTCAACACCGCACACTGTACAATTCTTAGGCTTTAATGCTGTCCACCGCTTTGTGGGTGCGATATGTAATTCACCGACAAAGCCGATGAATTTATAGTAAATCTTGATTTCCTGCTTCACTGTTCCGTCTGCCGATTTTTCACGCTCCGAAACAAGTATCTTGTCTATCAGTGCATTTACCACTGTTGCGTCCAGTTCCTTTAAGCCTTGATAGTTGCGGATAAGGGAGAGGAAGTCAC
>BLMD01000066.1 GCA_011959925.1 Lachnospiraceae bacterium
TTCACTTGTCAATCTTCGGTTGGAATCTCATTCATTGAGATTCCGAGAAGTTATTCTTTGCGGCTTCCAGTCTGGCAGGGAATTTGGCAATCTCATTCTCAATTCTGGTCAGATTGCCGATGGCGTCCACGCCTAAATCTACCTTGTGTTTCCTCATTCCGCAGAGATTTAAGCAGTAGTGGGCGTTGACCGTATCATAGTAAACCTCCATCTTGAAGCCACGGTAGCTGCCGATTTCCATCGGCTGTGACAGCGGATTTTCCTTGCAGATGGCAAGGAGCATCTCGCCTGCGTCCGCTTTTTCTTTATAGGTCACACCTTTTAATGTCATGGGGCAGAACTTATCCTCGCCCTGCGGCTTATGCTGACTGGCAATCCCCACATCATTCCCATAGGCTGTAATGCGTTCCTCATAGTCTTTAATCGCCTGCGGATAATGCTTCAGTATCCTGTCCTCAAGGTCGTAATGCTCGGAAAGATAGCTCTGCTTTAAGACTTTCAGCTTTGATACCTGCATATCCAAATCCATTTTTTCTTTAAACCTTTCATCGCCTGTGGCAAGCATTTTGACCTCCGCAAAAGAAAGAGCCACTTCGTCTACATCCTCGGCAGAACGGACAGGGCTTTTGCTCGTCATTATCTGGCTGATGAATTTCTGCTTTCCCTCCACAAGCTGATAGAGGTAGGCATCAAAGGTCTGTTCCGTCACATAGCGGTAAACTTCCACCTCTGGGAACATATTGCCTTGGCGTTCCAGACGACCTTGGCGTTGCTCTAAATCCGAAGGACGCCAAGGGCAATCGCAGTTGTGGATAGCGATTAGCCTGTCCTGCACGTTTGTACCTGCCCCCATCTTCGGGGTAGAGCCGAACAGCACACGCACCTCGCCGCTCCTTACCTTTGCAAACAGCTCTTTTTTCTGTGCATCGGTGGCGGCTTCATGGATAAAACGCACCTGCTCCGCAGGGATTCCACGCTGTATGAGTTTCTTCCTCATATCATCATAGACATTATCAAACTGGTCGGGCATCATCTCAAAAGCATTTTCGCTGACTTCCTGCGTTTCTATTATCTTTTTATTAGTCGGTGTCGATAAATCACAAAAGACGAGTTGTGCCGCCTTTGTGTCGGCGTGTTCGTCCCAGATGCGGTAAATATTATCTACGCAGGCGTTGACTTTGCTGTTCGGGTCGTCTGGCAGCATAGGGTCAATCAGCCTCTGGTCGAGTGCCAGCTTCCGCCCATCATTCGTGATTTTGAGCATATTATCCTGTTGCGGCTTTACAAGCCTTGCCCTTACTTTCTCGGCTCGCTTGGCAAGCCCCGCCACCATTTCCGTCTGGATTTCGCTCGGCTTGGTCTTGATATTGTGGTAATTGACCTTTGGCACGGGCAGCTTTAGCATATCGGCGGTCTGGATGTCCGCAACCTCTCGGAACATCTGCATCAGCTCTGGCAGGTTATAAAACTTCGCAAACCTCGTCTTGGCTCGGTAATTCGTCCCCTCTGGGGAAAGCTCCAGAGCCGTGACCGTTTCACCAAACGTGGACGCCCAACTGTCAAAATGCTGCAATCCGTTCCTTGCAAGCGTGTCATACTGCAAATACCTCTGCACGGAATACATCTCGACCATTGAGTTTGAGATTGGCGTTCCCGTTGCAAATATCACGCCACGGCTGCCCGTGATTTCGTCCAGATAGCGGCACTTCATAAAGAGGTCGGAGCTTTTCTGGGCTTCGGTCTGGGCGATGCCGCCCACGTTCCGCATCTTGGTGTAAAGGTAAAGGTTCTTGTAAAAATGGCTCTCATCTATAAAGAGCCTGTCTATGCCAAGTTCCTCGAAGTTTATCACGCTGTCTTTCCGTTTGGTGTCATTGAGTTTGTCGAGCTTCGCCTTGATTGCTTTCCTTGTTTTCATGAGTTGCTTGACCGTGAACTGCTCCCCGTGGGATGCCTGCACGTCGTCAATGCCACGCTCTATGTCGTCAAGCTGACGCATGAGCTGTTCCCTCTGGCGTTCCTCGCTGATGGGGATTCTCTCGAACTGACTATGCCCGATAATCACCGCATCATAAGCCCCTGTCGCAATCCTGCCGCAGAACTTCTTTCGGTTTCCCGTTTCAAAATCCCGCTTGGTTGTCACAAGGATATTCGCACTCGGATAGAGCCGCAGGTACTCAGACGCCCATTGACCGACAAGGTGGTTCGGCACGACAAACATGGATTTCTGGCATAAGTATTATTCTTTAGATTATCTACATCCCAAATCACCGTTTTTACCCAGATTAG
>BLMD01000067.1 GCA_011959925.1 Lachnospiraceae bacterium
GGTTCTTTCTGAACTTTGGGTATGACAGCACCGCAATTAAGCCGTCAGATAAGTGTTCTGACGGCTTAATTTATATCAGATCCATAAGGGTAAAATCTTTAGTTTTGATCAGAAAAGCGAGCTTGCATTTTTTGGTCAGGTTGACAATCTTAGACCTGCCATATACCATACGCTTGATGAGTTTAAATTTGTTGTTGTTCCCTTCGACAAACCCAGAGCTCACGTCCATGGATATCGCATTCCTGACCGAAGAGATATCTTTTTTTAAACTATTACAGAAAGAGGACAGTTCCGTATCAGCATATTTCTCGATATATCTATCTATTTCCTCAGGTTCGTCACCCATCAGTATCCCGTGGAACTCATGGAATGTATCTGCAACCCATGTGACCATTGGGAACTTCTTCTTAATGATCTCCAGGTTTCCAGAAATGACCTTGTCCTTTTCTTTCTTCGGATCTATTGTCAGGATGTGTCTTAATAATTCATTCCGCCTGATGACAATTACATCATCAGGATATCTTTTATCCATGAGCCTCATGCCATACATTCTTTTTCGATCCGGAAAGTTTTCCCTGCTGATGGCTTTCATGTAATCAAACAATGTATTACGCGAAGTCGACACCCCGGATTTCCGGAGATATTGGTATATGATCTCATCATCGTATCCATCCGCCATCATTTTATATATGATATTTACGAAACCATTCCCGGCACGTTTCCTGGTTTTATAGTCCTTGGGTGCATCCATCCCGTTGATCTGGTCATCTGTCATGGAAACATATTTTTCCGCTGTATGCCTTGCAATGCCATACTCCCGGCACACCAGGCTGATCTTCTTCTTTGGCAGGCCGTCCCAAAACAGCTGAATGTCACGTATCAATTGCTGTTTTTTTCCCTGTTACAGGCATTCTTCTTATACTGCTTGCTGTTGAGGTTCCGCTTCTTGCTCTTGAATTCAATTTCAGCTCCATCTTCATCAACCGGTGGCGAATTATCATAGGAAATACCATCCAGCAGATTCCCGTCAAACCCCTTCTCCCTGACTTCCTTTTCGGGGGCCTTGTCCAACACTGCTCCGTCCTTTATGAATATAGTAGCAGGTATTTCGTTTTTGAAGATGTCCTTCATCTTATTCAGCAGATTCTGCATCAGGTGAAAACGGTCCGCAACCTGCGTACACTCCGGCAGCACCTCACTGATCGCAGATGCATATGCACTGGCCCGATCCCTTGCGACCAGCCGGATCTTCTTATGGCCTTTTAACCATTCCTTCAATGGGGCGCCATCCCTTCCTTCCAACAGGGCGATCATGTGGTGGTCCTTCAGGTCATAAATTGCCGTCGCATACTTTTGACCTTTTCTCATGGCTACGTCGTCAATTCCAACAGCTTCCACATCAGGGTCATCTTTGAATTCAATCCTGTCATACAAACGTTGGATGGTATCGTTGCTTATAGCGACACCCATAAGTGACAGAACAGTGCTGGCTCCTTCATTACTCATGAACATTGCCATGGCCAGGACCAATGCGTTTAAGGAATCTGTCCGAACCTGGGAAGCAGATGCAAAGGACAACGGCTCCATAAATACTTTCTGGCGGCATTCAGTGTTTACACAGTCATATTTGAAAACATTCACATGGACATACGTTGGCTTACATCGTATAGGGACATCCTGCAAGGTCCGTTCGTAAGTGGCATGTAGATCCGAAGATCTTGTTCCGCAGAGCGGGCACTTACAACTATGGACAGATGATTTCAGGAAAATGTCAATCCTGTCATCCGTTTCTTCTGTTCTGTATATGAATTGGTTCTTACCGTATAGCAGCGAATTATCTGAGGAAGGGGAATATTTCATTTGTGTTTACCTCTCATTTTGATGTCTCTATTATAACACAAATACCCAAATATGAGAAGTAATAAATCAATAAATAAGACAGGTGTAAATCCTGTCTCATTTATTGATTATA
>BLMD01000068.1 GCA_011959925.1 Lachnospiraceae bacterium
GAAAATAAAGATTTAGAATGTTAGAAGAATCATATTTTCGTAGAGAGGGAATGGTATGGCGAGTCAGAAGATTGAGAATTTGTTGAACCTGGCATTGGATGCAACAGCGCGGGAGAGGGAGAAATCCCTGGAACTGGACGTGGGTTACGATCCGGTTGAGAAGGAATGGGAACTGATCGTGAAGTATTCGGGAAGCCTTGAGGCGGTGCGGGCGTTGGCATCCAGAGTGGTGGAACTGCAAAATGAATATGCGGTCATCACAATCCGTGAGTCGGACATCGAGGCGCTTACGCAGATTCCGGAGATTGAGTATATAGAAAAACCGAAGAGATTATTCTTCCAGGCTGCAAATGGAAGGCGGGTATCCTGTGTTGACGCAGTACAACAGGATACCCGTTTGTCGTTATATGGACGGGATGTGCTTGTTGCGGTCATTGATTCAGGCATCGAGTATGAGAATGCTGATTTTAGAAATGCAGATGGAACGACGAGGATCCGTGCATTGTGGGATCAGTCGCTTGCGCCTGGTGAAGGGAGAGTTCCGCCAAAAGGGTATGCGATCGGGGCTGAATATACGGCCGGGCAGATTAACGAAGCGCTTGGGCAGGCGGCGCTGGAGGACAGGAGGCGGATTGTTCCGAGCATGGATACTTCCGGGCATGGAACAGCGGTCGCAGGAGTTGCCGCGGGAAATGGAAGAAACAGTAACGGGCAGTATGCAGGTGTTGCGCCCAAAAGCGATCTTTTGGTGGTAAAACTTGGCAATCCAAGGCAGGAAGGATTCCCCCGGACAACGGAGCTGATGCAGGGGATTGATTACGTGGTAAGAAAAGCGCTGGAGCTTCGGATGCCCGTGGCGGTAAATATCAGCTTTGGAAATACATATGGCTCGCACGACGGGGCGTCTCTGCTTGAGCGTTTTATTGACGACATTTCAAATATCTGGAAGAGCTGTATCTGTATCGGTTCCGGCAATGAGGCTGCCAGTGCGGGGCATACTTCCGGCGTGATGCGTAAGGGGAGGGAAGAGATCATTCAGCTGGCGGTGCAGAATAACCAGCCGGCGTTCAGTATACAGATATGGAAAGAGTATACGGACGTCGTGGACATATCCCTGATGACTCCGGCGGGAGTTACGGTCGGTCCGCTTCAGGAAATCCTGGGACCGCAGAGATTTACGGTGGGGCAGACGGAGATATTGTTGTATTATGGGGAGCCCAGCCCTTACAGTACGGCGCAGGAGATTTTTATTGATATGCTTCCGCGGGACACGTATGTGGCCAGTGGAGTGTGGAGGCTGATACTGAATCCTCGGAAAGTGGTGTCCGGAGCGTATGAGTTATGGCTGCCGAGTGAGAACGTGCTGAATCGGGGAACGGGTTTTTTGTTTCCAACAGAGCAGACGACACTTACAATCCCATCCACGGCGGGCAGGGTGATTACGGTGGGAGCATATAATGCGCTGACGTTTGCCTATGCTGACTTTTCGGGGAGAGGGTATACGAGGGAGACGAACCTGGTGAAACCGGATATCGTGGCGCCTGGGGTGGATGTGACTACGGCGGCAGTTGGGGGAGGATATGCACAGTTT
>BLMD01000069.1 GCA_011959925.1 Lachnospiraceae bacterium
TGTGAATGTTACCGTATCCCCTTTTGAAACGCTTTTAGGGGCGTTTCCTGCGGTCTGTTCCGTTCCTCCTGCCGGGGCGTTTCCTCCCATAGCTTTCTTAATATCCCTGCGGAATTGTGCCATAGTCAAGCCGTACTTATTCCAAATATGCTCTACATCGCCGTGGTTGCTTGCAATCCCCCTTTTGTGACCCTCGGAATGGGAAATAATAACGCCGTCCTTTTCCGGGTCAAGGCTGTACTGCTTGCAGAGGTAAGTAAAAAGTTCTACCGCCGTCCTGTACGTCTTGGCTACAAAATCCTTGGTTGCTTCCGGGTTTAAATCCTTAAAGCTGCTTCCTCCCGTGTACTGAATCGTGTCCGGCTCTGTCATTTCTACGCCGATATGGGTATTGTTTCCGCTTCCGTTGTTTCCGCTTCTACAATGCCACCCCCTGCGATTCCACGGCAACAACTGTAATACCGTTCCGTCCGCCTGTAATACTGCATGTACGCATACATTGGCGTTTGCGTTATTCCAGTTATTCGCAAATACGGACGCTCTCGGCTGCGGACAACCCACGGAATGGATCATAAGGCCCTTTACCGTAATTGTCCGTCCGCAAGTGTAACACGGATTCTTTGTTACAATGTTCTGCTTAATATTCATAGTGTTACCCTCCTATAATGTGATATTGTTTAAATCAACGGAAATATCCTTTGTTTCCTCCGGGTATCCCTGTTTGATTTTAATAATGTTTTCTGCCTTGGCTTTCCAACAATACAAGGCAATTACCGTAGTTGTCGGGGTCGCTATGTATGTGGCAAGCACCCCGAATTGTGAATAGTCTATAAGCGTCACTTTGATACCGATATACAGGCCCACAAAGTAAGTAAAAAGGACTGCCACCAATACAACCTTTGTAAAGGTCGGCTTCCCTCTTTTCTTTGCCGATTCCCTTTTGAAAAGCTGTTTCTTGTTGGCAATCCTAAATAACAGGTAAAATATAAGGAATCCAAGGACAACGCCAAGGATTCCGCATAAAATATACTTCATTCAGTTTTACCCTCCTAACCCTCCTGCCCGTGTGCCTTTTGGTTTATGTGCTTCTCCATTTTCCCTATTGCTTCGGTCACGGGGCCGTTGCACCCCTGCTCTTTCAGACCTTTTAAGCAGGCAAGTACGGCATAGGTAAGCAGGCACATTTCATCATTAAGCTGTTTCAAATTTTCTTTGTCCTGCTTCCTTAATTCCTCTATGTCTTTTGTCTGCTTATCCTGCTGTTGAAACCACTTGACTATCTTATACCCAACGGTCCCGATTGTGATTAAAGCACCCAATACGCCCGCAATGGTTATTATTGTTGATGAACCAATATACATCCTGACTACTCCTTTCTGATAAAAAGACGGTTAAGGCTCTGCCTCATTCCGTAGCTGTTGCAATGTGACAATATGCCCCGGTATGACGCTATCGCACGTTCCATTTTCTCCCTGCTCTCTTCCCCGGCTTCCACTTTTTCTACATAATGTTTCATGCTCCGTTTGATTTTTAATGCCGTTTTCTTCTTTAATCGGCGGTGTGTGGACCATATGCGGAATCCTACAAAATCAATCCCCATGCTGCAAGGTCTGATTGCTGTTTTCTTATTGAGATTCAAGCGTAGGTTTTCATCAAGGAAAATGCGTAAATCCTCCTTAACCTGTGCAAGATACTTTTTATCGTGATGTAAAATAATAATATCGTCCATATACCGTATGTAGTAATGCAACCCCAACTCATGCTTTGCATACTGGTCTACCTCGTTAAGGTAGATATTTGCGAACATTTGAGAAGTAAGGTTGCCTATCGGCATACCTTTATTGCCTAACCTGTCCTCTACCTCTACTTCGTCCGGCTCTTTTCCCATTGGCAAGCCAAATTTCGTAGTTTCGCAATTTATGATTTTCTCTAACAGATTAAGCAACCTTTTATCCTTTATACGGCGGCCCAATATTTTTAATAGTATCTCATGGTCTACCCTGTAAAAATACTTGGATATATCCATTTTGAGGTAGTAGTACCGCTCCGGCTTCCTTTCCGTCTGCCTTAGCCAATACTGTAACTTGTCGGCTGCCTTATGCGTTCCTTTCCCCTGCCTGCAAGCGTAGGAATCAGAAATAAAAGTTTTCTCATAGAGCGGGAAAAGCTGCTGATATATCGCCCATTGTACTATCCTGTCTTTGAACGGCAAGGACATAATCAACCGCTTTTTCGGCTCAAACACATAGAAACTATGGTATCTTCCTACTTCGTATGTTTCATAGATTAGCTGATTTTGAATCTCTATTAAATGCTCTTCATAATTACGGTTGAAACTCAATACGTCCTCCCTGTACCGCTTTCCCCTCCGTGCCTTTTCCCAAGCCTTATGCAGATTTTCAAAATCGTATATTTTCTCATAGATATTTTTGATACTGTGCATTTGCAACCTCTGATTTTCTTAAAATTTCGCCGTACAAACCTACTAGGTTTTTAACCCTTTCGGACGTGACAAATATAATTCTTTTCGGCTTACGCTTACTAACTGTCTTTACGGCAATATAATCTTTTTCCCGGAATGTCCAGGAATGGAAAACAACCCCTTTAACCCTTTTGCACTGTCCTTACAGTCGTAACCGTAAGGCTTCTTGGCATAGGGGCAGAGCGGAGCGGAAACCCACGTTGTCGTTAGAGTTGGAACGGGGATTATTCAAGTTGATGGCAGACGGCCCCGAATTGGACGTATTGTTGAAACTCGACCCCCGGATAGGCAGCCACCTATACAAATGTGATTGTTTCCCAATGTATTTTTATTTCTGCTTCTCCCTTCCGTTTACCCACTCCATATAACCACCAATCATACAACCGATTTCGTTTACCTTTTTAATCCACACTTCCCACGTATGGAAGTCCAAACAAGGCTTTTGTTTTTGGTATAGGTTCGGGTCTTTCGCAAGTCTTAGCAGATTTCTTAATACATCTATTTCAATATCCAAATCCTGTAAGGTCGTTTTCTTGTGGTATTTCTTTTCAAGCCGTACCGCCATTTCCAACGCCGTATACATTGATTCTCTTATTTTGCCTGCCAGTACATACCTTTCAGTCTTTGGAAAGTCTTTTAAGGCAGGATTTCCGTATAGTATCATTTCGTAGATTTTCTCTTTTATGTGGAAAATCTCATTTCCGTTGCCGGTCCCGGTTTTCTGCGTTCCCTGCTTCTTTTCCATGCTTTCCCTGCCTTGCTGATATATTTTTGTAATAAGGGTGTGCTATCGCACACCCTATCAGTTTATCAGTGTTCAGTTTACAGTTCACAAAAAGCGGAGCGGAAACCCACGTAGCCGGTAGAGGAGGAACGGGGATACCGCAAGTAGATGGCAGACGGCCCCGAATTGGACGTATTGAAGAAACTCGACCCCCGGATAGGCAGCCTTTCGCCGTGATTCCGCATCCAAATATGGTCGTTTCCGTATCCTGTAATTCCGCTGTCCGGGAATACCCCCAACGCTATTAACAGTTTCGGGATAGTAACCCCGCTTGCTGCCGCAAGCGTCTTGAACGGAATATATCTATATGTATCCCCGCTTGTCGGATACTGTACCGTTGTGTTGATTCTGATTCCTGCGGTTGCACTCGTTTGGTCTATCTTCAAAGTTCCTGCCGTACCCGGTGCAACCAATGAGCCGTTAGGCATGATTGCTTTCCAAAGGGTGCTATCCTCGGACATATCACAATCAAGTTTCATACAGTTACCGTATGGGATAATCTGAATTTCTCCATTCATAAGGCGGAATCCTCCGGTCCACTCCCATACGTTGCCGTTAAGGTCTGCAATGCCCGACATATCGTGATTGTGATACCACGTAGGGCCACCGCTGCCCGTAAGTGTCCGCCCTGTTTCTCCCTGCGGTTGTATTCCATGCTCGTAGGCATGGTAATAATCCTTTCCGTAGTTGGTGTTCCCGTGCGGTACGGTCCCCATTTTCTGTGATAACAGATTTAGCACGACAAAAATGCCTGTCTGATTCAAGTGCCAACCGTTGCCCTTTGCCTTGCAGGCTGCTACCGCCTGGTCAAAAGTGATATAATTCTTCGGCAACTTCATACCCAAAGAATACGCCCGGTCATTCTCCACGATATTAGCAAACTTAGAAACATAGATAGCTTCCTTTTCCTCGCCGTCCACAACAAAAAACGGTAACACTTCCTCCGTACCGCCCGTGATAATGTCGGAATACTTCATCTTGGGAACGCCTACCATAATGGACGGCATACCAATATCATCATAAATAACCTTGTTTCCTGCCCCAAACTGTGCTACCGCACCCTGTAAATCGTCAAAATTTGCCATTGTATATTATCCTCCTTAAATCAGATTAGATTAACGCCCATAAGGTCAATGTGCATTTCTTCATGTCAAACGGTAAAGGGTTCTTTTCCATTACCGGGTTGCCGTCCTCGTCCTGCTTTTCAGTTTCTACAACCTCATATTCACGGGCGGGTATTGTGACCTGTGCCACATATTCCGTAGAGGACGTATTGACCCCAACCGTCAAGCCGTTTTCCTTGTCCTTGCAAATATCAAGCGTTGTTTCATAGTCACGCTGCCGGGTTTTCAGATTTATCATAAGTTCATCTTCTCCAAAGATGATTTTCGTACCCGATACCTCATAGGGGATTTTCCCGCCCTCGTTTTTCTCAACTGTAATAATCTTTGCTGTTGCCATTACCTTTTACCTCCCATTCTCTGTAATTCTTTGTACGCTTCATTGGAACGTACTGCGATATGCTCGGCTGCTTCCCTCTGTGCTGCGGTTGCCCTGCCACCACCCACGCCGTAAGCGTTCAACACCGCTGCCGTCTGTGCCTTTCTTTCCGCACTTTTGATAATCACGTTTGCCATTATGCGTAACCTCCCTGTACGGTGCATTTTACGGATACTTCCTTGGCGGCCCCGGTAAACTCAATCTTAAAACCGTTCAACTGCTTATCGGTTATTTTGATTTCCCCTATTCCGCCTGCGTCCTCCGTGCTTGATTCCACGAATACGGTATAGTCCAAATTGCCCCTTGGCGTTTTGAGTGCAAGGGTCTTTTTGGAATTGTTGAAAGGGTACTCTTTGGAATTGGTTAAGGTCGTTTCGATAATCTCGCCTGCCAATCCCTCGACCTTGCTTTCCACCGCTCCGACCTTTAACATAGCAAGTCCGGCAACCTCCCCGGCTGCCAAAATGCGTTGCTCCATATCGTTAAAATTCTTTGCGTTCTGTGGTGTACCCTCCTGTATTACCTCGCCCTCTACCGCTTCATGGGTTATCGTGCCGTCTGCGTTGTTGATTTCCTTGTAACGGTTGCTAAACTGCGTTACATGGTCTTTCCAAATCTTGAATAATCCCATTTCCGCTATTCCTCCTTAAAGTTGAAACTAAAGCGGTACAGTACGCCCTGCTGCACCCCTTTTAACTTGATTGCTTCGGTTTTCTCCGCCCACAACTTATTACCAATATCGTACAACTGAATCTTGGTTATCGTGGTTGCCCCCGATACCTCCGGCGTAATCGGTATGCTTAGTGCTACCCTGCCGTCCGGCAAGCGTTCCCGGCTGACAATCTCCGCTTTATGTAGCACACCCTCATACTCGACCTTTGCGTATGCAATGTTCGTTTCAATGAATTTCTTGAAACTCTCAAAGGCTCTTTCTGTAAGCATTTCCTTAATCTCCTTTGCTTTTATTTGCTTAACCGATTAGCACCGCAACGCTTGACCTCGTATTGGTAACTGTCGGTGTCTGCCGTCTGTGCTATGCCCTTTACCTCCTGTGCCGTTTCTACGGCCCTGTCCGGCTTCGTGCCTGCGGTTGCATTTCCCGTTGTCGGCGTTTCATATCCGTACCCTGCGGTATCGGAATCCGCCACGACTTCCGCCGTCTGCCCCGAAAATACAACATTTCTTTTCGGCTTCGTGCCTGTAAAGGCATTTTCAAATACATAGGCTTCTAAATCCGCTTCCCCCACCGCCTGCACGTCCACGGAATCAAATAAAATATTTCTGTCCGGCTTCGTGCCTGCCAAATCGGAATCGAATTTATACCCCTGCCCTGCTGCCGTTGCTGTCACTCCCTCGCTCCCTGCACCGCCTGCGGTGTCTATGTAAGGGGTCGTGCCTGCTTTGGCTTTTCCTGTCTGATTGCTCGTAAACGGATAACCTTTCGTGTCCGAATCGGTCACAATCCCGCTATCCTGCGTAGAAAACACTATATTTCTGTCCGGCTTCGTACCGGCCCTCACGGCTTCGGCTATATACCCTGCTGCCTTTGCGTTTATGCTGATAACCGCATTTTCTACCGCTCCCTCTGTGTTTCTGTACGGCTCTGTGCCTGCCCTTAGCTGCCCTGTCATAGGCGTAGAAAATAAAAAATACTCCGTGTGTGGCATGACTACCACGCAAATAGAGCATTGGTAATATAATCCGTCCAAATGAGCCGTAAGACGCTTGTATATGTCAACCGTCTTTACAATCTCTTCATAGTCTGCTTCAACCCTTGAATTAGTTGTATCAAGCACTATGCGGAAACAATACGGCTTTCCGTTGTATGAAAACCATTCCTCAATTTCGCTCTGTGGGTGTATCCCTCCCAATGCCCTTTCTACCGCTGCCTTAGTTCCTAATTTTTGGTGTACCCTTACACTGTCCTTTATGATTGCCCTTTTTGCTTCTATCGGGTAGTCGTAATCGTACCAATCCACATGCAAATCATAGGCTAATACGTCAAGCCACGTTTCCGATAAGCTGTCTATATTCGCATATATGACGTTCTTTTCTGCTTCCCATGCGGATATATGCAATTCCTCCGCAATCAACCGCCCCAAGGCAAGCATTTTTTCATCTTTTTTCAGTGCGGGCGGAAAGGATAGTAAAAAATCTGCCGTCTTGATATTATTCATCTTCCACACCCCCGAAAGATATATTGCAATCCCTTACGACTGCCACGCTTCCCTTTGAAATTGCCGTAAATGCAGGCTTTGTAATCTCCACCCTTTTAATGCCGGATTCCATAAGCATAGCATTAAAATAGGACGGGTTAATATCCCGCCCCATTTTAGAGGTCTGCCATAATATATAATTTTCCTCTGCCAAATCAACGGCCCTTTGGATTTCCTTTGTGCTTGCTGATTTATCCCGTGATATGTAATAAACCGCTTCAATATCAAACGGTATCGTGGTAGGTGCTGCCACTATTACCTTGTCTGTCATTGGTCTAATATCGTCCGCACTCAAATACTCCTGTACCCTGTCTATCAATTCCTTATCCGGCAATTCCCCGCCGTATAGCATGATTCTAATATCCGCTATTCCGGGTTCCGGGCTTTCCGCCGAAACGTCACTTATTTGTGATGATACCGACTTGGCATGATAAATATAGCTTCCACGGGGTCCGGCGGTCGTGTATGATTCCTCGCTTTCCCTCATGCGGTTATAAAATGCCGTATCGCTTTCCTCTTCGCTCCCTCCTGCCGTCACTGTTGTATTTGATACCTCTTTAAAATACAGAAATTCATCTGATACCAATTTGTTTACCTGTCCGGGTACAAAGTCATTCCCCGCCGTTCCTGCGGTCGTGCATACCGCCTTTACCTCTGCGTAGCTTTCGCCTGCCTTGAATATCAGATAATCCGTTGTGGCAAAATTTATAAAACCGTCTACGGTTACTTCTAGTGTGTCCGTTATAATGTAATCCTGCTCTAAAGTCGTGGTAATGTAGAATCCAAGCGTTGTACTCGCTGCGGTCGGCTGCAATCTGTATGTGTTATGGAAAATCTCGCTAAGGGAATCCAAGTTTTTACCTACCGCATACCTTGGAAGATTCTGCTTTGCAGATTCATTTATCTGTACCCTCTCCTGCACTAATAC
>BLMD01000070.1 GCA_011959925.1 Lachnospiraceae bacterium
GCATAAGGACAGCTTATCGAAGTACCCCGAATTAAAAGAACGTATGCAGAGCCTTCTACAGAACGGCGAGAAGATAACGCCGAAACAGTGGAAAGCAGAGATACAGTCTTTGCAGTCTGAATATGACAGTATCGGCAAAGAGCAGACCAAGACCGCCATAGAATTAGCGTATGCCGAGGTAATCAGCTATAACAGGAAGAACCTTGAGAGGGAACTTCAGAACGAGAGCCGACAGCATAACAGGCAACAAAACAAGACTAAGCGGAGGGAGAAATTTAATTGAAATCTGATAGCAATATGTGTGTGATTATAGTATGATTTAATCAAAACATCAAAATCGGGAGGTATGTGATGATAGGAATATATTTTAGTGGTACAGGGAATACAAAGTTATGTGTGGATAAATTTTTAGCAGAATATGACAATAGCAAAAATACATTTTCCATTGAAGATAAATGTACCTTGGACAAAATAAAAAATAATCATGAAATTGTGATAGGGTATCCAGTGCAATACAGCAATATTCCTAAAATATTGCGTGATTATGTTACGTCAAATCAATACATTTGGAAAGGAAAAAAGGTTTTTATTATTGCAACAATGGGGCTTTTCAGCGGTGACGGCGCAGGAATATTAGCACGACTGTTAAACAGCTATGGTGCGGTTATATCAGGTGGTTTACATTTAAAAATGCCGGACAGCATTGGTGATGTAAAAGTGTTAAAACGTAGCCCCGAAAAGAATAAAGAATTGGTAATGAAAGCAGAAGAAAAAATACATAAGGTAGTTCATTCCATAAAAAACGGAAAACCACCACAAGAGGGATTGGGGATAGGCTATCGTTTGGCAGGATTATTCGGACAGAGATTATATTTTGGGTGGAAAACAAAAAGATATACGGATAAACTAAAAATCGACCACCAAAAATGTATCGGTTGCGGTTTATGCAAAAGCTTGTGTCCTATGGGTAATATCTCAATAAAAAATGGACTTGCTGTTTCATGTGATAAATGCACAATGTGTTATCGTTGCATTAGCAGATGTCCGAAACAGGCGATTACATTATTAGGCAAAAGGGTTATAGACCAAAATGATATAAATAAATATATTTAATTTCCTAATCTGTCAACTAACTTTTATGAAACTAAAGCAGGACAATTAACACAGCGTCAGAGCGTATAGAACAAATCTATGCGCTCTATTTTATTGTAAAGGAGCAGATTTATGAGCAAAGACAGCAATACACAGCAAAGAGCCACCCGACAGCACCCACCCACAAAAATAATCGTGGAAAGGCACTATGTAGGCACTGAAAAAATGGAAACGGTATTCAAGCGGATAGCCGAGGAACAGATAACAAAAAAGGTTAAGGAGATAGCGGAAAACAGCGTAAATTAGCACTGGAAACGGAAAAGGGAATATAGTATAATAGGAGTTAAGAGGAAGTCCCTTTTCATCAAGGAGGACAAAATGAAAAGGGCAAAACTGAATAACGACAAAATCACTGCTTTATATTGCAGGCTTTCCAAAGATGACGGCACGAACAACGAGAGCATGAGTATCAGCACACAGAAAACCATGCTGAAAGATTACGCAAAGCGCAACGGTTTTCTGAACTGCCAGTTCTACGTTGATGACGGTTACAGCGGTACAAACTACGACCGCCCCGCTTTCCGACAGCTTATGGAGGACATACAGGACGGGGAAGTGTCAACGCTCATCACAAAAGACCTGTCACGTTTGGGGAGGAATTATCTTGAAACAGGTACTTATATTGAGGTATTTTTCCCTAACCATAACGTGCGGTACATTGCAATCAATGACGGGGTGGACTCCATAGACAACGCACAAATGGATATTACACCATTCCGCAACATCATCAATGAAATGTACGCAAAGGACACGTCAAGGAAAATCAAGAGCGCACTCCACGCAAGGAAAATGCAGGGCAAGTATATGGCTACTACCGCCCCTTTCGGTTATAAGAAAGACGAGAACGACCATAATCACCTTGTCATTGATGAAGTGACCGCCCCCGTTGTGGAACTGATTTTCTCAATCGCCGAGGAGGGCGTGGGGCTTCACACTATCTGTAACCGCTTGCGCAAGGCAAAGGTCATAAAGCCGAGTTTCTACAAAAAGGAAATGTTTGAGCGGTACACTGATGAGGAAAAGATGTATGATTGGGACACCGCTTATGTCAGTAAGATATTACATGACCCCGTTTATGCTGGAAACCTTACCGTAGCGGAAAGACCGACCAAGACCATGCGTTCCAAGAAAAGACAGTATATCCCGTATGCGGAGCGTGAAGTTATCTATGGCACACATGAGCCGATTATTGAACAGAACCGCTGGAACACCATACAGAAGATTTTGGAGAGCAGACCGCCCGTTATCGGGGAAAGTTCAAGCGGATATGACAACATTTTCCGAGGGATTATAAAATGCGCCGATTGTGGGAGCACCATGCTTGTCAAAGTCGAGCAGAAAAGAAAGCGGAACAACGTACTGGACAAGACTTTCTACTGCTGTACCAAATACCGTAAGTTTGGGAAAGAGGGGTGTTCGGCACACACCATTGAGGCGAGGACGGTTCACGAAGTTGTGCTTGCGGACATTCAGAAACACGCAGGACAGGCACTGACGGACAGGAAAGCAATGGTAACGGAAATTGCGGAGCGTCTTAATCTCCAACTGTCGGCAGATAAGGAACAGCAGAAAAAGGAACTAAGGCAATGTAAACAGCGAGTGTCGGAAATAGAAAACCTGTATGCCAAACTGTACGAGGATTTGACAAGGGAACTGTTGACCGAAAAGCGTTTTCAGATGTTGTCGGCACGATTTGACAGCGAGCAAGAAGAACTGACAGCCAAGATAAAGGAACTTGAAAAAAGTGCCATAGCAGACAAAGAGCAGTTATCTTCCATTGAGCAGTTTGCGGAGCAGATAAGCGGTTATGCAGGAATAACGGAACTCAATTTCAAGATAATCAATCAACTTATAGAAAAAATTCTTGTTTCTGAACCCGTAGAAGTTGACGGGCAGAAAATTCAACGACTTACTATCCTGTTGTTCTTCAGATTAAAAGAGCATTAGATTTGCAGATTATATTAGCAGGAAAGTAATCTATGATAGATTTCCCGTCACATTGTGGGAACATGGTTTCGCACATTATTCGGAACTGAAAATACCCCTATGCAAATTAATTGCGCAGGGGTATCTCTTCCTGAAAGGATCAGAATGGAAGTTCCTCTTCCTCTGTCAGTGGTTCAGGATATTTATAACGCAGGTACGCATACAGCAGCTCTCTCTCTTTCAGAAAATCTATGAGAGTGAGGATCTCACAGCCCAGAAAGGTCTGTGCATCCCGGAGGTACTTTTTTGTCTCCTCAAAAGAGCCATGGTCAGAGCGTCTGTCCGTATAAAAGTTAAACAGCTCCCTGTCCGAAAGCTCCCGTAAATCGAGAGGTTCCCTGACGGTGACCCACCGTGCCGTCCGATGCCATTCGATGAAGTCAAAAAAGGTACCATCTTCATGGATGGCCTGTTCCGGATTCTCATAGGGGCTGTTTCCAGCTTCCACCCAGGAACGCAGTTCCCCAAGTTCCAGCCAGCCAAGTGTCCCGGCATAGGCATCCTCTACTGCCTTAAGTTCCCGCTGCAGGGCTTTCCTTTTTATCTTATCCATAAGCGGCCTCCTATCCCAGTTCACAGTCGTTTATGGCCTGCATGACTGTGTCGGCATCCACCAGATCCAGCTTTTTTGCATCTGCACACAGCAGGCTCTGGCAGCAGAGGCGGTTAAGCACACGGGGCGTGCCGTCCGAAGCGTTCAGGAGGGCCTCGGTGGCTCCTTCATCAAAGACGGCGTGGCTGCATCCCGCCCCGTCAAGCTTTGCCCGGATGAAAGTCCTCCCCTCCTCTTTCGTCATGCCCTCCATGTGGAAGTTCATCACGAGCCTCTGGCGCAGAGGCTCGTGGACGGACAGGCGCAGGGTATTGTTCAGCTGCCCCAGGCCGCACAAAAGGATCACGGCCCGGTCCCTGGAATCCATCTCGAAGTTAAACAGGAGTTTTAAGTCATTCAGGATTGCATTGCCTATATAATTCGCTTCATCAATAATGATGACGGGGGTCTTTTTCTTCTCCAGGCACAGCCGGCTGACTTCCTCCTGTATGGAACGGAAGTTATCCGGCTTGCGGAAGGAGGGCTGCCCGCCCAGGGATTCCACGAGGCTGCGGTAGAAATCCGAAACGGTGAGCGTGGAGAGGCAGGAATAGACCACCTTGTAGAGGGAAGGGTTCAGTGCTGCCGCCCAGTTTCTCACGGCAGTGGTCTTGCCCCGCCCCGGCCCGCCCGTGAGCAGGCCGAAGCCCTTTGTCTTAGCCAGATAGGAAAGGCGGAAGAGGGCTTCCCGGTACTGGGCCGTCTCCACCAGGATCTCTTTGGAATTCTTCAGGAAAGGGTTGAATTCCAGCCCGAAACGCGAAACCTCCATGGAATGTCCTTTTTCCATTTATCCCTCACCCCCTTCGGAAAGGAGGAGTTTTTCCCGCTTCACGGAAGCGTTCTCCTGCTTGTTCAAGAGCCTTACCGGGAGCAGGGTGCCGTCCGCCTCTGCCGCATAGACCTCATCCATGCCCGGAGAGCAGCGCAGCCGTATCCTCTGCCTGGCAAAGCGCATGTCCACCTCATACTCCACGTTCCCGATGGTGACCACACTGTCTGCGGATACCCTGCGCTCCAGTTCCAGGAGGAAATCCGTTTTCATCTTTTCTTCCGGGAGACGGCGAACCTTTTCCGGCTCGGAGAAGAAACGTTCCTGAGGGGTGCTCCCCTTAAGGGAGGAATGGGCGGAAAGGTTGTAGCCTCGGACGTAGGCGCACAGGCTTCCGGAAAGGGCCTCCAGGGAATGGAAATCCCGCATATCCAGGGAGGCCATCCACTGGTCCTTCATGGTCCGGAACCATCTCTCTACCTTGGCCTTGGCTGTCGGGGTATAGGGTCTGCAGTAATTAATGGTGGTTCCGATGCGGGCGGCCAGCAGTTCCATCTGTTTGTTCTTATAGGCGCTGCCGTTATCGAAATTGAACATCCTGGGCACGCCGTACTTTGCCACAGCGCTTTTCATCACTGACATGAGGTTTACGAAGGTATCCTCGAAGAACACCCCTGCCCCGGTGACAAGGCGGCTTGTGTCATCGATCAGGGCGATCACATATACCCTGCGTTTCCTGCCGTCTGCTGTCCTGAGGTACGGCCCGACGCTGGAATCCCCGCACCAGACTTCGTTCACATGGGGGCGTTCATAGCGCCGCATATCCTGGACGGGCGTACTTCCTGCTTCCAGGGCGAGCCGGTTCACATACCTGTTCACAGTGGACTCGGAGACTTCGCCGCCTTTTATGCTGCCGTCCTCCTTTAACTGCCGGAAAATGGCGGCTGCACCCATGCGGGGATAGCGTCCTTTCAGATATGAGATTTTTTCTTTCAGGTCATCGTCCAGCTTTCTGGATCTGCCGCAGTCGTTCCTCCCGGCAGGAAGCAGGGCGTCAAATCCCCCTTTCTGGTAGCTGAAATACCATTTGTAGAGTGTTTTGGGTGCATAATTCCTGACCTCCCCGTCCGGATGCAGCAGTCCTTTTTGTGATGTTTTCTCCAGATAGTCCGCCAGATTCCGGTACCCTTCCGGCAGGCCGGGGATGAGCGGAGCGATGGCCGAATAGCGCATCAGCGCGATGGCATGTCTGTATTCCTGTTCCATTGATCTGAAACCTCCTTATGTTTTTATGTCATCATAAGGAAAAGGGGCATGGGAGTCACCCAAAGTTATGTAGGCGGCACAAAGAGGAGGTTCCTGGTATTTTTTATCTGCATGAACTGGCGTCCGAAAAGTCGGATGCAGGACTTAGTGAGGGCATGGGTGGGGGACAGCGGGAGACTTTCGCTTAAGAGACGCTGCCGCCAGAAACGGATATATAAGGACAGGATGTAAAAGACCTGGCTGGGAGAGAGTTCCGGGTTCGTATCCATCACCTCCCTGCCGTCCCTCCCATCTTCAAAGGAAGAAGCTATGGCGGCGTGGTCCGTGAGGAGGACCTGGGAGTAGGGGACGATGCCGGAGGGAAGGAGGGCATGGGTGGCATTGCAGAGGCTGCACTGCACCCTGCGTATGACAAGGGGGATCTTTCCCAGTGCTGTTTTTATGGAGCGGGTATAGGCCCCGTGCCCTGCGAGGCAGCCGCAGTGGCCGCAGGAACACTCCAGCTGGCAGATCTGGATGGAATCCATGGCATCATCATAAAATTCCTGTGAAATTTCGTTGCATTCTTCTGTGATTACTGTTATCATATCCTTGTCTGTGGCGGAACCGTCCGCCATGGTGTGAGTAAGGACAGGGACACAAACTTTGGTCGGTGAGAGTTCCTGTCCTTTTTTCTGCGTATCAGATAAAAGGATAGCACAAAAGGTATGGAGATGAAATAATCTGACGGAAAATGTATCAGATTAAAATATCCCATACCTTATTTAATTTGGAGAAAAACTGAGGATTTTGGTTCAGATAAACTAACGAATAACA
>BLMD01000071.1 GCA_011959925.1 Lachnospiraceae bacterium
TATATTTTAGCCGGTGTAATACCCGTTAGGTCAATCGCATGGCTGAACTGTTACAGTTTTTCTCGTGTTCTGTCACTTCCGATACTTTATAAAAAAAAGAAGCCGGACATATCGTTTGATATGCCTGACTTCTGTTTTGTTTTCTGATCTGAATTTATACCGGATAGGCTCCGTTTTTCGTATCCGCAACGGATGCGTCTACACCCTTCTGCTGTGCTTCGCGATATTTGAAGAAATCGGTAGCAACCTGCGGGAACAGCGCATAGGATAATACATCCTCATCCTGCTGTTTCCACTGCTTCATCTCTGCTTCGATCTTATGCAGTTCCGGCTCTAAAAGATCCGCATACCTGCAGGTAATTGCGTTCTTTTTATCTTCTCCAAGCACTTTATCGACCACTTCCGGGTTAAACGGTTTTACCGTCTGTCCGTATTTGCCGAGAAGTACGTCTTTCGTCTCTTTGGTTGCAACTTTATAACGCTCGCCCATCAATACGTTAAATACGGCCTGCGTACCGACGATCTGGGAAGACGGCGTTACAAGAGGCGGCTCGCCAAGGTCTTTGCGGACTCTTGGAATTTCCTTTAATACTTCTTCGTATTTATCTTCCGCATTCTGCTCTTTTAACTGTGATACCATGTTCGATAACATACCGCCCGGTACCTGATACAATAACGTTTTAATATTGACGCCGAGTACCTTCGGGTTCATCAGGCCGCTCTCCAATGCTTCCTCACGCAGCGGACGGAAATAATCCGCGATTTCGGCAAGCAGGTTCTGATCCAGGCCCGTATCGTATTCCGTTCCTTTAAACGCCTCTACCATAACTTCCGTTGCCGGCTGGCTGGTTCCAAGAGCAAACGGAGACATTGCCGTATCGATAATATCGCAGCCCGCTTCGATCGCTTTCATGCAGGTCATGGAAGCTACGCCGGACGTATAATGCGTATGCAGTTCAATCGGAAGGGAAGTCGCGGCTTTTAACGCTTTCATCAGTTTCGTCGCTTCCACCGGAACCAAAAGTCCCGCCATATCCTTGATACAGATGGAATTCGCGCCCATTTCTTCAATCTTCTTTGCAATGCCGGTCCAATACTCCAGCGTATACGCATCGCCTAAGGTATAAGAAAGCGCAACCTGCGCATGTCCTTTTTCTTTATTGCAGGCAGTAACTGCCGTCTGTAAGTTGCGAAGGTCGTTTAAGCAGTCGAAAATACGGATAATATCGATTCCGTTTGCGATCGACTTCTGTACGAAATATTCTACCACATCGTCTGCATACGGACGGTATCCCAGGATATTTTGTCCACGGAATAACATCTGCAGTTTTGTATGTTTAAATCCTGCCCTTAATTTACGCAGCCGCTCCCACGGATCTTCTTTTAAGAAACGAAGGGAAGCGTCGAACGTCGCGCCGCCCCAGCACTCTACTGCATGGTAGCCGACCTGATCCATTTTATCAATGATAGGAAGCATCTGCTCTGTCGTCATTCTTGTTGCAATCAGAGACTGATGCGCATCACGTAAGATTGTTTCGGTTATTTTTAACGGTTTTTTTGTCGCTTCTGACATATGATTCTATCCTCCTGAATTATTGGCGCACGCTCAAACTCCCGCCTCATCCGGCACAGAAAAGTTCAGCGAGCGCTGAGTGTATTCTGTTATATCCCAAAGATTGCCATAAATACGCCGGCTGCCACAGCCGTACCGATTACTCCGGCAACGTTCGGTCCCATTGCATGCATAAGCAGGAAATTGGTCGGATCTTCGTCTGCTCCGACTTTCTGTGAAACACGGGCAGCCATCGGAACCGCGGAAACGCCGGCGGAACCGATCAGCGGATTGATCTTTCCTTTTGTCAATACACACAATATTTTACCGAATATTACGCCGGCTGCCGTACCGAATACAAACGCAACCAGGCCAAGGATCACGATTTTGATCGTACTGATATTTAAAAATGCTTCCGCGCTTGTCGTCGCGCCTACGGATGTACCAAGCAGAATAACTACTATGTACATCAATGCATTGGAAGCCGTATCCTGAAGCTGGCGCACCACGCCGGACTCACGGAATAAGTTTCCTAACATTAGCATACCTACCAACGGAGCCGTTGTCGGAAGAATCATACATACGACGATTGTAACGACGATCGGGAACAAAATCTTCTCCAGTTTGGAAACCGGTCTTAAGTTTTCCATCACGATCGCACGTTCCTTTTTCGTAGTCAAAGCCTTCATAACCGGAGGCTGGATGATCGGAACCAATGCCATGTACGAATATGCTGCAACTGCAATCGGTCCCATCAGACCCGTCTGTCCCAGTTTTCCGGCAAGGAATATAGAGGTCGGACCGTCTGCACCGCCGATAATGGATACTGCCGCAGCAGCCTTGTCATTGAATCCCATTAAAATGGCAAGCAGATATGCCCCGAAAATACCAAACTGTGCCGCCGCACCAAGCAGGAAGCTGATTGGATTTGCAATCAACGGACCAAAATCGGTCATCGCCCCTACCCCTAAAAAGATCAGGGACGGCAAAATCGACCATTCGTCCATCAAATAAAAATAGTGAAGTAAACCGCCAATACCATTACTGGACTCTTCCGGGCTTACCATGATATCCGGATAAATATTAACCAGAAGCATGCCAAACGCAATCGGAACCAGCAGTAATGGCTCATAGCCCCTTGCGATCGCCAGGTACAAAAATACGCAGGCCACCGCGATCATGAGGTAATTTCCCCAGGTCAGATTCAAAAAAGCCGTCTGATGCAGGAGATTCCCCATTGTATCGAGAATATATGACATTGTCTTTCAACCTCCTGATTAATTGTTTAATGTCGCTAACAACGCTCCTGATTCTACCTGATCTCCAACGGCAACATCGATGCTTGCCACTGTGCCGTCTTCTGTTGCAACGACGGGCGTCTCCATTTTCATAACCTCTAAAATCAGGACCGTATCGCCTTTTTTCACTGCCGTTCCTACGCCGGCTTCGATTTTGAATACTTTTCCGGCTGCTTTTGCTTCGATCTTAATGCTGCCGGCTCCTGCCGCCGTTGCTGCTGCCTTTGGAGCCGCTGCCGGAGCTGCCTTTGGAGCCGCTGCCATTTTTCTTGCCACAGGAGCCGCGCCTGTGCTTCCATTCTCTTCTACAGTAACATCATAAACATTTCCATTCACGGTAATTGTATAATTTTTCATTAAAATCATCCTCCTAAAATTTTCATTCAATCTTATCTTCTGCGGATCGAACGCACTACAAATCCGTCTGCAGAAGTACCTTCTGACGCTGCAATCGCTGCAGCGATAACTGCGATCAATTCGCCGTCGTCCGTCTCAACTGCCTGCTGCTCTTCCCGCGCCTCAATCTGAGAAACAACGTCTTCTTTCGGAGCCGCTTTCGCCGCTTTCTTTTTCTCCAGATACGGGAAAATATTAAAGCAGCAGATCAATAAGCAGATAATGATCAGGACGCCGAATACAATTGAAATTCCCATAACCGTATTCATCAGCGCGGTAGACATCTTCTCTCCTATGCTGTATACGCCGTCTACCGTAATATCCTCCACTTCCATGGAATGATATGTATACACATAAGTCAGAATCATATCGCGTTTTTCCATATGAAGTGTCTGCGCTGCCGTTAAAGTCTTACCGGATTTTGTAATCTCAAAATCACCGAAATCAACAAAAGAACCAAATTCTGCAACGGCATCATCCCATTTGTTGATCAGATTTACAACAGTCTCTGCACCATTCTGCTGATAATACATCTTGTCCTCTTCTGACATATATGCCAATGTCTGCACTGTCCCCTGACAGTTTGACTGAAGTTCTTCATAGGAATGGCCGTTATAATCTACTGATGCAGGATCCGTTTGTCCACATGCTGCCAGACCAAGGAGCATGAAGCACATGGCGGCAATCAGAACTAATTTTTTCTTCATGAAACTTCACCTTTCTATTATTTTGTACCATGCTTTTTTGGAGACTCAGAAACACTTTTCGTATAGAGCATCTCAAATGCTGCCACTAAATATTTTCTGGTCGTCTCAGGTTCAATGATCAAATCCACATAACCTCTCCTTGCAGCAGAAAGTACGCTTGACTGTAAGGCATCGTATTCTTTGGCTTTCTCACGGATCACGTCTGCGCTTTCATCCGCATACATAATCTTAGCCGCAAGCTCCGCTTCCATCATGCCGATTTTAGCGTCCGGCCATGCGTAAACCAAATCCGCGCCGATGGACTTGGAGTTCATCGTGACATAAGCGCTTCCGTATGCTTCGCCTACGATCAGGTTTACTTTCGGCACGCTTGCAGAAGAAAACGCATACGTAAGTTTCGCCATTGCTTTTGCAAGATTGTTCTCGGAACATACGCTCGCCTTGTATCCCTTTACGTTTGTAACGGATAATACCGGTATGTCAAACGCATCGCAGAAACTTACAAATTCCGCCGCTTTCTGACAGCCCCTCGCGCTTAACACATTTGCAAATTCTTCTGTCTTTTTGCCTTCTTCGTCGTATACTTCGGTACCGTTCGCAACTACTCCGACGGTTGTCCCGTTCAGACGGATCAATCCCGTCACCATATCTTTTGCATAATCTTTTTTTGTCTCGACAAATACATGATCGTCTGCAATTTCACTGAATACATAACGTGGATCGCCTTTCATGCCGGAAAGATTTTCACAGGCGCGGTTTAAGTCATCTTCGCACGGTTCCGTCAGGCCGCCCGTTCCGTTATTATCCGGAAGCACGCTGATCAAATCCCGGATGGAGCTTAAAATCTCGTCTTCCGTTCCGACGCCGTCTACGCAGCCGGTCTCTTTGGACTGGTATTCTGCCGCGGACGTATCGCATTTGTCCGCACGATTGCCCGGAATCGTATTCGGAGCATTGACAAACATCCTGCCTTTTGAGGACTCAATGAAATTAAAATCACACATTGCCGGCACTGCCGTAAGTCCGCCGCCGCAAGTTCCGAATACCGCCGAAATCTGCGGAATCACTCCGGAAGCTTCCGCCTCTTTCAGATAAATCTGTCCCAATCCGTTTAACGCGTCAACCGACTCCTGCAGACGAATCCCGGCACAGTCCAAAAATCCGATCACCGGCGCCCCCATCTTCATCGCCATGTCATAGACGGAAGCGATTTTCTTTGCATGCATCTCGCCTATGGTTCCGTTCAGTACGGAAGCATCCTGACTGTAAATAAATACCAGGCTGCCGCCGATCAGTCCATGCCCGATGATCACGCCGTCGGAAGGTGTATCCGTGTTTGACAAATTAAAATCTGTACTTCTTGCTGTGACGAGAGATCCGACTTCCATGAAACTGTTCTCGTCAAGTAACTTAACAATACGCTGCATTGCCAAGCTGTTGTTGCTACTGCTCATTTTTTGCCCTCCATCTATTTTTTTAAATTTTAAAAATTGTCCAGAGGTAATTGTATATTGTTTTTCTTAAATTTTCAATAGTTTTTACGGATTTTTTAACAAAGTTCAAACTCTGTTCATAGTTCTGCGGTAAAACTTTCGCAAAAGCAGACCATAACGTGTGTAGAAAACTCTGCATCCGCTTTCTTAAAGCACAAAATTGGCTGCCGCCATCTTAAAAAACCAGATGTAATCCCTTTTTTTGAGTTCTTTGGACGTGCAGATCTTCCTTTCCCATAAGACTTCCCCGTCCAGCTGATACCGGATCGTCCCGACTTCCTGGTCCTTTGCTACCGGAGCCGTCAGCTCCTGTTTGACTTCACAGGATACCTGCGCGCGCTCCCCCTGTTTCATCAGCAGTACAGGCGCCTTACTGTCGTCTTTGATATAGACGTCTACGGCAGTCGATTCATACAGCCGGCTGCTCTGCGCGTCTGCAACCGGGATTGCTTTCAGCCATTCCCCGGATACCGCATCTTCCGACAGATCCTGTTTCTCATAATTGGACAGCCCGTATTTCATCAGTTTTTTCGTATCCGACCATTTATACGTTTTATGATTGGGCCAGCCGCAAGCCAAAAGGGCAGCGACAAACGTCCTGCCGTCCCGTTCCAAGGCCCCGACATAGCAATACCCGGCTTTGCCGGTAAATCCCGTTTTGCCGGAAAGCGCTCCCTGCATCATCTGCAAAAATGCATTATGGTTCCTACAGGAGAATTTTCTTGAGCCTTCCGCATTGGAAAAACTGTAAGAATCCGTCCTTGTAATTTCAAGAAACTCCGCCTGTTTCGGCGATGTTTTGATACAGTAACTCATGATCCGCGCAAGGTCCGCCGCCGTTGTGGAATGCATCACGGTCTCTTTTTTTCCGTCCGGTGTTTCGATCTCTTTTTGGGCATCCAGTCCGTTCGGCGTAATAAAACAGGTCTGTTTACAGCCGATCTCTTTTGCTTTTTGATTCATCATATCCGCAAAACCTTCCACGCTCCCGCCGATATGTTCCGCAATTGCCACGGCAGAATCATTATGCGATTCCAGCATCAGCGAATATAACAGATGTTTCAGCTGATACTGCTCTCCTGCCCGGATATGAAGCTGTACATCCGGCATGGAAGCCGCATACTCCGAAACTTCCACGTCATCTTCCAAATTTCCGTTTTCCAGCGCAAGGATGCAGGTCATAATCTTAGTCGTACTTGCCATGGGAAGGGGCACGTTCCCTTCTTTTTCAAATAAAATACGCCCGGAGTCAGCGTCCATTAACACGGCTGACCGGGCGTACAATTCGCCTTCCTTTATGGTTGTCTCTTTTTCTTTTGCCAGAACCGGCATTTTGTCAGAGAAAAATGCCAGCATATAAACTGCAGTCACCAAAAAATACAATACGCTACGTTTCATAGTTTCCTGCCCGTATCCGAAATATTACTGCATTTTATGCCTGTATATCCGAATTTATGATGCTTCTTCAAACTGGGAATTGTAAAGTTCTGCATAATAGCCCTGCTTTTTCATCAGTTCTTTATGATTTCCCTGTTCCACAATATCTCCGTCTTTCATAAAAAGGATCAGATCCGCATCACGGATCGTCGAGAGCCTGTGGGCAATGATAAAACTCGTTCTGCCTTTCATCAGGTTATCCATCGCTTTTTGGATCCGCAGCTCCGTTCTGGTATCCACAGAAGACGTTGCTTCGTCTAAGATCAGAATTCTGTTGTCTGCTAAAATGGCGCGTGCAATCGTCAGCAGCTGCTTTTGCCCCTGGGAAACGTTGCTGGCATCTTCGTTTAATTCCATTTCATAACCTCCAGGCAGCGTCTGGATAAAATGATGCGCATGCGCCGCTTTCGCCGCCGCGATCACCTCTTCGTCCGTTGCGTCTAATTTTCCGTAACGGATATTCTCCATAATGCTTCCCCGAAACAGCCACGTATCCTGCAGTACCATCCCGAATGCATCCCTTAGTTCTCTGCGGTTAAATTCTCTTAAATCATTCCCGTCGATTTTAATGCTGCCGCTATCCACATCATAAAAACGCATCAGAAGCTTTACCATTGTCGTCTTTCCGGCTCCGGTCGGACCTACGATCGCAATTTTTTCTCCGGGTTTTACTTCCGCACAGAAATCATGGATAATCGTCTGGTCTTTCCGATAGCCAAAGCTGACATGTTCAAACTCCACTTTGCCCGTAAGGCCTTCCAGAGACGCCGGATGCTCCGTCGTCTGGCTCTCTTCCTCCTCTTCCAGAAATTCAAACACGCGCTCGGACGCTGCCGTCATAGACTGAACCTGATTGATTACCTGTGCGATCTGCTGGATCGGCTGGGTAAAATTCCTGACATATTGGATAAACGCCTGAATATCCCCGATGCCGATCGTCCCCCGTATCGCCAATATCCCTCCGGAGATCGCCACGCCGGCATACCCTAAGTTTCCTACAAAAATCATAATCGGATGCATCAGACCGGATAAAAACTGGGATTTCCATGCCGATTCATAGAGCACACGATTCGTTTCCTGAAACGAACGAACCGTCTCTTCTTCTTTATTAAATGCTTTTACTACAAGATGTCCGCCATACGTTTCTTCCACCTGTCCGTTGATATGCCCTAAATATTCCTGCTGCGTTTTAAAATATTTCTGTGAAAACTTTACGACAAGTGAAATCAAAACAGCAGAAACCGGCAGGATTACTAAAGCGATCAACGTCATGATCCAGGATATGGAAAGCATCATCACAAGCGTTCCCGCCAGCGTCGCCAGTGAAGTAATGATCATGGTAACGCTCTGGCTAAGCCCCATCCCAAGCGTATCGACATCGTTCGTAATTCTTGAGAGCACTTCCCCGTATGTGCGGCTCTCAAAATATTTCATGGGCATCCGGTTGATTTTTTCCGAAATCTCTTTCCGCATCCGGTAACAGACTTTCTGCGTGATTCCCGTCATAATCCATCCCTGGAAAAAGGAAAGAACGGAACTGGTCAGGTATAAGCCTAACGTAAAGAGCAGAATATTCCCGATCCGTGCAAAATCAATGCCTCCCGTTCCGGCGATTTTACGCATCAGTCCTTCGGAAAGCGCCGTCGTCGCCCTTCCCATAATTTTGGGACCCAGAACGGAAAAAACGGTAGAACAGGCTGCCAGTATCATCACGATAAAAATTGCGATTTTATATCTTCCGATGTAAGCCGATAATTTCCGAAAAGAACCCTTGAAATCTTTTGCCTTTTCCCCCGGCACCATGCCGCCGTGCATACCGCCGCCCGGTCCTCTGCGCGGACGGCCTGCCTTAAAATTCGATGATGTTTGATCACTCATGATGCTCCTCCTCTCCTTCCGCAATGCCAAGCTCTTTTGCAGACAGCTGGGACTTTGCAATCTGACGGTATACTTCACAACCTGCAAGAAGTTCCTCATGGGTTCCCCTGCCTGCGATTTTCCCATCATCCAATACCAGAATCTGATCGGCGTTCAGAATCGTACTGATTCTCTGCGCTACAATGATCACGGTAGAATCTTTTACTTTCTGTTCCAAAGCTTTGCGGAGTTTCGCATCCGTTTTCATATCCAGCGCGGAAAAACTGTCGTCGAAAATAAAAATCCTGGGCTGTTTGGCAATCGCTCTTGCAATTGCAAGACGCTGCTTCTGCCCGCCGGACACATTGCTTCCGCCCTGGGCGATCGCGCTTTCATATCCTTCGTTTTTTTCTTCAATAAAATCGGAAGCCTGGGCGATTTCGGCTGCTTCCCGAATCAGCGTATCATCGGCATCCGAATTTCCAAACCGCAGATTAGAAGCGATCGTACCGGAGAATAAAACGCCCTTTTGCGGCACAAATCCGATTTCATTCCGAAGCTCTTTTAAAGGCAGCGTCCGGATATCTTCTCCGTCGATCGTAATGCTGCCGCCTGTCACATCGTAAAACCGCGGAAGCAGATTGACCAGCGTGGACTTTCCGCATCCGGTACTTCCGATAATGGCGGTCACTTCTCCCGGTCTTGCCGTAAAATCAATATCTTCCAATACATCTTCTTTTGCTTCCCGGTAACGGAAGTATACGTGAGAAAACGAAACGACGCCCTGATGCTTCGTCAGCGTCCGGGGCTGTTTCGGTTCTTCTATGGAAACCTCCGTAGTTAAAACCTCGTCGATCCGTTCTGCGGCAACGCCAGCCCGCGGCAGCATAATCGACATCATCGTCAGCATCAGAAACGACATAACGATCTGCATTGCGTAAGTGATAAACGCCGTCATCGCCCCTACCTGAAGCGTGCCGGCATCGATCCGGTGAGCAGATACCCAGACGATCAAAAGCGTCACGCCGTACATGACAAACATCATCCCCGGCATCATCAGATTCATCACTCGGTTGGTAAACAACTGTGTTTTCATCAAACTTCGATTTGCCGCATCAAAGCGTTCTTCCTCTCTTTTTTCTCTTCCGAACGCCCGGATGACGGATAAGCCCGTTAAGATCTCACGGGAGACCAGATTCAAGCCGTCCACTAACTTCTGCATCATTTTAAATTTGGGCATCGCTACGGAAACCAGCAACAGCACAAACCCTACGATCACGATTACCGCCAGCGCAATGATCCATCCCATGCCGGCGCCGGTCTGCGCCACTTTATAAATCCCGCCGATGCCGATGATGGGCGCATACAAAATCATACGCAGAAGAATCGCCGTCACCATTTGTATCTGCTGTATATCGTTTGTGCTTCTGGTAATTAACGACGCCGTAGAAAACCGGTCCATCTCGGAATTGGAAAAACTCACTACTTTCTGAAAAATCGAACTTCTCAGCCCCTGGCCGATGCCGGCGCCGACTTTAGACGCCAGGTAACCGATGCCGACGGACGCTAAGAGCATCAGCATCGCCATCAAAAACATTTTGCCGCCTTCGCTCCAAAGATAATCCATCTGCCGTTTGTCCACGTCTACGCCTGCTTCCGCTTCGCACGCTTTCGCATATGCAATCCCCATAGATAACAGCGTATTGTCGCCGACCGACGCGCTCATTTGTTCCATTTCCTCCTGAGAAAGCCTGGGCATATCCTCTTGTGCCTGCCCGTTCTTTACATAAGAGCGGAGCAAAATCAGCATTAACAGCGTTTGATCCAGTTCCTCAAGCGCCTGCTCTTCTTCTACGCTGCGCACATAAACGCCGTCTCCTGCAAGCGTGTAGCTGCGCTCAAACGCTTTTTTTCTCCTCTTCGGACATAAAAAGCTTTGCGCTCTCAAACTCTTCCGCTCTGATCTTCTGCGGCAGAATATGGGAAACGCCGCCGTTTATGATCCCCACATCGATAATATCCGATGTATACTGGGGCAGCGCCAGATCGCAGAATGCCTGCACCATTAGCAGCAGGACGATAACCGATATGGTACGCCAGTAAGGAATCATATTTTTGAATATTTTTATCATGTAGCACTTCCTCCCTGTCTGATGTCCTTTTCCATTTTCAGGTAAACGAACGATTGCAGGAAATGTTATCACTGAAAAAAACAAAAGTCAATAAACTTTTTATTAAAAAAACTAAAAATATTTCACAAGTTTTTCCGCACGCCTCTGCCATGTATGTTCTCTGTGCGCTTTTTGGTACGCCCTATCTGCAATCGCTTCCAGAACCGTCTGATTTTCATAAAGAGATGCAATCTGTTCCGGCAGAGTATCCATGCGGCAGGGATCGTACAGTACCGCCTCCGTTTTGTCAACAAGCACACGTTCTGCAAATCCGCTTTTTTCCGTAAAGCAGGCGGTACGGTTAATCATGGCAGAATACACCCGGTCATGCAGCCCTCCATGAAACCCCGGCGTTGAATTGAGCAGCATTTTGGCATCCGCCATCACCTGAAGGGAGGCGGCAAATCCCACGCCCGGGCAGACACAAACCCGCTGCCCGGACAGCTCTTTGACAAGCTCCCAGCCGTGCCCGTATAAAGTAAACGGCACCTCGGCTCTGCATGCCGCAAGCACCGCCTGTTTTCTTCTTAGGTTCCGCAGATATTTGTCCGCAAGATAATCCCGGTTTAACCTGCGGACAAATGCCTCTCTGTCAAGGATTTCATTCTTCTCGTTCAGATACTCCGC
>BLMD01000072.1 GCA_011959925.1 Lachnospiraceae bacterium
AAAGGAAGCTGCCGCTTCACGATTATTCAATCGTTAAAGCGACAGTTCCTTTTTTATATTTTCTAATCAGGGCGGGACGGATCAGACGCCCGGAGAACACCGTTTTTCCCTGTCTACCATTCCACTCCGTCGATAATCCTTTTTAAAGTCTGTGCAGACTTCTGCAACTTTTCAATCTCCTCTTCGTCCAACGGAATCGGAACTTGTGTTTCCACGCCATGTTTACCGACAACTGCCGGCATACTTAAAACGACGTCTTCTATACCGTAGGACCCATGCATCATAGAAGAAACCGGAAGTATGGATTTTTCGTCCCGAATGATCACTTCACAGATTCTTCTGACCGCCATTGCGATCCCGTAGTAGGTGGCACGCTTCTTTTTGATAATATCATATGCACTGTTTTTGACGCGCTCTGCGATCTGCCGGCTGTTCTCATCGTGGGCATAATGTCCCCTCATTTCGCAGAATTCACTTAAAGCGATACCCGATACGTTCGCACTGCTGAACGCCGCAATTTCGCTGTCTCCATGTTCTCCGATAATAAACGCATGGACGCTTTTGCTGTCAACGGACAAGTGCTTGCCAAGCTCGTATTTCAGCCTTGCCGTATCCAGTACCGTACCGGAACCGATCACCCGGTTTTCCGTAAATCCGGACAGCTTTAACGCGGTATAGGTCAAAATATCCACCGGATTGGACACGATTAATAAAATTCCCCGGCAATTGCGCTTTGCGATTTCCGGAATAATGCTTTTGAAAATTCCTACGTTTTTGTGTACCAAATCCAGCCTCGTCTCCTCCGGCTTCTGATTTGCTCCGGCGGTAATAATAATAATTGCCGCGTCCACAATATCGTCATAACTGCCGGCATAAATTTTCATCTCTCTCGCAAACGGCACGCCATGGCTGATATCCATAGCCTCTCCTTCTGCACGGTTTTGATCCGCGTCAATCAATACCATTTCCGAAAACAGTCCGCTCTGCATCAGGCTGAATGCGGACGCCGAGCCTACAAATCCGCAGCCTATCATCGCCACTTTTCTTATATTCACCTGTGCTTCTTTGTTTTGATTCATACTGATTCTCCTCCCGTTTCATATAATTTGTTCTCTTCCTAATATCAGCAGGAAACATTTTCCTGCCAGGGCAGTTTCTTATCTTTGTACGCGCCCGGAAGCGTCTCCACCCGCAAGTTTTTTCACCTCTTCCACGGAAACCAGATTAAAATCCCCTTCCACAGAATGTTTTAAGCAGCTTGCCGCCACTGCAAATTCTATGGCGTCCTGCGGCGGATACTCCTTCATGCAGGCATAAATCAAACCGCCGCCAAACGAATCTCCGCCGCCTACACGGTCAACGATATGCATCAGATATTCCCGGCTGAAATAACACTTTCCGTCTTCGTAAAGCATCGCCGCCCATTTGTTATCGTTTGCAGAAATCGACGTACGAAGCGTAATGGCAACTTTCTGAAAGCCAAAGCGGTCGGTCAGTTTCTCTGCCACCTCCCTGTAGCCTTCTTTATTCAGCTCTCCTGCAGTTACTTTTGTCCCTTTGGAACAGATCCCGAATACGTCGTTCGCATCTTCTTCGTTGGCAATACAGACGTCCACGTATTCACAGAGGTTTCCCATTACGCTTTTTGCTTTTTCTTTCGTCCATAACTTATTTCTGTAATTTAAGTCACAGCTGATCGTCATACCTTTCTCTTTTGCCGCCCTGCAGGCTTCTAAGCAGATATTTGCCGCCGAATCCGAAAGCGCCGGCGTGATCCCCGTAAAATGAAACCAGTCTGCGCCGAGGAAGATCTCATTCCAGTCAAAATCCGATACGCGCGCTTCTGCAATCGCAGAATGGGCACGGTCATAGATCACTTTAGACGGACGCTGGCTCGCTCCTTTTTCCAGAAAATAAATACCGACACGCGCACCGCCCCGAACGATCTTTGATGTATCCACACCAAACCGGCGCAATGCATTCACTGCCGCCTGCCCGATTTCATGGGTCGGAAGCTTTGTAACAAATCCGGCATCCATCCCGTAATTGGCAAGAGAAACCGCAACATTTGCTTCTCCTCCTCCAAAGGCTGCTCCATACGAGGACGCCTGTAAAAACCGCTCGTATCCCGCAGGAGCCAGCCGCAGCATCAGTTCTCCAAATGTAATTACTTTTCTTGCCATATTATACTCCCTCCCGACATTCGTTTTGGATTAGATGAATTGCGAATCCCGCAATTTCCTCCGCAAAGTAAATGGATTTCAAACAGCCGCATGTATCGTATACCCCGCTCGATAAGTCAAAGCCAAAGCCCCGTTTTGTCAGCTGATATACGGCGCGTTCCACAGAATCTGTTCCGACGGCGATATGGCCGCGGGCACCCCGTCCCGGACATTTCACCCATTCCATATAGGTTCCCGAAACAACGGACGAATTTAAAACGTTTTTCTCTGCCCCAATCAACTCTGCAAACCGTCCGCCGGCGTCCAGTGCCTCCGCTTCATTTTCGCAGTGGATTCCGACATGCCGGATGGTAAAACCAAGCATAGCAAAAACCGCTTCTTTCGTCAATGATGTAATGCCGTCCCAATCCTTATGTTTAATCCTCTCGCTCTTTACCATCCAGCTGCCGCCGCAGGCAAGGACATTTGGAACATGCAGATAACGTTTGATATTTCCGGCATGGATTCCGCCGGTAGGCATAAACTTTATCTTGCGATACGGCGCAGACATCGCCCGGATCGCCTCGATTCCGCCGCTTGCCTCCGCCGGAAAAAATTTGACAACGTCAAGTCCAAGTTCGATTGCGGCTTCGATATCGCTTGGACTGGAACATCCCGGAATGACGGGAATTTCTTTTTCGAGACAGTAACTTACGACTTTGGGATTAAATCCCGGACTTACGATAAATTCCGCTCCCGCCAAAACCGCGGCATCCACCTGCCCCCTCGTCAATACGGTTCCTGCCCCGATAAGCATATCCGGAAATTTTTCCGTCATACTGCGGATCGCATCCTGTGCCGCCTCGGTCCGAAACGTCACCTCTGCACAAGGCAACCCGCCGTCTCTAAGCGCCTTTGCAAGCGGTTCCGCATCGGAAGCATCCTTAAGCGCAACCACCGGAACGATTCCGATTTTAAAAAATTCCTCATATATCTTATTCATTCTGATCTCCTTCAATCATATTACCTCATTAATGTATCCTTTAGGTTCTCCAAAGAAAATCAAAATATTCAAAAACAGATCCAATCAAAAATCTTTTCGGATGATAAAATCTGCAAGCGTTCCGTGGTCTGCCGCACATTTCAGACGAACCGCAATATCGCAGGCCACCTGTGAAAAATAGGAACACAAATTTGCTTCCTCTTCTCCATATTCTCCCGCAATCGCCTTTAACACATTCCCGCACAGCACTTTCATCCCGGGCAGATCCATATCCCGGACGATTTCCTGCAGTCGGAGGGCATCTTTTTGTTCCGGATGTTCCTCGGCAAAAGGCTTTTTCAAACAAAAATGTACGATCAGATCGGCAAGAACAATCTCACAGATATTTTCCGTCAAATCCTCATACATGGGATCGTATCCGAACAGCTGCCGTAGCACGGCATCTTTTGGCATTTTCGTCAAAAAAACCTGTTCCAGGCGTATGCAGGAAAGAAATTCAGGCATTCCCCGTGTAAACAAATCCGAAAGGCAGCGGTTTCCATAAGCGCAAAACTGCGGCATCAGTGCATGATAAAGCGAGAGTGCATGTTTTACCTTTTCTTTTACGCCAAGCAGCCCCGTCTCATACGCTTCCCATACGTCAGTTCAGAGACGTATTGTCAAGTGTGTTTGTAAATTTTTAGCAAAATCCTGTTACTTTCACTCCAAATAGCGAATACAATTGTAAATCCGTATTGCTGTCCTTCCCTGAAATCTGGATAACCAAGCATACACTCCCTCAGAATTGAATCTAAAAAAGTGCATCGTTTAAAAGCTCTCACTTCATCACGATGCACCTTTGATTGTGTGACAATCTACTGTTGCTTTTCTTTGTTCGCTTTCGTATATTCCCATACTCTGTTACCATAATGCGCTCTTACCTTTTCAATATCTGAATTACCGCATCATAATTTTCAGGATGATGGGGAAAGGTACAGTTTGTACAGACTTTTATCTTTCTCCCATCCTTTTCTATATATGCAGGATTCCCCGGACAATTATCCCTTAAATATAGCGGGCAATAGCAAAACAGGCAATTTAAGTTTCCCAATCCCTTGTGACAGGGAAAATACTTACAGTTCCTGTTCTCAAAAAATCGGTATGAATTTTCCATACTCACTTTTCCATACTTCCTTTCCTATATCATTCCTTGATATACCTTTGCTTTATCAACAAATGCTCTTGCAAATATAGGATTTGACGGATAATACAAATGCGGAAATCCCATCCACTGTGCTTTATTTTCTATAATGCAGGCATATTCTTTTCCAGTCATCGGCTTAACTGCTATTACGTCCGCCCCATTATAAGTGCTGTCGTAATAATGAAATTCATGCCCTTTTATCCCCCCGCCGTTTGGCAGGAAATGCTTTTGCTTTTCCCGAAGTTCTATGTAGCCGAAACGAACCAGTTTTCCGGTATAATAGCAGGATGCAGGAATAACTCCTGCCATATCATAAGAAAGTCCTTCTTTATCTTTCAAAAAAGAATGTAAATACATAAAACCACCGCATTCTGCCACGACTGGCATTTCATTTTCAACCGCATTCCTGACTGCCTCACGCATTCTCGTATTTGCGCTAATCTGAGCTGCATACAATTCCGGATATCCGCCGCCAATTAACAGGGCATGGCATCCTTCCGGCAGTTTTTCATCCCGCAGTGGGGAAAAATACGTTATATTTGCCCCATATTCCTCCAACAGACGGATATTATCAGCATAATAGAAACAGAAGGCTTCATCTTTTGCCACTGCTATCGTTGGACGGCTGTCGCTGACTGCTTTCACATGACCAATATCCCCATAGCTTTCGATTCCGGTTTCTTTTATCGCTATTTCTTCAGATTCCAGTTCTTCCGCGCTTTCTGCTATTTCTTTGATACGCTCTACGGAAACTGTCTGTAAAAATAATTCAGAAACCGCCTGTAATTTCTCTTTTATATGATTCACTTCATCTGGCAGAAAAAGTCCCAAGTGCCTACTCTCAATATGCAGTTCCTCCTTTTCCGGCAAAAATCCAAGTAACCTTATTTGCAGTTCTTCCTCAATCAATGCCTTTAATGTTTCATAATATCCTTTTGACATCCTGTTCAGTATGATACCTTGTATTAGATGTTTTTTATCATAATTAAGAAACCCTGCTATTAATGGTATAATGGAGCGTCCCATCCCCTTCACATCAACAACAAGCACAATCGGTGTTTTTGTCACTTCTGCAAGATGATAAGAAGAACCTTCTTTCTTAACTCCGCCTCCCCCGTCATATAGTCCCATAGCACCCTCAAAAACTGCAAAGTCCATTTTCATTGCACTTTTTTGAAAAAGTTTCCTTGTCTTTTCTTCATCTGTAAAAAATGTATCCAGATTTTTTGCCGGAACATCTATTATCTTCTCATGAAACATCGGATCAATATAATCCGGTCCGCATTTATACGCAGCCACATTCAAGCCGTAATCCTTTAATACCTGAAGCAAGGCGCAGGTGACTACTGTTTTTCCGCTTCCACTTTTAGGAGCTGCAATCATAACTCTTTTTATTTTCATGCAAATATCACGCCTTTCTTTCAAGCTCTTTGCCACAGAAATCAAATGCACAAATCCAAACCGGATTCTCAGACTGCATCAAATGATAATTTCCTGCTTTTTTTGCCCTGCTTACTTGTAATTGCACAATATCTTCTTTTATAATATCATCCATAGATAAAATCTCTCTTATTTCACAAATTGTTTCCATACTGACAGCATTTACCACAACCCTCATATTTGGATTAATTTGTCGGAGCGACACCAGTATTTCCTTTAATCTGCCACCGCTTCCTCCTATGAATGCGTGTGTCGCCATTGGCAGCCGGGAAAGTCCTTCCGTCGCCTCCCCCTCTACCACGGTTACATTCTGCAGCTCAAACTTTTCCTTATTCTTTTCTATCAAGGATACAGCTTCATGCTTCTGCTCCACCGCGTACACCTGTATATCGTCAGAAATGCCCGCTATTTCTATTGCGACAGAACCCGTGCCGCTGCCAATATCATAGACAACCGCCCCGTCCCTTAATCGCAGCTTACAAATACTGATCTCCCGGATTTCTTCTTTTGTCATGGGAACCTTGTCTCTGATAAACTGTCCATCCGCGATACCATGTGTCAGCCTTCTTTGCATCGCATATGGATTTCTGACAAAACATGTATATAAGCCCTCATCCTTCAATTCCATACATTCTACTGGCGTATGCTTCTCCACCCGCTGTTCTTCATAGGATAACTGATATCCTGTAATGATTTCGCATTTCTGCATCCCGGCATTTGTCAGTCGTTCTCCCAACTGATTTATATCTTTTACTCCGGACATAATCAGAAATGTTTTCGGACTGCTTTTAATCCGCCGTACAAGGTTGCATAATTTTTTCCCATGTGTGCTGTAGACAGCCGCGTCCTGATAGCTCTCTCCAATGCATGAAGCCAGATAAGCTACGGACGAAATACCCGGAAGAATACGCAGGGATGCATTCAGGCGTCCTTCTGTGATTTCCTTTTTCAGCGCCTCATTTAGAGGCTGGCATCCGCTGTAAAATCCGCTGTCCCCCGAAAAAAGAACCACAACTTTTTTATTTCCCGTAAATGTATTTCCGCTCTGCATGTCATGCAGATAAGGGATAATCTGTTCTGCCTGATAAAAGGGATATTTTTCTGCTTTAGAGCAGACCGTCATAATCATTCTCTCCGCCCCTAATAAAATGTCTGCTTCCTCGATTGCCCTCGCTGCTTCCCCCGTCAGACCGTTTCTATGTCCCATGCCAATGCCTGCCAGGATAATCTCAAAAGATATGTCCTGTTTTTGGGACATAGAGGGATACCCACAGGGTATTTCCATATTTCCTTTTTTTGGGTTTTTCGTCTGGAAGTTCTTTCCTCCCATATCTTTAAGTTTCTGGTATATTTCAGGGAAAGAATATCCTTCGCCCTGTTCAGGACAGCCTATTACAAATACCTTTGTCCCTGTTTTTTTTGCAGCGCTCACTTTTTCCTGATAACCTCCGGGCACACCGCTTTCCTTCGTTACAAGATAAGCTATTTCATATTGGCGAATGATAGCCTCATTCATCTCTGTAGTAAAAGGTCCCTGCATTGCAATAACCTGTTTTCCGCAAATACCCTGCTCCGTACAAAGAGAAAGACTTTCCACACTTGGAAGTACCCTTACATACAATCTATGCTTTATTCCTTCTGAAATACAATATTTGTACAATTCCTTACTTCCGGTAGTCAAAAGAATATTACCCTCCGTATCTTCCAGCGCTTTTACACATTCTTCGTTTGTTTCAAAATAAGTAACGTCGTTTTCCTTTTCCTCAATGCCGTTTCTTTTCAATCTTAAATAAGGAATTATTGTTCCTCCCTGTCCCATTTCTTTCAATGCTGCCTTTATATTACAGGTAATTTCTTTGGCGAAAGGATGTGTTGCATCTACCACAACACCATATTTTCCATCGTCCAAAAATCTTTCTATCTGTTCTTGATTCATTCTTCCCTGATGTACTTTTACAAGGGGATGCTGTCTTAAAACAATTGCGCCATACTCCGTTGCCACACAGATTGTATGATTTATTTCAGCCTCTGCAAGATATTCCGATAATTTTCTTCCTTCAGTTGTCCCCGCAAATATCAATATTTTTTTCAATCTTATAGCCTCTCCTTGTGACAAATTTCCCATTTATGTTCTCCGAGCCGGAACTTCCAATAAATACCGTCGTAAACATATTGACCTCCCTGTCCCTTAACTCCTTTAAGGTACAGATTTCCACTTTCGTTCCGTCTCTTCCTATATTTTCAACATATCCGCAAACTCGTTCTCCCTCCATGCTGCACAGTAAAATTTCACATGCCCTCATCAGATAATTCTTTCTTTTATGGCTGGACGGATTATACAGTACAATGACAAAATCACCTTCTGCGGCTGCATGTAACCTTTTTTCAATCGCATCCCACGGTGTCAGCAGATCACTCAGACTTATAACGCAGAAATCATGGTTCAGTGGTGCTCCCAGAACTGCCGCACCGCTGCTCGCCGCAGTAATCCCTGCGATAACGTAAAGTTCTATTTCCGGATAGCCTTTCCCAATCTCATACATCAAAGACGCCATCCCATAAATTCCTGCATCACCGCTGCATACAAGGGCTACTTTTTTCCCTTTTTCAGCTTCCTCAAAACACTGCCTGCACCGTTCCTCCTCCTGACGCATCGGTGTGGATAACATTTCTTTCCCCTGAAAACGCCCGCCAAGCAGCTTTAGATATAATGTGTAACCAACGATCACATCTGACTGATCTAACACATTCAATGCTTCTCCTGTCATCATTTCTTCCCTTCCCGGTCCCATTCCTACAATATAAATTCTATTTGCCATCAAAACATACCTTCCATTCTCTCCTTGCAATCGCGATTGTCATCCCATTTTCCGCAACTTTTGGACATATTAGTTTTCCACCTTCTCCACAGGCTTTCACTGCTGCCCTTTCACAAACATTATCAACGCCAACCTGATTCTTGACAAACACAGACTTTGTAAAAGTTCCAGTTACTTCCTGCAATTCTTCTGCTGTATATGTAAAAAATGGAATCCCTTCTGTTCGACACCATTCAATAATTCCCTGTTCATTTTGCTTTTGCGAAATCGAAGACAGCGCGAAAATCTGCATTATAGAAATTCCCTTTTTCTTTATTGCTTTTAAGATAAAATGGTTGATTATCTCAAAAAAGCCTTGATTTACGGGCATACACGCAGGATTTCAAGCTGAATTTACTACTAATTTACTACTTTTGAGGGAAAGAGCCTTGATATGCGCCTACCCCCTGCGAGTACAGAAAGCCCAAAGACCACAGCACACCAGCATTGAAAAATAAATGAAAACTGAATGCGACGCAAACGCGGCGTTTCTCTATCCCATAACAGGGAGAACAGGAACGCCGCTTTTTTTATGCCCTCATGTTACGCATTAGGGGCAGAAAGAGCCTTGCTACAAGCGGCTTTGCGGGCGCATTTTTGCCGGGGACAGGGATTTATACCTAAACCCGGCAAATCGCCGTTCTATTGCGTAACAAATCCACAACCAAAGGAGTGATGAAGCTATGGCAGTTTTCCGAGTGGAACGCAACAAGGGCTATACCGTTATGAGCAACCACCACTTACGCAATAAAGAGCTGTCCTTAAAGGCAAAGGGGCTTTTATCTCAAATGCTGTCACTTCCCGAAGATTGGGACTATACCCTTGCGGGGCTGTCACAGATCAACCGGGAAAGTATCGACGCGATTCGCACCGCCGTATGGGAGCTTGAAAAAGCCGGATATATTAAACGGCGGCAGGGGCGCGACGAGAAAGGCAAAATGACCGCCATTGAATACACCATTTACGAGCAGCCCCAGCCGCCGGAGGACACCCCGCCGGGATTGGATAAACCGATATTGGAAAATCCAACACCGGGCAATCCGATATTGGAAAATCCGACACCGGGTTATCCGACGACGGAAAATCCAATGCAATTAAATAAAGATATACAAAAGACTGACTTACCAAAAAAAGAAAAAATAATTACTGATCCACAAAGTACCGATTCCATTCCTATCCTTTCCCCTAACCCCTCACCTTGCAGGGAAGCGGCTACGCCGCCGGAACGGAAACGAAAGGAAACGGACGCACAGACAGCTTTTGAGATTTACCGGGAGATCATCAAGGACAATATCAGCTATGACATTCTCATGCAGGATATGAAGTTTGACGGGGACAGGCTGAATGAGATTGTAGACCTTATGCTTGAAACCGTATGCACCCGGAGAAAGACAATCCGTGTTGCCGGGGACGACTACCCCGCCGAGCTGGTAAAAGCAAAGTTTATGAAGCTGGACGGTGATCATATCCGCTTTGTGCTGGACTGTATGCGGGAGAACACCACCAAAATCCGCAATATCAAGCAATATCTGAAAGCAGCCCTTTTCAATGCCCCGTCCACGATTGGGAACTATTACACGTCCCTTGTATCTCACGACATGGCAAGCGGCGCACTGTCACCGAAGAAGCCACAGTACGGCGACCCAGACTATTATTCATGCAACGAGGGCGAAAGCCTTTAACTACCACAAACCACAAAAGGAGGATTTTATTATGGCACAGAAAATGACGGGAGCATTGGTATTTGACGAGCGCACAGACCGCTATGATATTCGCTTTGACCTTGCCAGCTACTACGGCGGGCTGCATTGCGGGGATTGTTTCGACGTGTTCACACGCGGCAAATGGAAGCCGACCCGCATTGAAATGAACATGGCGCAGGAATGGTACTTGGTAGGTATCAGAGCCGACGACCTTAACGGGCTGCGGGTGCGTATCTGACCGCCGCCCCTTAAACTGACGCGAAAGGAGGACGCGACCCCATGCAGGACGAAATCAACGAAAAAACCGTTGCCCTATATATCAAGACCGGGAAGCTGACCGCCGAAGTGCTGCAAAAGGCTATGAAAGCCGTACTCACGCAGACAAAGAAACAGATCGGCAAGCAGCCCCACGGGAAACAGACCCTAAAACAGCTTATGAAGCAGAACACGGGCGTTTCCAACATTGAGATCACAAAAGACAATATCAAGGCGTTTCAGAGTACCGCGAAAAAGTACGGGATCGACTTTGCGCTGAAAAAGGACGCGACGGAAACCCCGCCCCGCTACCTTGTATTCTTCAAGGGCAGGGACGCGGACGCGCTGACCGCCGCTTTCAAGGAGTTTTCCGCAAAGAAGCTGACGCAGGACAAAAAGCCCTCTATCCGAAAGGCATTAGCGGCTTTCCGGGAAAAGGCAAAGGAGCTGAACGCCAGCCGCCAGCAGACCAAACACAAGGACAGGGAGGTATCGCTATGAAGCCGGAGATTAAAAAGCTGCTTATCCTAAATGCCCCCTATCTGCTCTTTGTGTACCTGTTTGACAAAGTAGGCGCGGCTGTCCGGCTGTCCCCCGGCGCAGACATGAGCGCAAAGATTTTACATCTTGGGGAGGGCTTCACCGCCGCCTTTGCTTCCGCTGCCCCCAGCTTCCACCCCATTGACTTACTGATTGGCATTGCCGGGGCGGTGGTTATCCGGCTTGCGGTGTATGTAAAAGGCAAAAACGCAAAGAAATACCGCAAAGGCATTGAGTACGGCTCTGCACGTTGGGGAACGGCAGAGGATATAAAGCCGTACATAGACCCTGTATTTGAAAACAATATCCCGCTTACACAGACGGAACGGCTCACCATGAACAGCCGCCCGAAGCAGCCGAAATACGCGAGGAACAAAAACATTCTTGTGATCGGCGGTTCCGGCAGCGGCAAGACCCGCTTTTTCGTTAAACCGTCGCTTATGCAATGTTCATCAAAAGATTTTCCGACTTCGTATATCGTCACTGATCCGAAAGGCACACTGATTTTAGAAACCGGGAAAATGTTACAGCGGTACTGGTATCGGATAAAAGCACTGAATACGATTAACTTCAAAAAATCCATGAAATACAACCCCTTTGCTTATCTGCGGAGTGAAAAGGATATTTTGAAGCTGGTAAATACCATAATCGCAAACACGAAAGGCGACGGGGAGAAATCCGGGGAGGATTTTTGGGTGAAGTCGGAACGGCTTTTTTACTGCGCCTTAATCGGCTATATCCACTATGAAGCCCCGGAGGAAGAAAAGAATTTTACCACGCTGCTTGAAATGATAAACGCCAGCGAAGCCCGCGAGGACGACCCGGAATTTCAAAGCCCGGTTGACCTCATGTTTGAACGGCTGGAAGAAAAAGACCCGGAGCATTTCGCTGTCCGGCAGTATAAAAAATTCCTGCTATCGGCGGGCAAGACGCGAAGCTCTATCCTCATTTCCTGCGGCGCAAGGTTAGCCCCCTTTGACATTAAGGAGCTGCGGGAGCTTATGGAAACGGACGAAATGGAGCTTGACACGCTGGGGGATCGAAAGAC
>BLMD01000073.1 GCA_011959925.1 Lachnospiraceae bacterium
CCGCCGCCCTGGGAAAAGAAACCATTGACACCTACAACACCGGGGAGAGCCGGGGGCGGGAAACCTCCCACTCTCTCAACTATCAGAAATTGGGGAAAGATGTGCCATAATACCTTGTGACGAGTTCAGTTGCCCAATAAAATTCACGAACAGGGACACGATCAACTGAACTTTTCATGGAAAGAATAGGACAATGGGACTTGAACACAAGGAGGTTCATTATGGCAGAATTAACCTATACGAGAGTAGGCGACTACTATATCCCCGATCTGATACTTGACGAAGAACCGGGGCAGGATGTATTCTATGGCAAGTACGGCGATCTTTGGCGCGACTACCTCCGGGAGCATAAGCCAAAGCTGTGGATGGTGCTGGTGAACAGCGGCAAGCTGGCTGACCACCTGAAAAGCGTTGAGCGGATGGCGGAGCAGCGCATGGACACGCTCCTGCCGCAGTTGATGAAAGCCGCTGGCGTGACCGAGGAATTGAAAGCCCACGACCAAATGGCGTGGGTAGGGCTGGTCAACAACTGCCGGGCGAGGGCCGATGAGATCATCCTGGCCGATCTTGTCTATGTTTGAGGGGGCGGTCTGATGCTGACTTTCGAGAATGTCTTTTCAGTGTTTGAATCGTTCCTCGCCGAAAATGGAATATATGAGGCCGTTCAAACCTCCCATGGCCATACAATACTGGAATGGGATTCATGTTCCCAGGAGTGGATCAGCGTGAAGCTGTGTGCCACGCCGGGAGAACTGGCGGAAACACTACTGGACGATTTGACCGGCTATTTGGAGTATAAGGCCACGTTAGGCCGTAGAGATCTCACCTATGAGGATATGGCCCAAGTCAGCGCCCAGCGCCAAGAGTATATTGCAAAACTCGGCTAACGCAACAGCAGCACAGGCTATCCCTCAGCGGGTGCCTGTGCTGCTATTTGCCAGATTCAATTTCTCTTGATTTTTTCAGTCCTTCCGCAGTTGCTTCTATGACTGATAATTCCCTCTCATCCAGCGAATCAAGAAGCATATCTATCCGCTGCCGGCGTTCGCTTTCTTTATTGTGCCGATTGGTGAAGAAAAACCGATCTACTGAAATATCCAGCAGAGTGACAACCTGATAAAAGACGTTCAAGCTGGGATGCTGGCCCCGCGTTTCCATATACATCACGGTATGTGAAGTGCGGTCTATAAGCTGGGCAAGGTGTTCCTGCGTCCAGCCCATACTTTCCCTTTTTCGTTTGATTTCTCGACCAAGAGGACGAAAGTCGAATCGGATTTGTTTGTCGTACATTGTCATATCACCCCATGTCATTTTACATTGTATGGGCGGATATGAAAACAAAATGAGATTCTATGTCAGATACTATTTCATTCTATATCCCCTGATACTGAATGAAAAGCAGCAGGCGATTTCACACACATTCCATATTCCCATGTTATACTGCCCCCAAAGGAGGTGCGCCAATGGCAACACTATTGATTGTTGAGGACGATTACAAGACGAACGACGCAATCTGCGAATATCTCAAGCCCACGGGCCACTCGCTCATTCCGGCCTATGATGGCAGCGAGGCCCTTCAGCTTTTCCGGCAGAATCATATTGACCTTGTTGTGCTGGACATTATGCTGCCCCATATCAGCGGCCTGTCTGTCCTGCATGAAATACGGCGGAACAGCACAACGCCTGTCCTGATGCTCACCGCTATTGAGGACGAATATACCCAGGTCATGAGTTTTGACGAACAGGCAGACGATTACATGACAAAGCCTTTTTCCATGGTGCTGCTGGGGAAACGGATCACCGCCCTTCTGCGCCGAAGCGGTCAGGCTCCATTGCCCCAAACGATAACCTTCGGCGACGTGACTGTTGACTTCTCCGGTTACACAGCCAGCGACAGCGCCGGGAAAATCGACATCATGCCCAAGGAAATTGATCTGCTCCGGCTACTGGTGGAGCATAGGGGGCTGGTTCTGACCCGCTCGCAGATTTTGGACGAACTGTGGGGCGCTGACTATCCGATCATCGACCGAACTGTGGACACCTACATCAAAAATCTGCGAAAGAAACTGCGGCTTGACTGTATCGTGACAGTCAAGGGCATCGGTTATAAATACGAGGTACAGCCATGAAGCGATTAAAACTGTTTCCGAAGATATTTCTGTATACCATGAGCATCATGCTCTTTGTCGTTGTTGTCACACATGGGTTGATCTATCTGCTTGCCCCACAGATGCAGCTTGCATTGAGTACCCAAGATGATGTTGTTGTCAGCATCCGGCAGGAGCAATTCGTGACCGAAGCGGTAGAAAAGGCCCTGCCAATCTCTTTAAGCTGTTCCCTGCTGATCTCCATTGTCTGCTCTCTCCTGTTTTCTAAAGCGATTGTCGACCCCATCAGGAAGATTTCTGCGTCAACCGAACAGATGATGAAATTAGATCACGGGGTGAACTGCCCTATTCATACCAAGGACGAGATTGGTACACTGGCGCAGAACGTCAATGATCTGTACTCTAATCTGCTGTCTACCATTGAACATTTAGAACGGGAAAAAGACGCTGTGCGTGATATGGAGCGGGCCAAGGTGGACTTCCTGCGGGCGGCGTCCCATGAACTGAAAACACCTGTGACCGCATTGAACGCCACACTGGAAAACATGATTTTAGGCGTTGGAAAGTATCAGGACTACGCAACATACCTCCCGGAGTGCAAGGAAATGGTAGAGCAGCTTTCCGGTATGATACATGAAATATTGGAAACCTCCAAGCTGAATTTGACTGCCGAAGCGCCAAAACAGGTTGATGTGTCTGAACTGCTGGCGGAACTGTGCGAACCCTACCAACTGATTGCGGCGGCACATCAAATTATGTTCTCTCTTGACCTGCCGGAACAATTCCCCGCGACACTTCCGGCTGGCCCGTTCAGTAAGGCGGTATCAAATGTTCTCGCAAACGCTGTTGCCTATACGGAGGCCGGGAAAGTGGTTTCCGTCTACATGGAGGGGCGTAGCCTTGTGGTCGAAAACGAGTGCACTCCTATCCCTGACGATGAAATCCGCCGTCTGTTTGAACCGTTCTATCGTCCAGACTTCTCACGGAGCCGGGAGAGCGGGGGCAACGGCCTGGGCCTTTATATCGTGGACACGCTCTTGACCTCTATGAACATCCCCTATTCCTTTGCGCCCATGAAGTCCCCGCCTGGGATGTGTTTTACCATTCAACTATAAATGTGGAAAACTCCCCAGCCGGGGAGTTTTTCATTTCTGCTCAAATTCCATATACGTTTCATACTCATTCCACATTGGGATGCTATTCTGCGAGTGCGTTCGGAAGAACAGCACAACAATATGGAGGTATCGACCATGAGTATTTTCAAGAGGGCGTTTTTGTACGTCACGCGAAAACGGGGGAAAACCATTCTCCTGTTCGCCATCCTGCTGATTATGGCAACCTTTGTCCTGACGGGCCTTTCCATCTGGAAAGCGTCGGAGGCCGCGCAGCTTGACCTGCGGCAGAGCTTGGGCGGAAAATTTGACGTTTTCGTGGATTGGAGCAACAGCCCCTATGTAGTGAAAGAACCCGTCAAAGATGAAGTGGACGAGGAAACCGGCAAGACAACAAGCAGCTTTCTCATGTACTCCACCGTACAATTTACCCCGGAAAATATCGCGGCCATCAAAGGCGTTTCCGGCGTGAAGCATTGCAGCGCAAGGCAGGGCAATCTTCTCCCATTTGACGAGCTTTCCCTGTTCCCTGGAACGATCTCAACCGATGCGAAGTATCGGGGCTACACAAAGGCGCTGGGCGTCTGCAACACGGAGGACGATGAACTTTTCACCACTGGCACACTGACGCTGACAGAGGGGCGGCATATCTCCGCCGACGATACCCATGTAGCGATCATCAGCCAGGACTTGGCGGAGAGAAACGAGTTGAAGATCGGGGATTATCTCACCGCCCACAGTTACAGCGTGGAAGATCAGGGCTTTACCGGGCTGGAAATCAGGATACAAATTATTGGACTGTTTACCCCTCATGCGGTGGAGCAGTTTGGTGAAACTGTCACCACCTACGATAAAATCCAGAACCGGGTGTTTGTGGATTTGCAGACCTCAAAGGAATTGGACGGCGGAGAGATCAACTACGGCTTTTCTGCTCTCAATATCACCATAGCCGACCCGCAGGATATGGCGCGGGTGGTGGCCGAAGTCAAGGCCCTGCCGGGTATCGACTGGAACGCCTTTACCGTGGAGATGGACAATGAAACTTACGAGAACGCCGCCGCTCCGCTGGCTACGCTGAATGAATTGGTCGTGACCCTGCTGGTGGTGATCATCGTTGTCAGCGCCATCATTCTGGCCCTGATTTTGACCCTTTGGACAAAGACCCGCATCCATGAGATCGGCGTGTTCCTGTCCGTGGGTATCAGGAAATCAGCCATCATTGGGCAGTATTTGATTGAGGTGCTGCTGATTGCCGTCCTCGCCTTTGGCTTGTCCTATTTCACCAGCAACGCCATAGCGGGGCAGATTGGCAACCACCTGTTGGAGCAGAGTATACAGACCGAACCGGAGGATGATAACGACGTTGTAGCTGCCGCCGCTGCGGTTGATGTGGGTGCAGACACTCTTATTCAAAAGCCCCTGCCTACGGAGAACGGCATCCAAGTGTCCGTTGGGCTGGACAACCTCGCCCAACTCTATTTGATTGGCCTTGCTATTATCATTGTGGCCGTCAGCGCATCGTCTATTACGGTTATGCGGCTGAAACCCCGTGAAATTCTGTCGAAAATGAGCTGAAGGAGGTACGATCATGCCTACGCTGGAATTGAAAAATGTTTCTTACGCCTATGAAAAGGGCAAAGCGGTTTTGCAGAACGTCAGCGCAGAACTGGAAACCGGGAAGATGTACGCCATCCTTGGCCCGTCCGGGTCGGGTAAGACCACGCTGCTGTCCCTGCTGGGCGGGCTGGATGTGCCGACACAGGGCGGCGTCCTGTTTGGCGGCGAGGACATTACGGCAAAGGGGCTGGAACACCACCGCAGGAACCATATCTCGCTGATATTCCAAAGCTATAATCTGATTGACTACATGACCCCCGTTGAAAATGTGCGGCTTACCGCCAAACTGGACGCCGTCCCCATTCTGGAACGGCTGGGGCTGGAGCAAGACGAGATCACCCGGAACGTGCTGAAACTGTCCGGCGGACAGCAGCAGCGGGTGGCGATTGCGCGGGCGCTGGCCTCCGATGCCCCGGTCATTTTGGCAGACGAGCCGACCGGGAACCTGGACGCTGACACCGCCGAGGAGATCACGGCGATTTTGAAAGAGAGTGCCCATGTGTTCGGGAAGTGCGTGGTGGTTGTGACGCACTCTGGCGAGGTGGCAAAGCAGGCGGATGTGGTGCTGGAAATCAAACGGGGACATTTGAAAGAGAGGGAAATGTGATGAAAAAATTTATGATGATTTTGGCCTGTGTTCTGGTCTGCTTCTCGCTGTTCACCGGCTGTACTAATCAGAAAGGCAACGACGAGCAGGACACGAATTTAGGGAACTCCATGGAAATTGATGATGCAGATATTGAGATCGACACTGAACTGGGATTGGACACTGAGGACAACTCCGACGATGTAACTTTACCTGACGGCTTTACCTACAGTTTCCGCGACCCGGACAATGCGGACGGCATTGTAGTCACACCGAGGGAGTAAAAAAATTCCCGTTTTACACAGGCTCCACATTGGCTTTATATAGGTTCCACATGGCGGCGGTACTTTGGCAAGTGCCGCCGCCTATTGTCTATTCAAAATTGGCGGCTCTAGGAGGTAGCCGCTGTGCCAAGGTCATTAACAAAGTTGGATGAAGCGTCAAAAAAATTCTTTCCCCTTTGACGGCAAAATCCAGTCTTGAAGGTACAACAATTTCTTATGTAGCTGAATATTGCATTTTAATCTGTGTGGCCTTTTGCCATGCGGATTTTCTCATTTTCAGAGCGAATGGAAAACGGCCCCGGTGTCGCTCCCCGCCCTCCTGTTCAGATTTCGCAAAATCCAATCTGAACAGGAGGAAAGCATGATGGAGATCACCATCAAAATCAACGGGCGTATGGTGTCTGTTGAAGTCAATGACGAAGTAGCCGAATGCTATGACCAGGGCAGACGGAAAGCCGAGAACCTCTATCACGAAAAGCGGCGGCATTGGGATGATCGGGAATTTGACGAGTACATAGCTGCCACCGAGGGCCTGTTGCCCTATCAGCCCACCCCGGAGGACATCGTATGCCAGAGGGAAACCCTGGCTCTGCTGCTGTCCATTCTGGACACCTGCACGGCAATTCAGCGGGAGCGGTTTTTGCTCTATGCGCTGTATGGTTTCGGTTATACGGAGATTGGAATGATGCAGGGCTGTTCCAGGGAATCCGTTTATGAGAGCATCCAGGCCGTCCGCAGAAAATTTCTAAAATTTTTCTCAAACCACCCTGACAGCGGGCTGTTTTGAGGCTTACCCAGTGAGGGGCATTTGCTCCATCACCGCCAGGGGACAAGCGCCAACTTGTTCCCTGGCAGAAAGGAGGTCTATCACATCATGGATAAAAAAGAATCCCTGTTGAAACAGCGTGACGAAGCAAAAAAGGAAGCCGCCCAATACGAGAACCAGGTGAAGATTTTGCTGAACAAGCAGAGGGACGCAGAGTGCCACGCCCGGAACCACCGCCTGATCGTGCATGGCGCAATCATGGAGGGCGTGTTCCCCTTCACCGCCAACATGGACGGCGAGGCGATCAAGGCGTTCCTGATTGCCCTTTCCCGCCTGCCGGGAGCAACAGAAGCGGCAGAAAAGGCACAAAAAAGCGTCCCCGCAAACTAAAGTCCGTTTCTTACGGCGCACTTATACACCGTTGCCGGTGCCGTGCGCCCTGCCGGGGGCTGTTGCGTCCTTCGGACGCGATGGGGAAGCACCTTCCCCAAACCCCATGTGCGCCAGCAAAAACGAAACATCCACTTTGCGTCTGTTCCGTTTCCGCTGGCCTATATCCCCCGCCACCGACTGCGGAGGAAGGAGGAAAACGACATAGCAATCTTTCACTGTCCCATCCAAATCATCAAGCGGAGCGTGGGCCGTTCGGCTGTTGCCGCTGCCGCCTACCGAAGCGGCGAACGGCTGACAAATGAGTGGGACGGCAAAACCCACGATTACACGCATAAGCCCGGTATCGTCCACAAGGAGATCATGCTGCCAGCCCACGCCCCGCCAGAGTTTCAAGACCGCTCCACCCTCTGGAACTCCGTGGAGCAGATTGAGAAAGCCAGCGACGCCCAGCTTGCCCGTGAAATCGAAGTTGCCCTTCCCGTGGAATTGTCCAGAGAGGAGCAGTTGGCCCTTGTCCGGGCATTCGTCAAAGATAACTTTGTAGCTGCTGGGATGTGCGCCGATTTTGCGCTTCATGACAAGGGTGACGGCAATCCTCACGCTCATATTCTGCTGACGATCCGGCCCCTCCGTTCTGATGGTAAATGGGGACCGAAATGCCGCAAAGTGTACGACCTGGACAGCCAGGGCAACCGTATCCCGGACGGCAAAGGTGGCTGGAAGAATCATCTACCAGCGGATCAGCAGCCGCATGGAGCGGCGGTATCTGGCGGACGCTTCGGAGATGGAGAAGGAACGGGAGCGGCTGGAAGCAAGGAACCGGGAGATTGACGATATGTTCCTGAACCTGTATACCGACAAGGCAAAGGGAATCCTGTCCGAGCAGCGGTTTGTGAAGCTGACGGCGGCAATGGAGCGGGAACAGGAGGAAAACCAGAAGCAGCTTAAAGAATTGGCACTCTCCCTGCGCCGCTCCAATGAGCAGGAAAGTGATGTCCGCACCTTTATCCGGGAAATCCGGCAGTACGCCGCAGTCCGGGAACTGGACGAGGGTATCTTAAACCGCCTTATCAGCCGGATTCTGGTGGGTGAGGTGAAAAAGGTTGACGGGGAGAAGTTTCAGGAAATCAAAATCATTTATAACTTTGTCGGGGAGATACCAGCGGCAACAGAATAATGTGAGATTATAGAAAGTCAGGAGGAATCCAACTTTTTAAGATTCCTTCTGTGCATTGGCGCTGTTTTTTTGCAGCTTCTTTTGGATTTAACCGTGAATACACAATAATTTTGCAAAATTATTCACCTGTGATTATTACAATTTTCATAGCTTGAGTTGGATGTTCTTCATCATCAAGTGTCCCCCGGTAACTGATCTCAACTTTATCGCCCACAGCAATCGTGGAACCTCCTTTTGCCTCATGGGCACTTTCCGTGGAATACCCTTCTAATATCGGGGTATTTTCCATAAAAAAATAATAGAGCATATCGTCCTCCGGAGTCCTGAGTGTAAGTATGTTTTCTTCATACTTTTCAATAATTCCTGCTATGGGATCGCCCGCTGGGATTTCTTCGACCGGGATTTCTTCGAGCGGAATTTCTTCGGCTTCCGAAGTGGTTTTTTTGGTTTCTTCTGTAATCTCTGACTTTGACGATTCTGTAACTTTTGCTTCTGTTTCTGTAGTTTTTGCATCTACAGTTTTTACATCTGCTACTTCTTCCTGAACCGTTTCTTTCGGGGAATCATTCTCCACAGATATTTCATCCTTTTTTTGTTCCGATGAGCATCCGATCATCCCCATAGTTAAAGCTATCATAAACATCAGTATCAATTTCCTTTTCATAATCTTTCCCATCACTTTCTAAAAGAATCGTATTTCCTTGGCATAAAATTTATCATTTTTAAAGCTGCCCTTCATTTCAACAGACATATGTACCTTCAAGTCCTGAAATTCAGCCTTTGTGTCCTCATAGCTTTCTCCATTTCCATCAGTGGTTTTTAAATAAAAACGGGTATCATCTTCCAAAATCACATGAATCAACTGAGAATCAGGGAGATCGGCATTGGAGCTTGGAGAACTGTATGATAAGGAACCGTCATCAAGAATTTTTACTTTCTTTTCGGCAATGAAAAATGAGTCTTCTTCAATCTTCCAGACCTTACCCAGAAAATCCGCATCAACAGCAGCAGCGACATCCGGCTCTAGTACCTGCCATTTACCTGCTGTATTTTCCTGCAGTCCATCCGTGTTTCCATCAATCTCTTTTGACGGCGCATCATTTAATTCCTCTAATAATGCTTCGTCTGTCTGGTTTTCTTCTGTCTTAGCAATAGAACCGGAACCACATCCTGTAACCATTGTATTCAATATACAGACAGTACCGAGTAATATCATTACTTTTTTTAGTTTCATAAATTACCTCCTATCATAGAAATAACAGATATTATAGTTTGTCTAAATCATTTAAACAACCTATTTGTTGTGAAATGCTTCTTAAGTGTAGCAAACGTCCTTAAACCTCTCTTAACGATTTATCTTCTCTGTCCACCTTAATCCCAAATAAGGTTTAATTCTCTGTAGCTCTGCTGCACAGCAAGCTAATACCGAGCAGAGCAAGGCTGGTTTTAATACCCCGTAGCTTGTGTTTCTTGTAGTGGCGGCTCTGCTTTGTTTGAATAATGGATATTCAGGGGAACGCCTAATAAGGGAGGGAGAGGACAGCAGATCGACAGCTTTCACAATCATATTATAATAAACAAAAATCCAAAAGAGTGAAGTATTCACTTGACAATGTGGCAAAGAGCTGATGAGCCAGGATGAGCTTGCGGTGATGGACGG
>BLMD01000074.1 GCA_011959925.1 Lachnospiraceae bacterium
GGGGAGGTCTCTTTCGCTTCTGTGACAGCAGGTCTGTGTACGGGAGCGGGGATTGGGCTGGCTGTATTGTGTAAGGTGAACCGTAATAAACGGGAGAATCTAAAGATTATCGCCGTGCTGTTTGGGACGGCTGTGGCGGCGGGGATGCTCCTTGAATTTTTTATGTGAGTAAAAGATACGGCGTTTCCGCCTGTTGAAGGGCTGTATACAGGTAGAAAAAATGTATAATGAAAGCTGGAAATAATTAGAAAAAGTATACCAGATATACACAATATAAGCGGTTTGGCAAATCTGATTGCATTTTTAAATGAATGTGTTATAATAATCACGACTCGGTGATGAGGCTTAGGGTGTGGCAGAATGCGTTTCCTGCGCACCGGAAGAAATGAGGAGGAATTAAGATGGCTACAAAGAAAGCAACATCTGGAACTAAGAAAGCGGAAACAGTGATCACTGCAAAAGAGACTGTCGAAGAGACACCGGCAAAAGAGACGACGGCTGTCAGCGAAGTTAAGACGGAGAAAGCAGAATCAGAAAAGAAGCCAGCAGATACTGCGGCCAGCCCGGCTAAAGCAGCAGAGAAGGCAGAGGCGGCAGAAGTGAAAGCTCCTGAGAAGACACCTGAGAAGAAGACAACCGCAAAGAAAGAGGCTGTGGCGAAGAAAGAGACCACGGCTAAGAAAGAGACCGCCGCGAAGAAAGAAACTGCGGCGAAGAAGGAGACAACAACAAAGACTACAGCGAAGAAGACCACTGCGAAGACAACAGCAAAGACTACGGCGAAGACAACAGCGAAGAAGGAAACAACGAAGAAAGATATTAAGGTGAATGCAATTGTCGAGCATTATGGAAGACAGATAGAAGAGAATGTGATTGTTGCCAATGTGAAGAATGCATGGACAGCATCCGGCAGGAAGCTTACTGATATCAAGTCGATAGAATTGTATATCAAGCCAGAAGAGAATGCGGTATATTATGTTGTGAATGGTACGGAGACAGGAGCGATCGCATTGTTCGAATAGGTGACAAAAGACTGTTGCATGGGTTGCGGCAGTTTTTTGCTTTTTTACTTTTATCAGGGTGCGCCCAGCTAAGGGCTTGGAATTCGGTGGGTGAAAGTCCTACGGTGTAAGGTACAAGCTATACCGCACCAAGCGAGTCTTGGGTAGACAGCAGAGATGTTGTCTGCTAAGCGTAGACAGCGAGATTGCAGGGCATAACTGCACATAGCTTCGATATGAAAATGAAAGTGGGAAGGCAGAGGTGCTCCTATACACTGAAAGCAACATAACTGTAGTCACTAAGAGCGAGAATACAGTTGCTTCCCCGGAGTTTTGAGGTTGGTCATGCAATCAAGGATTTCAAGTCAACTGGAGGAGGTCTGTCTGGTTCCAGATGAGTTGCGTACATCTGGTATGCGGAACAACTGTCGAAGGGAGAACCGCAAATGGCCAGCAGAAGTCGGATGGCCGAATAGTACACGGTAAAACATACAGTGGAAGTCGAGAAATGCCTGTCCTCGCAGGCTAGCCATGCAAAGTCATATCAAAGAGGAAACATAGACTGTACGCAGAGACAGGAGGAGCTATGGAAACGAAATTGGCGAGAATATCACAACTATCAGGCGAACATCCAGACATGGTATTTACGTCCATAGGGCATTTGATAAATAAGGAATTATTAAAAGAGTGCCACAAGGAAATGGACGGAAAGAAAGCAGTAGGAACCGATGGGATAACCAAAGAGGAATACGGGGCAAGGCTGGAGGAAAATCTGGAAGAATTAGAGGAAAAGCTTAAGAAGAAAGCGTACAAGCCCAAGCCAGCAAAAAGAGTGGAGATACCGAAAGAAAACGGAAAGACACGGCCGCTCAGTATCTATTGCTATGAAGACAAACTGGTGCAGGAAGCATTGAGACGAGTACTGGAAGCAGTGTTCGAGCCGCATTTCTATGATGAAATGATGGGATTCCGACCAGGGAGAAGCTGTCATAAGGCATTAAGAAAGCTGAACGGAATGCTGGAAAAAGAAAAGACAAACTGGGTATTGGATGCGGATGTAAAAGGATTTTTCGACCACTTGGACCATGAATGGATAATAAAGTTCATAGAATCAAGAATAAAAGACCCAAATATTATCAGGCTGGTACGCCGGATGTTAAAAGCCGGAATCATGGAAGATTACAGATATGAAGAGACAGAGGAAGGAGCCGGACAGGGTTCGGTCTGCTCACCAGTAATCGCAAACATATATATGCACTATGTACTGGTGTGGTGGTTCAAGGAGAAAATGCAGCCGATCATGAAAGGGTACGCAGGGCTGGTGGTATATGCGGATGATTTTGTAGTCTGCTTTCAATACAAAACAGACGCAGAGATGTTCTATGAATATTTAAAGCGCAGAATGATGCACTTTGGACTGGAAATGGAGGAGAAAAAGACGAGGCTGATAGAATTCGGCCGATTTGCAGAAAGGAACCGGAAAGAACGTGGAGACGGGAAACCGGAGACCTTTACATTCCTCGGATTCACGCATTACTGTTCGCATGGAAGAACGGGAAAGTTCAGAGTGAAGAGGAAGACCAGTAAGAAAAAGCTAGCAAAGAAAAGCAAGGAAATAAATGCTACGATAAGAGATATGAGATTTCTACGCATAAACCAGATAGTAAAGAAGCTGAATGAAATCTTAACTGGTTACTATCATTACTACGGAATTACTGACAATTCAAGAAGCCTGAACTCATTCTATAATGTAGTATGGTTCCGGTTATTCTACTGGCTGAATAGAAGAAGCCAGAGAAGAAGCTATACAAAGGAAGGATATAAGGAATTGATGCGACAATTCCCACTCGTCCGACCACGTATCTATGTAAGTATATACGGATAGTTGTAGATGTATTAGCTTTGCAGGGAGCCGGATGCGGGAAAGCTGCACGTCCGGTTCTGAGAGGGGTAAGCCCCGTAAGGGACTTACCTACTTACCAAATCTCGATTTTTTTACAGCCATCAGAGAGTATACTTCCGGAAAGGATTGATTTTTGGACATGTGGAATGAATTTGATATATTAGAGACAGTCGGCGGCCAGTCCGCCCTGATTCTGGCATGGGCAGAGCGGGCGGCGCTTGTGATCGGTGTCACAGCGATTGTGACCGGCCTGCTTATATGCTTCCTTGGCCTGAAGCTGCTTCGGGTATTATCGGCAATCTCCGGTCTGGCAGTGGGAGCCGGCATCGGAACGGCTGTTGTGCTGGGACTTCGGTTTTCCGGTACGATGATACCTGTGATGATTCTGATCTGTGCGGCTGTGCTGGCCGTATTGTGTGCAGGGATCCGGAGACTGGGCGCCTTTTTTGTGGTTTTTATGCATATGGCGTCTGTTACGGCTTCGATTTTGATACCCCGTGATCCAGCTAAGCTTCTTACGACGCACACGGCGATACTGCTTGGGGTATGCGGAGCGGCGGCGCTGGTTGCGGCTGTACTGGCCGTTATCAGGACAGAACCGGTTACCGTAGTTGTGACGGGAATATCCGGTGGATTGTTGGCGGGGACGGCGGCATCCTTCCTGCTTGGAACAGGCGCCAATGCGATGGTTGGATATGGGATCGGGGCTGTGACAGCGCTGCTTGGGATCTGGACGCAGTTTATGATGCAGTCAAGGAAGATTGGAAAAAAGGAAGAAGTATATTCCCGGCAGATGAGAGAGCAGGTATCCATGGAATCCGAGGTTGAGAAGGCAAGGAAGATCCTGGAAGACGAGGATGAGGAAGAAGACGACGACAACGCTGGCCGTAAAAGAGGCAGAGGCAAAGACAACGAAGAAGAAGATGATGATGATATCACAATTATCAGCGAAGAGCTGTAGATATTTAC
>BLMD01000075.1 GCA_011959925.1 Lachnospiraceae bacterium
GATATAATTTGCATGATCGGCGGCAAAATAGCGGTTATGAGCTGCACCAGCACCGGCAAAATAGCCGAGATTACCTGCGACAACAACGGTAACACGCTGCTCACCAGCTCAATAATTACCGGGAGCACCTGCTGGATCATTTCAAGCAGCGGCGGGATCAGTTGTTGGCCGACGGCCTGAGCCGTCTGTAAAATTACCGGTACAAATTTTTGAAATAAAGGGATAAGCTGCGGCATTAGCTCCGATATTATCGGTATGATTGAGCCGGCCACTCCCTCGATTATAGGGATCAGTCCCTCCATAGCTTCGCCCACTACTGGCATTAGCTGGTTGATCGCGTCAAACATGGTATTAGCGAGAGGCTCGAGCGCCACCTGAGCCTGCTGCTTAAATAATTGCAGCCGCTCGGCAAAATCGTATGTATCTTCGGCACAACCGCCGATCGTTTCGTTACTTTTCTCGAGCTCTGCCGTGAGGTCAGCAACCGAGAGAGTCCCGTCTCGTATAGCCGCCGCCATTGTGGAGCCAGCTTTTGATCCGAAGATCTCCGAGGCGATCGTCGTCGCCTCTGTCATGCTGCCGGCGTTTTTGATTTTTTCGGCATACATTTCGAGGCCCTCGCTTGCAGAAATTCCCTCCTTTGCAAGTGAGCCGACGCCTTTTTTCATTGCGCTCAGCACTTCGCTGGTATTTACGCCGGCCTTGTCGAGCTGGCCGATCAATGCTGTGGCCTCCTCGAATGAGTACCCCATTTCTTGAAGCTGAGGTCCAAACTGCTGCACGCTGCTCATTAAATCAGTGAAGCCGAGCCCGGTCGATTGTGACGCTTTGAAAACATAATCCATAGCGTCGCCCATGTCTGCCGCGTCAATGTTCCACGCTTGGAAGGCTTGGCTTGACTCCTCGATCACGCTGCCGAGGTCGTCGCCCAGCAGGTCGGAGACTTGGATCGCTTGCTTTGAAATGTTCTGGAGTTCTGGACCGGTCAGGCCGAGCCGCGTGTTATAGTCTGCGATCGCTTGGCTTGCGTCCTCCATTGTGGTTGGTACGCTTTTATATACCTCGTTAAAATCATCGGTC
>BLMD01000076.1 GCA_011959925.1 Lachnospiraceae bacterium
TATCGTTTGTACTGACCATGTCTTCATTTATGCCCGTAAGGGCTGCAGAGCCCGAGTATCCCTCGTCGGTACCCGGACTTTCGGAAGAGTTAAAACGGATACCGGAAGCAACAAAAGCGGGAAGCATTCCGGTGTCGGATGGGGAAGATATGACTTTATACGGAGAGCCGTTTGCGCCGTTTACAGCAGGCAGCGAGAGCTTTCGTATTCCGACGCTGATTTCCCTGCGCAACAGAAATTATAACGGAGAATATTTGTTTGCTTCGGCAGACGCCAGATGGGAAGAGTGGAACGACGGAGGCGGGATCGATTCGATTGCCGCTGTATCCGGCGACGGAGGAGCAACCTGGCATCACAGTTTTCCGATTTATTTTCCGGACAGTTACGGGTATGCAAGCAGCGCTGCCACGACGGTGATTGATCCGGGTGCAATCGAAGGACCCGACGGAACGATTTATTTTATTGCGTTGTTTTTTGTTGAAGCTCTTTGCTTTCACCGTTACTTTGGAGGCTGTCTTTTTAAATGCCTGTTTTTTAATCGCCTTTAAGCTCTTGCCCTTCACTTCCACTTTGTTCAGCTTCTTACAGTTAAAGAATGCCTTACCGTCAATCGTTGTAACTCCTTTACCGATTGTAACGGATTTCAGTTTTTTACAATTTGCAAATGCCTGGCTGCCGATGCTGGTAACCGTATCGCTGATTACGACTTTCTGGATCTTGGACTTGCCTTTATATGCATTTTTGCCGATACCGACTACCGTATAATCCACATTGTCTAATTTTATGCTTGCCGGAACCTTTACTGTCCTAACGTTAGCGCCTTTTTCGATCACTACCGTCTTATTTGCTCCTACCACAAACGTCGTATCTCCCTGCGTGCGTTTGGTTCCTGCCGGAAGCTGCGCTGCAACGTTCGGTTTTACGGTAAGCCCTTTCACTGCAGCCGTAAGGTCGTTAAACAATTTCTGCACTGCCGCAAGATTTAATTTATCCAAATCTTCTTTGGAAAGGTTTGCAGCGGCATACGCATCTTTGAACTTCTTCCAGCTTTCGTCGGTGTAATTTTTCTGTCCTGCATCCAGCGTTTTCTTTGCAGTCTCCAGCGCTGTCGCAAGCTCGCCTTTGAGTTGTTCCAAAGTAATGCTCTCTAACGTAACTAATGTTACCTGGTCGATCGCCTCTTTTGCCGCATTGATCTCTTCCAGTGTAGCGTCTTCGCCAAGCGCTTTTGCCGCATTGATCGCCTGACGCAGCTCTTCCAGTGATTCCGCCGTATAAATATCTGTCTTGGCAAGATCTGCTTCTTTTAACGTCACCAGATCCGTCAATGCTCCTTTTGCCTCGTTGTATTCTGCCTTTGTTATCAGTTTACCCGGTTCCATTGCTTCCT
>BLMD01000077.1 GCA_011959925.1 Lachnospiraceae bacterium
TACGGTGGTGTGGGAGGTCGGTAGATAAAATAATTATCTACCTCCTACCCGATTTTGTTTAAAGGCCGGATGGCCATAATGGGATGCCCGGAGGGTATACTTTGTTCAAAGGCCGGATGGCCATAACGGGATGCTGGAGGGTATGTTTTTGAAAAGGCAGGGCTGATAAAAAAGATATGTGCGGTTGTGGAACAGGAGGAGGTGGCGGATTGAAATATGTTGTCCTGAAAGTTATGCTGATCTGTCTGTTGCTTAGTCTTGCAGGCTGCAGCACAGATAAAAAAGCTGGCAAGGGAAAAGATGTAAGGACAGACCAGGAAGGGGAGATGGTGTATCAGGAAGAAAATACAGATTATATGCAGGCAGAAAAAAGTGAAGGAAAGCCTTATACGGTAGATACGGAAATATCAGAAGTTATCAGGGAACTGTCGTTTGGGGATTATGGAAGGCTGATCTTTCCGGCAGACAGCGGATATTACAGTGGGGATACGTTAGGAACGCTTACGCTGACATGGTACAGCAATATTGATCCGGAAAAAACCGTGGAGATTGCAAATTATATGAAAGACCATGCGGCCATGGGGGAAACGATCTTTTATGACATTTACACAGATGAGGAAAAAGAAAATGAACCAGATAAAAAAGATACGGGACTGTTTTTCTTCAAAGGAAGTCCCGGAGAGAAATTTGCTGTTTGTAATGCGGGAGGCGGCTTCGCTTATGTGGGGGCAATGCAGGATAGCTTTCCCCATGCGCTGGAGTTATCCAAAAAGGGATATAACGCATTTGCTCTAATCTACCGTCCGGGTGCACAGACGGCGTGTGAGGATCTGGCAAGGGCAGTCAGTTTTATATTTGAACATGCGAAAGAACTGGAAGTAGACACAGACGGATATTCCCTGTGGGGAGGTTCCGCAGGTGCAAGGATGGCAGCGTGGCTTGGCTCTTACGGTCCGGCGGCTTTTGGAGGGGATGACCTGCCAAAGCCTGGTGCAGTCATCATGCAATATACAGGCCATAGCGATTATACGGAAAATGATCCGCCGACTTATGTATGTGTCGGGGAAAATGACGGCATTGCAGACTGGCGGGCTATGGAAAACCGTCTGAAGCATCTGGCAGCATTTGGGATCCCTACAGAGTTCCACAAATATCCGGGTCTTGGGCATGGCTTTGGGCTTGGAACCGGAACTGTCGCAGAAGGGTGGATAGAGGATGCGGTAACATTTTGGGAAACTCAGACAAAATAATGATAGGAGGACAGGAAGATGAATAATTTTATTTTTGAGAATGCAACAAAAGTTTTATTCGGTAAAGGATGTGTGAAAGAATATTTGTGCTGTCTGATAAAAGGCTGCGGGGATACGGTGATGCTGGCATATGGAGGAGGCTCGATTAAAAAGAACGGCGTATATGACGAGGTGGTTTCTATTTTAAAAGAGGCTGGAAAGCATATTGTGGAATTTCCCGGCATTATGGCGAACCCTACTTATGCAAAAGTTTTAGAGGGCGCAAAACTGGCAAGGGAAAGTCAGGCCGGGTTAATCCTTGGCGTTGGCGGCGGTTCCGTCATGGACTGCTGTAAAGCAGTTTCCATTGCCGCCCGGTATGACGGCGATGTGTGGGAGGATTTCTGGGCAAGGCCGGGTATTTTTGATTTCGAGCCGCTCCCGCTTGGTGTGATCGTCACAGTGGCGGGAACCGGAAGTGAATGTAACGGCGGAGCAGTCATTACAAATGAAGAGTTAAAAATAAAGACCGGGCGCGATTATCCAAAATGTAATCCCAGGTTTGCCTTGCTTGACCCGACTTATACTTACAGTGTACCAAAATTCCAGATGGTATCCGGCAGCTTTGACATCTTTTCCCACATCATGGAGATTTATTTTAGCGAACCGGACGAGGACAATGTTTCAGATGACATTGCCGAGGCGCTTATGAGGAACGTAATCCGAAACCTGCGGGCGGCTATCCGAAATCCCAACGATTATACTGCCAGGAGCAACCTGATGTGGGATGCGACAATGGCGGAGAACCGGATCATCAAGCTTGGCAAGCGCACAGATTTCCAGTGCCACCAGATGGAACATCAGCTTGGGGCATATACGGACTGCAACCACGGCGCAGGTTTGGCAGTTCTTCATCCAACATATTACCGCCATATTTATAAAGATGGGATTGCAAAATTCAAACGGTTTGCTACGGAGGTATGGAATATTTTCCCTGATGGAAAGACAGATGAGGAAATTGCCCGTGCCGGAATAGATGCACTGGAAAGATTTATCCGGGAAATCGGCCTGCCTGCGACTTTACAGGAACTGGGAATAAATGGGGATGTAGATTTGAAAGCGGTTGCTGATTCCTGTGCGATCGTTTCGGGAAGTTACAGGAAACTGACACGGGAGGAAATTTTTGAAATCTTCAAAGAGTGCTTTTAGATGATTGCAAAACAGCCTGTTTTCAGCGGGCATCATACAAAATAATAAAAAGGAGAATGACGCAATGAAAATAAAAAAAATGAAGAAAACGGTTGCCCTTGTTATGAGTGTATTGCTTTTGTTTGGCCTTGCCGCCTGTGGGAATGAAAAGCAGGGGGCGGGTGGTAGCAGCGGACAAAATTCTTCTTCGGAATCAGCTGACGCAGATGTGGCGGAATCTGAAAAACCGGAAGAATCGAAAGAATTATCTTCTGCCAGTGACACGGATGGAGCTGTTCCCAATGCAGAAGACGGAGAAAACACAGGCGGAAAAACACTGGTAGTTTACTATTCGGCATCCGGGAACACGGAGGAAGCAGCAGGATATATCGCAGCAGCAACAGGTGGGGAGCTGTTTGAACTGGAACCGAAAGAAGCCTATACAGACGCAGATCTTGACTGGACGGATGAGGACAGCCGCGTATGCAGGGAACATGAGAACGAGGATGAAAGAAAGGTAGAGTTGATATCGGACACAGTTCCTGATTGGGATTCTTACGAAACTGTATTTATTGGCTACCCTATCTGGTGGGGGATTGCTGCATGGCCGGTAGACGGCTTCATTGCGGCAAATGATTTCACCGGAAAGACGGTGATACCGTTCTGTACGTCTGCAAGCTCAGGGCTTGGAGAGAGCGGAGATTTGTTGGAAGAAATGGCAGGCACCGGGGATTGGCTGGCAGGCGAGCGGTTCTCGTCAGGTGTTTCGGAAGAAGATGTAAAAGCCTGGGTAGATGGACTTGGGTTGTAATTGGAAGGAGCGACGGAAGCATGAAACATAAAATCATAGCGCTTTGTCTGGGCATTATACTGGTGCTTGGACTGGCAGGCTGCGGGAACAAAGAGGGAGAACGGACAGGCGTGCAGGAACAGGAATCGGCATCGCAGGATGGGCGGACAGACAGCGGCGCATCGGCGGAATCAGACAGCAACAGTACGCAAGAGCAGAATATCCCATCCGCAGAACTGACGCAGGATAAAACAGATAATGCGAAAGGCGGGCGTGTTTTAATTGCATATTTTTCCATGCCAGAGGATGTAGACACATCCGGCGTAGATGCTGTTTCAAGCGCAAGCATTGTGGTACAGGAAGGCGAAGTTTACGGAAATACGGAGTATGTGGCAAAAATTGTGCAGGAAACAATAAGCGGGGATTTGTTCCAGATTGAAACTACAGAGGATTATCCGCTGGATCATGACCCGTTAGTTGACCAGGCGGCAGACGAGCAGGATGAGAACCTGCGTCCGGAACTGAAAAGCCATATTGAAGATTTGGGACAGTACGACACCATGATCCTGGGGTATCCAAATTGGTGGGCTGACCTGCCGATGCCGGTTTATACTTTCCTGGAGGAATACGATTTCAGCGGAAAAACAATCATCCCGTTTGTGACGCATGGAGGCAGCGGCTTTTCCGGCACAGAAGATACTATTGCAAAATTGCAGCCGGATGCGGCAATAAGTGACAATACGCTCTCCCTTTCCAGAGGAGATGTGGCAGACAGCGAGGAAGAAATCCGGCAATGGGCTGAAAGCCTTGGAGGGACAAAATGAAGTACAGGGTATTAGGAAAAGATTTACAGGTATCAGAGATTGGTTTTGGCTGCATGGGGCTTTCCCATGCATACGGAAAGCCGGTTGAGAAAAAAGAGGGGATCAGGCTTCTGTCGGAAGCGTTGGAAGCGGGATATACATTTTTTGATACTGCAGAGGTCTATGGAACAGACGATAATCCCCATGCCAATGAAGAACTGGTAGGTGAAGCGTTGAAAAGCGTCCGTGATAAGGTAGTGATCGCCACGAAATTTGGCATCCATTTTGATATGAAAAGCAAGGCTGTCAATAAACCCCTGGTGCCGGATTCCAGGCCGGAAGCAATCCGGGCATCTGCAGAAGCTTCCTTGAAACGGCTGAATACCGACCATATTGATTTATATTATCAGCATAGGATTGACAAAAACGTCCCAATTGAGGAAGTGGCAGGCGTTATGGCGGAACTGATGCAGGAGGGCAAGATTACGCATTGGGGATTATCAGAAACGGATGAAGACACGATACGCCGCGCCCATGCAGTCTGCCCGCTGACGGCCATCCAGAACCGTTATTCCATGATGGCGCGCTGGCATGAAAAACTTTTTCCTGTATTAGAGGAATTGCAGATCGGTTATGTGGCGTTTTCCCCTCTGGCTAATGGTTTTTTGTCCGCCCGGTATGGTAAAGATGCTGTTTTTGACAGCCAGTACGATTACCGGAGCATGATGCCGCAGTTTAGCGGGCAGGGAATTGATGAAAACAGGAAACTGCTTGCATTGCTTGAGCGGACAGCGAAAGAAAAATGCGCCACTCCGGCGCAGATTTCCCTTGCGTGGATGCTCTGCAAAAAGCAGTATCTTGTACCAATCCCCGGAACCCGGAATAAAGGTCGGATGCTGGAAAACGCAGACGCTTCCTCTATCCGGCTGACAGCTTCAGAGGTAAAGGCTTTGGATGACGCGCTGGACAGGATGGAGATGTCCGATGTATTTGGAGGGACAAAAGTTTTAAATGCTTCCTAAAAGATGCATTGGTACTATGATATGAAACAGCTTATGGAGGTATATGCATGAAGAAACGCTTTAAGTCTCCCTTTCGATTTCCAGGGACATTCATGAGAAGAAAATATATTCTGCTCATTGCAGTTGTTTTTTCAATCTTTGGCACGGCATGTTCTGGACAGAAAGAAAAAACAGACAGCGGGGCCGAAAAAGGCGGGGCAATAAGAAAGGAAGCCGCAATAACAGACCAGGGGGAACATATAGAAATGGATAAAAAAACAGGCCCTTCACAAATTCCGGAAGAGCTTGCGCAGATTCCAAAGGATTATTTTACTTCGGCAGGAGAGCAGGGAGTATTAGAGCAGCTCGATTACAAAACATATGAATCCATGAGTTATCAAAATAAGGAAAAACAGCTTAATAAGACGGCCTATGTATATCTGCCATATGGCTATTCTGAGAACAGGAAGTATAATGTGTTTTACCTGATGCATGGGGGCTGGAGCGATGAAACGACATACCTTGGCACTCCGAAAAACCCAAACGTGCTGGTAAACGTCATTGATCATGCCATACAGGATGGAAAAATGGAACCGGTAGTTATAGTATGTCCGACTTATAACAATGAAAATCCGGATGACAGCGCGGATTATAGTCTTGCCCTCCAGTTGACGGATAATTACCATAATGAACTGGTAAATGATCTGATTCCTGCCGTAGAGGGAACATACAGCACATATGCAGGCGGAACTTCTGCAGAAGAATTGGAAGCAAGCCGCGATCACCGTGCTTTTGCCGGATTTTCTATGGGATCGATTGCAACATGGCATACGTTCCAGTATTGCCTGGACTATTTCAGGTATTTCCTGCCGTCCAGTGGGAATCTGACTTCTGATGGGGCATATATGGAAAGTCTGGTGACAGATTCCGGGCATAAGCCGGAAGATTTCTTTATTTATGCGATGTCAGGAACAAAGGATTTTGCATATGCAGGTTTTTCCAGCCAGATTGAGGCAATGCTCCATGCGCCAGATGGCATCTTTATTGCTGCCGATAACGAACAGGAGGGGAATCTTGCATATCGGGTGCAGGAAGGGAACGCACATGATGGTAATGCTGCCATGCAGTATATCTATAACGGTTTGATATGGATTTGGAAATAAGGAAGAGGAGGAAACTCAGATGAAGATTTTATTTATGAACGGAAGCCCGAACAAAAATGGAAACACGGCAGCGCTGGCGGAAGCGCTCATGGAAGGAAAGGAATATGAAACACTGAACCTGACAGATTACAGGATCGGCAGTTATGGACAGGCATTTGAAGACGATCAGCTCGATGAAGTAATCGCAAAGATGAAAGAAGCAGAAGTCATTGTAATCGGCTCGCCGCTGTACTGGCACAATATCTGCGGATCTGTGCGTAACGTGCTGGACCGGTTTTACGGGAAGGTGGAAAACGGCGAGTTTTCGGGGCGGAAATTATATTTCCTGTTCCAGGGGGCAGCTCCGGAAAAATGGATGATGGAAGCGGGAGAATATACGATGAAACGCTTCGCAAAACTTTATGGGATGGAGTATGCCGGAATGGCGATGGATAAAAAAGAGGCCGCAAGGCTTGGGAGAGAGATTTGACAAGCAGAATGGCGGCAGACATAAAAATGATGGAAAAAAATTTTGAAAGGAAATGGGTATGAAAGTTATAAACAGGGATGAATTTGAGCAGGCAAATATATTTGGGACAGGTTTGGCGAACGAAGCTTTTGCCAGATATTTTATCGGTGAATCGTTCCTCAATCCCCTTACTGATCCCAAGGAATGTCCATTATTTCTGGCAAATGTGACTTTTGAACCGGGATGCCGTAATAACTGGCATATTCATTATGCCGCAGATGGTGGCGGTCAGATTCTGGTCTGTACCGCAGGCGAGGGCTGGTATCAGGAGGAAGGGAAAGAGGCAGTCAGTCTTGTGCCGGGAATGGTCGTTACAATTCCCGCAAATGTGAAGCACTGGCATGGCGCAAAAGCAGGAAGCTGGTTCAGCCATATTGCCATTGAGATTCCGGGAACGGACGGGCGTACAGAATGGTGTGAACCGGTAGCAGATGAAACATATGGAAAATTGGAGGAAATGGGCTGATGAAAGATTTTTTATTAAGAAATGATACAAAACTATTATTCCGAAACGATCCGGCAAAGGATTTACAGGAGTTGACAGCAGGGAAAAAGCGCTTTTTGTCTATGGCGGCGGTTCCGTAAAAAGGAACGGCTGCTATGACGACGTAAAAAATGCCATTGTAAAAAGCGGCGGGACATTATACGAGGCAGGGGGTTCTTCCAGGGAAAGGAAAGATATTGAAACAGGAATCCGTATTGCGAAAGAAAAACAGGTTGACCTTATCGTTGGGGCAGGGGGCGCCAGCGTGATGGACTGCGCGAAGCTGATCGCATTTGGCGTCTGCCATACAGAAGATTTGTGGGATTTTGTGAAGGGCAAAAAGAATCCGTATGGATTAGAAAAGCTCCCGCTTATCTTAATGCCCACTTATCCTTCCAGCGGCTCTGAGTACGGGCTTGGGGCGGTATCTGTGGATACGCAGGCGGATGATTTTGGCACGGCTTACGGGATTGCCGCGGATTATGCGGTTCTCGTGCCGAAATATTCGCTTTCGCTTGGGCAGGAAATGACCGCATATACAGGGCTTGTAACCCTTGTCCAGCTTTCCGCGTCTACGATCGGAGATAAAAACCCTGTATCTTACGATATAGGCATTTCCGTCATCCGGAATGTATTAAAAGCTACAAGGCGGTTAAAAGAACATCCGGACGACCTGGACGCCAGAGGGGTTATTTTATATGGGGCATCGATTGCAACATCCGGAAGGCTTGGGATCGGAAAAGAGGAAAATTACAGCTATGATATTTATGAGGTGGAATTTATCCCGGAGGCGTTGTTCGGCGTATCTTACCGGAAAAGCCTTACCACATTGTTTCCACGTTTTTTAAAGGCAATGGCAGCTTACCATGAAGAAGAAATCCGCGCTTATTTCAAAGACGCTTTTGGATATGAGGGAGATGTGGATGGGTCAGCAGCAAAGATGGTTGCGCTGTTTGAAGAGCTGGGGATTACTATGTACTTTGAGGGAGATGCGGATAAAGAGAAAATCTGCCGGATACCGGTAGAGTCCGTATTAAGCCAGGAAGAGATCATCTATATGGTCGAGATGTGCATGTGTTAGGCTTTCCCTGGCATATACCTTGAGGTTATAACAGGTGAACAAAGAGTAACTACTGGTGCAATGCTATATTTGTTAAAATGGGATTGTGGATACGGTCAAACATTGTTTTAAAGGTGAAAGGGTGGTCGGAATGGAATTATTGGGAATCCTGCATCGGGAATGGGTATATGTCTGGTATTATTTTACGCTGCAGCTGCAGCAGATTGCCTCCTATTATGTGTTTGGCATTATCCTCGGTTCGATCATTTCCGTTTTTGTCAAGGATCGCATCCATGGACTGTTCCGGGCTTTGGGAAATAAGAAGATGGGTGTATTGGGCGTGATACCTGCCAGCATCCTTGGCATTGCATCGCCGCTCTGCATGTATGGGACGATCCCGCTGGCAGCATCCTTTTCCAGAAGCGGTATCCGGGATGACTGGCTGGCAGCATTTATGATGAGTTCCATCCTGCTTAACCCGCAGCTTATCATATACAGTACAGCCTTGTGCAGCGCTGCCCTGGCTGTGCGCATCGTGTCCTGTTTTGCATGTGGCATAGCGGCAGGCCTTCTGATCCGGTTCTTTTACAAAGACAGGGATTTTTTCAATTTTGCAGGGTTTGACGAACCCCATAACCATGATACTGACCCGAACCTGTTTCGGCGTCTCATAAAAAACATTGGCAGGAATGTCAGGGCAACCGGCCTGTGGTTCCTGGTCGGCATCCTGCTTTCTGCCTTGTTTCAGCGGTATATACCGGCAGATTCTTTTGCTGCGCTGTTCGGGGAGGCGAACGAGGGTTTTGGCGTATTGATGGCTGCAACGGTTGGCGTGCCTCTCTATGCCTGTGGGGGCGGGACGATCCCGCTTCTGCGCGAGTGGCTTTATTCCGGCATGAGCATGGGCAGCGCTTCCGCATTCATGCTGACCGGTCCGTCTACCAAGCTCACCAATCTGGGTGCGCTGAAAATCGTGTTAGGCGTAAGACGTTTTTTGCTGTACCTCGCATTTATCATGCTTTTTTCCTTTGCCACAGGGCTGCTGGTCAATATGTTTATGGCCTGGGGCAGATGGTGATATTTTAGAATATATGTGTGTAGCTGCTGTCCCGGCATTTCGTAAATGCCTGAAAATATGTAACAGTCCAGGTATCTTCGCTGTTACGGAAATATACGGATCATAATGCAGAAAGGAGATGAAAAATCAAAGGTTTTATAGTAAACGACAAAAAATTCTATGATTTATGGCAGGAATTGCCGGACGGAATAGAAAGAAAGAGGAGGTGCTGTATGAGGATTATGAAAAAAAGATTCCTGGCAGCAGCGATAATTTTGGCTTTGCTTGCTTCCCTGTATGGCAGCACAGGAATCTGGGCAGAAGCGGCAGAAGAAAAGGCGCAGGAGCAGGCAGGGCAGACAGAAATTTTGCCATCAGTCTTTGCGGCGGAAGACGGCACAGGGGCTGCAGTCTATATGACTACGGACATCAGCCCGGAAGGTCTGGGGAAAGTATATGATGCGCTTAACTGGGTTCCTTCTGGGAACGTAGCGGTCAAATTGTCTACCGGTGAGCCGCCAAACAGCAATTATCTCAGGCCGGAACTGATCCGGGACTTAGTGGAACGGGTAAATGGCACGATTGTGGAGTGCAATACCGCCTATGGAGGTTCCCGTGCAGAAACGAATATGCATTACCAGGTTGCTGCAGACCACGGTTTCACCGATATGGGAAAAGGCTTTGTCATCATGGACGAGAACCGGGAATCCATGATCATCCCTGTGACAGGGGGCAGGCGGTTGACAGAAAACTATGTCGGGGCGCATTTTGGCGATTTTGACAGTTTTTTGGTACTTTCTCATTTTAAGGGACACGCCATGGCTGGTTTTGGAGGCGCAATTAAAAATATTTCTATCGGCATTGGTTCTGCAGAGGGAAAGTGCCTGATCCACACAGCGGGCCAGAGCCACACCAGCCCATGGGGCGGGAACCAGGATGCATTTCTGGAATCTATGGCCGACGCGGGAAAGTCTGTGTCAGACTATTTAAACGGTAACATTGTATATGTCAATGTGATGAACCGCCTGTCCATTGACTGCGACTGCGACGGCAACCCCTCCGCGCCGGACATCCATGACATTGGTATCCTGGCTTCCACCGATCCGGTTGCACTTGACCAGGCCTGTGTCGACCTCATTAAGCAGGCGGATGGAAATGCCTCTTTCCTGCGCAGGATGCAGGGGCAGAATGCGGAGCATGTTCTGGAATCGGGCGAAGCGATCGGGCTTGGAAGCCGGAGCTACCATCTGGTAGATGTAGAAAATGCTGGAGAGCATGAGCATACATATGGGGCTTGGGAAACGGTAAAATCCCCGACCTGCGCTGACGCTGGAAGCAGGCAGAGGATATGCAGTGTGTGCGGCTACATAGAAACCAGCGGGTTAGACGCAACTGGCCATGATTGGGAAACAGATGATACCATAGACCAGGCTCCGACCTGCACAGCCGGGGGCAGCAGATCCATTCACTGCAAAAACTGTGATGCTGTAAAAGACAGCGAAACGATCCCGGCATTGGGCCATAGCTTCAAGGAAGAGGTTGTTCCTGCCACGGCAAAAGCGAATGGAAGCATCCTGACAAAATGCAGCAGATGTGAAACGGTAACAAACGAGGATGTAATTTATGCGGCCAATTCCATAAAGCTGTCTAAAACATCTTATACTTACAATGGAAAAACCAGGAAACCATCCGTGACAGTGAAGGACAGCAGGGGGAGTGACTTAAAACAGGGGACAGACTATACCGTTACTTATCCCAAGGGCATGAAAAATGTTGGGGCATACAGCGTTACGGTTAAATTCGGGGATCATTACAGCGGTACAGAAAAGCAGACTTTCACTATAAATCCCAGGTCTACCTCCATCTCGAAATTGACGCCACAGAAAAAAGGCTTTACCGTGAAATGGAAGAAACAGGGGAAAGAGGTGGGCGGATACCAGATTGCTTATTCCACAAGCAGCAAATTTGTAAAATCCCAAACTACATTGAAAAAGATTAAGGGTTCTAAGACAACCGCAAAAAAATATACAAAGCTAAAGCCGGGCAAAAAATATTATGTAAGAATCCGGACTTATAAGACGGTTGGAAAGAAAACATATTATTCCGGATGGAGCGGGAAAAAGTCTGTAAAGACAAAGAAGTGATGGAACGAAACGGCGCATGCCTGAAAGCATATCGGCAGAATGGGTAAGGGGATGCCTTCCAGGCATCCCCTTATTCTCTGGAAAACAGGCGGAAATAAGGAAAACATTGAGATGGAAAAGAAAAGATTATTTTTGTCCGGTTTACTTTTATTAATTTTGGCATTTGCCAGTTTTTCTGGAAATATGGATACCCCTTCTGAAGAGACAGCCGCATTTTCTTCTGAGGATGTCTGGGAGCCGGGATTGCAGGAAGAACCCATTGTCATGTGCCGGATCCGTATAACAGCCGGGGATGCACAGTTGGCGGGCGTTTTGTATGATAATCCAACGGCAAGGGAGCTTGCCGGAATGCTTCCGCTCACAGCCGAGCTGTGGCATCCTGCCCCAGGCTTTGCAAGGGCTTTTGCTTTGCCGGAGCGTATTGAAGCATATGGGACATTGGGATATGAGTATGAGCTGGGTTCACTGGCATATTGGTCTGGCGGGCCGTCAATCGCGATCATTTACAAGGCAAGCCGTGAGCAGACAGTCGTGCCTGTCATCCCGGTTGGGAGAATCACTTCCGATGTTTCCATATTTGAGGGGTATGGGGAGACGGTAACAGTGGAAATCGAAGAGGGTGAGGAAATAATGGAACGTTGAAGAAAGAAGGTGTAAAAAGGATGAAAAAGAAAAGAAAATCCATTCCTGTGATAGCAGCCATTGCTTTTTGTATTATGGCCTGCTGTTTCCAAAACCCTGTATTTGCAAAATCGGCTAAGGAGACGGTCACAGAAGGGAAAGATTATTACCGGGAGTTTTTGGTGGACAATGTCCTTCACTCTGACAGGAATGGCGACATCCATTACCATGTATATTTCCCGGATTCCTATAATGGCAAAAAGAAGATGGCGCTGTATGTAACGCTCCCAGGATACCAGGGATTATATTTTCAGGGAGTGGCAGAAAACCTGAAAACAGAAGATTTTGCATTTGAGGCAAAAAAATACAATAAGGATATGATCATCCTCGCGCCGCAGCTGGATGACTGGGGGGAAACATCTGCCAGGCAGGCAATCACGCTGGTAGAGTATTTCCTGGAAAATTATCCTATTGACCCGGAAAATGTGTTTATCAATGGTTATTCCGGCGGAGGCGAAACACTGTCGCTCATCTTGGAAATGCGGCCGGAACTGTTTGCCAGGGCGCTCATGTGCAGCTCACAGTGGGATGGGAAGTATGAGCCGGTGGTAAAGGCAAGGACGCCGGTGTATTTTGTAATTGGTGAGGATGACGAATATTACTCGTCAAAACCGTTCCGGGATGCTTATAAAAAACTGCACAGCCTCTATCAGAAAGAAGGGCTGTCGGAGAAGGAGATAAAAAAGCTGCTGGTACTGGACGTAAAGGGCAGCGATTATTTCAAAGGGACGGGAATCACATATCAGCATGGAGGCGGATGGCTGTTCTGCAGGGATGAAAAGATCATGAACTGGCTGTTTACATCGAAAAAAGCAGCGGCAAAAAAACAAACGGTTTCCATCACGCTAAATAAGCCGGCCTATACTTTGAAAAAAGGGAAAACCGTGAAATTAAAAGCTACGCTGAATCAAGCGGCCAAAA
>BLMD01000078.1 GCA_011959925.1 Lachnospiraceae bacterium
AATCGGAGAAGAAAAGATCGTTACCATTGAGCAGGGTCATAGTTTCCGCTGGCATCGTATTCTGCATAAGCGCTCCATTTTTTATAGAGCTCGGTATCTGCCGTCGAAGCAACGCTAAGCCCCAATTTATTCAGCGCGGACATACCGTCCGTATCACTTCCCGTTAAAGAGAAATCGTGCGCTTTGCCTGTGCTGGAGGCCGCAACGTAAATACGGTGATGTGTGGAATCAAAGCTCGCTTTCACGCCGGCGCTGTTTAAGGATTTGACAAAATCGGAGACCGTCATGTCTTTTGTGACCGCAATATCCGTTGTCTTGCCGTCTGCATTTACGGTGATCGTTCCGTCTCCGCCCGTATAACCAAGGTCGGACAGCGTACTTTTTTCGGTAATATCATTTCGTAACTTTGCTCCGGTCAGATATCCGCTTTTTGCAATCTGTTTGATCTTTACCGCATAGCTTCCGTTGATTGCAGAAGAAGAAGCATTGACGGTTGCCTTTGTCGTATCGGAAACCGTAGCAGTGCGGATATTATATGCTGCCGAATATCTCAAATTGGTAAGTTTGCTGTAAAAAGAAGAAACTTTGCTGTTCAAAGCCTTCCATGCATTCTGTTTCCAGGAAAGCTTGGTCTGTGCTTTCGTATATTTCTGCGTTTTCATACGGTATGCGGAAACCAATTCCGAAATCAGCGCTTCCGTATCCAGTCCGGAATTCATTCCAGTGATTCTAATGGGCATACTTTTTTCCTCCTATCTCTTTTCGTCTACCATCAGTCCTGCCATCTCCCAAACTTTTGCAATCATATCCAGCGTCTGCTCCGGAGGATATTCTTTGAGGACTTCTCTGGTATCCTTGTCAATGATTTTAATTGTAATACGGTTTGTTCCGTCATGAACCCCGAAAACGGCTTCCGAATTTTTTGCATTTCGATTGATCTCTTCTGCCGCCTTCTTCAATGCTTCCGTTCCCGCTCCTATTACCTTTACGGAACCGTCCGCATCATCTTTGTTTAAAACATCCTGCTCAAAAGGAGCCGCACGGCTGATTCGCTCCGCCGACGGCGCCTTTGCTGCTTTAGTTGCCTTCTTCTGGGAACCCTCGCTTACTGCATCCGCTTTTGGCACGCTTCCCTGATATGCCGCATTCGGATTCGCTATCGATTTTAGTGCCATGTTTAACCACCTCCGTGTGATTGTCTGAAACACTCCCAGCCGGAATGTCCCATTTATCTACTTCCACATTTACTGTATATATCGGAAGATATCTTCAAATTAATTAGAATAACTTTTTGAGCGCTTCCACCCCGTTCGGATGAATAGCGGCCTTATTTTCATCCTCAATCTGAAGATAGACCTCTTTCCGGTAAATCGGCACTTCCTTGGGCGCAGTAATACCGATTTTTATCTGATCGCCCCGAATCTCAAGTATCGTCACTTCTATATTATTGTTTAATACAAGAGACTCTCCTTTTCGCCTTGTCAATGCCAGCATATCTACTCACCCGCCTTCTCTTTTCCGTCCTTAATTAAATCATAGATATTATGCCGAACTTCATAATCGTCTTCTACGATCAACTGGCAGCCCCGGTTGGTATCTGTATTCACAATAATCGGCGCTTTTAAATTTACGGATATCCTGCGAATGTCTTTTGGAACCGTAACGGTGACAAGCACATAGATATTTTCCGGCGTCAGGCTTCCCAATCCCTCCAAAAGCTCATTGTTTACGGTCGGATTGTACTCCGGCATCAGCTCCGTAGGTACAAGAACCGGTATGGCAACTTCTCCGTCATCTAACGACTGCAGCCACATAATGCCTGACTTTTCTTCTTTCTCCGAATCAAAGATCAGCGTAAAATGGTTCAGGTTCGGAAACCCGATGATCCCCTGCTCAATGGTAACGATCTTTTCTTCTCCGATTTCAATCTCTCCAAACAATCTTGTCGTCGCTTTCATGCTTTTCCTCTCCGCTTTAAATGTAATCCAATAATGTCTGCTTTTCGATTTTTCCGGCAGATAAAAGCGATGCCTGATATGCATTATAAGCCGCCGTATACTCGATAATAATATCCGACAATTCCTTGTCTTCATTATCCGATTGTAATTCCTCCTGCGTCAGCTTAAGGTTGTCGATCCTCGTTTCTGTCATTTCCAGCTGTGAGCCTCTTGCGCCCATTTCGGTATATGCAATATTAAGCTTCTGCATATACTTATCGAATTTCCCGTTTTCCGCGCTGTAAAGGTCTGTCAGACGGCTGTCGGCGTAAGACGCCTCTTTCTCCGCCGCTGCAAGCCATTTTTCCACCTCTTCTTTACAGTCGGCAAACTGCGCTTCATTTTTCATTGCCTTGAGCTTATCTACTTTGTCATGTGCATTGATCGCAACCTGCACGGCGTCGAGCATTTCCACGACATCCTGATAAATACTCATATCAAAAAGCTCAT
>BLMD01000079.1 GCA_011959925.1 Lachnospiraceae bacterium
TGGATGTTGTTTTCCATAATCATAGTAGAAAACCAAAAAAAATTGTGATATAATCAAACACACAAAAATGCATTGATCGAGAAATAAGGTGTTTACTAAAATGGACAAGATGAAAAAAAGAAATTACCGGATCGTTCCGGTTCTGCTGGTATTTTGTATTTTAGGAGGATTTGTCATTTCGGTTGCAAGGAGTATTTCGATGGAAATGTCGGAATCGGCAATCTTAAATCTGGGAGAAAGCCTGAATTTGATCAAAGGTACGGTGGAGACACTGTATAAAAGAGAAGCCGACTATCAGAAGCTGGTCGCTAGAGAAATGGCAGCGATGGAAGAACCCGAAAACTTTGTCCGCTCGTATGAGAGCGATAAAACAATTGCAAAAATTTTGTTTATTCGGACGGGAAACACCAAAGGCATCTCCAATACGGGAGAATCGTTTTCCGAGGATGAGCTGGATTTTTCGGGCGGGTTTAGCGTAGAGGGACTGCCGATTTCCACTTCTTATGTGAACGATCTGGGTACATGGGCGTATACGATGAAATGTCCCGTGGAACAGGACGGCGGGGAAATCGGCACGCTTTATATGGAGTATATTTATGATTCGTTTGAAGAAGCGCTTCCGGAAAAACTCTATAATGGCAGCGCCTCGTTATATATCATGGATACGGACAGCCAGCGGTTTGTCTTAAAGCCAAAGGGGATCGGAGAGAGAGATGCCGGGCATCTGAATCTGAGGGATTTTTATCAGGCGAATAATATTCTGGAAAAAGACCTTCAGGATGAAATTTCCGAAAGTATACGGATGGGTAAAAACGTCATGTTTTATCATGATATTCAGGGAAAAGAAGCATTGATCTATATGTGGGCGGTCAATGGGAAAGCAGCGTATCTGATCGGATTTGTGCCGGTAGAAGCGATCCAGCAGGAAGGAAATGCGGTGAACCGGAATATGTTTATGGTCGTGTTTGTCATGCTTGCGGCATTTTTCCTTTGCGTTACGGTTTATTTTCTGAACGAAAGGCAGCGCGTAAAAATCCGCAGGGAGAGGGAAGCGGAACGGGAAACGCACAGCAGGCAGCTGGCGGAGGCGCTGCAGGCCGCGCAGGCCGCCAATCATTCCAAAACGATGTTTCTTTCCAATATGTCACACGATATACGGACGCCGATGAATGCGATTTTGGGATTCGCGACTCTGCTGGCAAAAGATGCGGACAATCCGGAAAAAGTCAGAGAATATACCAAAAAAATAGATGCTTCCGGACATCATTTGTTAAGTTTAATCAACGATGTGCTGGATGTTTCCAAGATTGAGAGTGGAAAAGTCGTGCTTACGATCGGGGAATTTACGCTGGGAACAATCGTATCATCGGTAGATGCGATCATTCGTCCGGCGGCAAGGGCGCGGAACCAGTCGTTTCATGTATCGGTGACAGGAATCAAACATGAGAATCTGATCGGAGACGAGACGAGGCTCAATCAAATTTTGATTAACCTTTTGTCCAACGCCGTGAAATATACACAGGAGGGCGGCGATATATGGTTTAGAATCCTCGGGCTTGGACAGCGTTCGAGTCAGTTTGAACATATCCGGATCGAGGTGGAAGATAACGGCTTTGGTATGACGCCGGATTATTTGAAAGTCATTTTTGATGCGTTTACCCGGGCGGAAAACAGTACGACGAATAAAGTACAGGGAACCGGGCTAGGCATGGCAATTACCAAAAATATCGTAGAGCTCATGGGTGGGACAATCGAGGTTGCCAGCGAGGAAGGAAAGGGATCCAAGTTTACCGTGGAATTGGAACTGCGGATTCCGGAGCGTCAGATCGACGGTCAGTTCTGGGAGGAAAACGGTATTTCGCATGTTTTGGCAGTTGATGACGATGAGGAGCTGTGCAGTAATATGAAGTCTCTTCTGGAATCTGCCGGTGTCCGCACAGACGTGGCATACAGCGGAGAAGAGGCGGTTGCACTTGCAGAAAAAGCAATTGCGTCTGAGGACGCTTACCAGATGATACTGATGGACTGGAATATGCCGGGAATGGGAGGTAAAGAAGCAGTCAGACAGATTCGCCGGATAGCGCCGGACGGGGTCTGGATCTTTATTCTCACTGCCAATGACCTGGATGCGATCGAAGGGGAAGCACCCAGTGTCGGGATTGACGCTTTTCTTTCGAAACCGTTCTTTGCTACGGCGCTGAAAGAAAAACTTTTGGAATTAAAGTCCAAAGAAAGCGAACAGGGGCCGGAATTGGAAGACGAGGATGCGGAAGGTTTTTTCGGGCTGCATGTTCTTGTGGCAGAAGACAATGATATCAACGCGGAAATTTTAATAGAACTGCTTAGTTTGGAAGGAGTAAACTGCGAAGTTGCAGAAAACGGCAAGCTGGCGCTGGAGCGGTTTGTCGAAAGCGCAGTGGGCGAATTTGACGTGATCTTAATGGATGTGCAGATGCCGGTGATGAACGGGTATGAAGCGACAAAAGCGATCCGTGCGCTTCCGCGGAAGGATGCGGTGACGATACCGATCATCGCAATGACTGCAAATGCATTTGCGGAAGACGTAAGGGATGCGTTAAATGCCGGCATGAACGCCCATGTGGCAAAGCCGATTGAGATGGACGTTGTAAAGGAAACCATCAGCCAATATTTGAACAGGAAGTGATAGATTATGAAACAGCGGATACGAAACGGTTTGTTTGTACTGGCAGCCGTTCTTTTATGCGCCGGATTGGCGGCTTGTGGGACGAAGGCAGTTCCCGATGTAAATCTCATACAAAATGATACGGAGAGCAAACGTTATGTGAACCTGTTCGGACCGACGGAAAAGTCGGATCCGGATGCGGACAATATTGCAAGGAAGGCGCATGAGAAGACCGTTTTGATGGCGGAAGAGAAGCTGGGGATTACGGTGGAATACCGGACATATACGGCAGAAGATTATCAGGATAAAACGTATGACGAAGTAACGCTGGACCGTGCACGCAACAATATGGACGATTTATATCTGTTAAACCCGGACGTTATCCAGGTTCTTGGGACGGAGGGGAAGCTGGCGGATTTATCCGGACTTACGGTTGCGAAGAATTTAAGAGAAGTTGTAAAAACGGCGAATACGATTGACGGAAAACTGGTGGCGATTCCGCAGGAAGTTGTGGCGTACGGTTTGTTTGTAAATAAAGAGTTATTTGACAAATATAAGCTTTCTCTGCCGAATACGCCGGAAGAGTTTTTAAACTGTTGCAAAGTATTTCAGGAAAACGGGATCGATACGCCGGTCGGTGCAAACCGCTGGTGGCTGGAAACATTTGTGTTTGCACAGGCATACGCAGAATTGTACAACGAAGAGGATACCGATGCAAGAATCCGGGAATTAAACAGCGGAGAGGCGAAGTACAGCGATTATATGCGTGAGTCGTTTGAATTTTTAAAGGTTTTGATCGAGGAAGGCTATATCGATGCAGAGAAAGCATATGTATCGGAAGCCCTGGAAGGGGAGAGGGATGATTTTCTGACGGAGAAATGCCCGATCGTAATGGCTTACTGGGGAGCTGCAAACGCGGATACGGCTTATGGGAATCCGGGGTTTGACATGCAGGTGATCGGTTTTCCGAGCAGCCTTGGACAGATGCCGGTATTTACCATTACAGGATACGGCATCAGTTCCGACGCTAAGCATATGGAGGAAGCGATGGCTGTACTGGATGAGATTTTGTCCGAGGAAGCGCTTTCGGCTTATGCAGAGACAAATCAGGTGATTTCTCCGTCTGAACATGTGGAGGTAGAATGCATCGATGCATTAAAACCGCTGAACAAAAGGATAAACGAGGGAATCTATGTGCTTGCTTCCAATGCAAATATGAAAATGGAACAGTGGGGAAATGTCTGTTTGGCAGTCAGGGAGTTATTAAACGGAGCATCTGTGGACGACTGTATGGCAGAGCTTGACCGGCTGCAAAAAGAAGCGATCAAATAACGGTATGAAACCCGGCACACTGAAAGAAAAAGACTGCAGGATCCATTGCGGATATCCGGCAGTCTTTTTCAAAATGACGATAGAAATTTGTAATTTCATCTTTTCTTTGTGCAATCTTTACAATAATACAACAGGTATGTTAAAATAAAAAGACAGAAAAATTTGAAACAAAGGGGTATTATGATTGGGTATGCAACCCAAACCGGGAAGGAGAAGGTAGAGGATATGTATAAAAAGATCAGAATATGGAGCAGGCGTTTTATTCCGGTTCTGACGTTGTCTTTATTATGTCAGAACTTTGGATTTATGCAGAATGCCGAAACCGTAAAGGCTGCCGAAAATAAAATCAGTCTGTCGGCAGAACATATCAAAGCAAAAAATGCAAACGGCCATGAAGCCGCTTTGATCGCGGACGGAGACCGGGAGACTTACTGGCAGTCGATTCCAAGCAATGGGGAAGGCGATAATCTCAAACGGATGTACGACCATAATCACTATATTGATATTACGCTGGACGGTACATATCAGTTGTCGCAGATTAAGATTTTTAACCGCGTGAACGGTTCTTTTAATAACTACTATGTCTATGCGTCTGCGGATGGGGAAAATTACGATAAAATTATTTCCAAAACTTCCAATGATCCGGCGACGGCAGAAGGAGACAGTTATACGCTGGGCGATGTCAGCGCGTCTTATCTGAGATTAAATATGGCATATAATTCCGACGCGTTTGCAACCAATTTATCAGAGATCGAACTGTACGGAACGAAGATCAGCGATACGGTGCCGGAGCCGGACGGAATCCAGGTAGAGGACTGGCAGGGAAGCAGCTGGCAGATCGAGTGGGATAAATTTAAATCCAGTCAGGAATCCGACCGGGTGTATGCCGACCAGAAGGTTTTAAAAGAAATGAGCAGCATGGTCGGCCGTGTTCTTGGCGAGCAGTGGAGAAAGAGCTTCCGGTTTGAGATGAGAAACAGCCTGGAAGACGGAAAAGACGTGTTTGAAATCAAGGACGGAGCGGATTCTACGATTGTGATCCGCGGCAACAGCGGGCTTGCCATGGCATCCGGATTTAACTATTATCTGAAAAATTATGTCAATGTGGATTACAATCCGTTATTTGGATCGAATGTCAATTTGGATGAGCTGAAACCGGTGGGAAATAAAGTCGTAAGAGAGGCCCAGTTTGCAAATCGATATGCTCTGAATTTCTGTACCTATTCGTATACCATGTCGTTCTGGAACTGGGACGAATACGAGGAATTTCTGGATTGGTGCGCGATGAACGGAATCAACCTGGTACTGGATATTGTGGGACAGGAAGAAGTTCTCCGGCAGACATTAAAAGAATTTCATTATACGGACGAAGAAATCAAATATTATATCTGCGGTCCGGCGTATTTTGCATGGTTTTATATGCAGAATCTCTACAGCGTCGGCGGACCGCTGCCGGATGCCTGGTTTGAACAGCGCACGGAGCTTGGACGCAGGATCCATGACCGTATGCAGACTTACGGGATTTCGCCGGTGATCCAGGGCTTTGCCGGGCAGGTTCCGGAAACCTTTGCAGAGAAAAACGAAGGCGCGGTTCTGATTGCGACGGGCAACTGGAGCGGGTTTACGCGTCCTACCATGATCAAGACTTATTTAACGGACGCAGATAAAGCAAACAACAAGGTAAATTATTTTCCGGATGTAGCGGAAACTTTTTATGAAAAGCAGAAAAATGTATTCGGGGATGTCTCTCATTATTATGCGACAGACCCGTTCCATGAGGGCGGTAATACGGGCGGCCTGGATACGGCGGCGATCTTTTCCGAAGCACAGAAAGAGATGTTAAAGAGCGATAAAGACGCTATTTGGGTGATGCAGCAGTGGCAGGGAAACCTGGATGCGACAAAAATGTCTCAGCTGGATAAATCCAAAACGCTGCCGCTGGTTTTGCATGCGGATATGAAACCAGGTGAAAAAGATGATTTCGAGCGATGGGAAACCCCGTGGGTATATTGTATGCTGCATGATTTTGGCGGACGTATGGGGCTTGACGGAGAAGTACCCGTGATTGCCGTCGATCCGATCGACACATTTCATAACACGAACTATATGGCAGGAATCGGTATTACGGCGGAGGCCCTGGAAAACAGTCCTGTCGTTTATGAATTGATGTTTGACACCAACTGGTCGAAAGATCCGATTGATTATTATGCGTGGCTGAAAAAGTACGGTGAGCGCAGGGCAGGCGGAGAAAGTAAGAGTCTGTGGAAAGCGTGGAAGATTTTGTTAAAGACTGCTTATGCGGACAAAGGCATTACGTACCAGGGGGCGGCGGAGACCGTAATCAATGCGCGTCCGGCAGATAGCTTTACCGCCGCTTCTTCATGGGGGCACAGTACGATTCTTTACGATAAGGCGGAAGTGGACCAGGCGCTTTTGCTTCTGGCGGAGAATTATGAAGCGTTTCAAGCGTCTCCTGCGTTTCAATATGATCTGGCAGACGTGGCGGAACAGGTACTGTGCAACGCTGCAGTGGAATATCACAGGCTGATGGTGCAGGCAAAGAACGAAAGAAACCTGAAAGAGTTTGAAAAATTATCGACGGATTTTCTGGAATTAATTGAATTGTCGGATGAGATTCTCTCCACAACAGATGAGTTTATGCTCGGCACATGGGTAGAAGCGTCCAGAAAAATGATTACAGATGCCGACGACTGGACAAAAGACCTGTTTGAATTTAACGCCCGTGCACTGGTAACAACCTGGGCGGGCGAGAGACCTTGCGGCAGCGGCGGTCTGAAGGACTATTCCAACCGCAAATGGGCGGGTCTTACAGACAGTTTTTATAAAGAACGCTGGGCTATCTGGATTCGCAACCGCATTGCGGATTTAAAAGGAGAGCAGCGGAATGCGGCGGATGCCAAAGCGGAGAGCAACTGGTTCTTATGGGAATATCAGTGGGTAAACCGCAAATCGGATGATGCCGACGGAGCATATGCGTTTGAGACGGAGCCGTCCGGAGCCGATTTAGCGCAATTGGCAGAGCGTGCATACGAGGAGTTTTCCTATACGAATCTGGAAAAAAACACGGGCGGAACCGCGCAGGAAATTGAAAATATTGCAAAAGACAAGACCGTAACGACTGTTTCTACGACAAAGACGGGCAGCCTGTCCAATATAACGGATGGCGATACGGGAACCGCATGGATCGCGGAGGGAGCGGGTCCTCATACGTTAGAGATCGATCTGGAACAAACGTATCATCTGAGTAAGATGATTCTATCGGGTCCGCAGCGGGCAGGTACAATTCCGTATAAATGGAAAGCGGAGTATTACAATCCAAGTACGGCGGCATGGGTTCTGTTAAAAGAACAAACGAAATTTGAGATGACCAGTAATACGGAGATCGAGGTTCCGGCAGGATGTACGGCAAGTAAGGTCCGGGTGACAATGACCACCTCAGATGCGCAGAGTTATCCGCTTGAGATTACGGAGATTACAGTAAACGGAAAAGAGGGAGAAGGCGAGGCATACGAAAATCTGGCGCAGAGTATGACGGTAAGGGCATCGGTCGGTGACGGAAGCGATGCACAGGGAGAGTTGGCAAAACTTACGGACGGAAATACGTCAAGCGTCTGGAGCGCGCAGAACTGGCAGAACGGAGGAAGTAATTTCCCGGTTACGGTAACGATGGAATTGCCGGAGAGTACGTATACGGATACGCTGGAAGTTTACTTTGAGTCTGCGGGACGCCCGTTTACGTTTTATGCGGCTGTGACGGATGAAACGGGACAGGAAATCAAAGTTTCTCCTGCAGAATGCGAGACGCAGGATGTTACGGAAAATTCATACCGGATGGATGTGAAGAAGAAGATTTCACAGGTGAAAATCTGCATAACAGGCAATACGGGAAGCGGACAGTTTCCGGGTTCCTGGCCGGCGCTTGCAGAGATTAAAGTGATGGGAACGCCTTTGAGTTCGCCGGATGAGCCGGTCGTTGACTTTACCGGAAAACAGGTATCCGGCATAACGGTAAGCGGCGGCGGAGCGACCGATAAAGTTATAGACGGAAATAAAGAGACGTTTGACCGGGTGACGGAAAACCAAAATATTGTTTTTGACCTGCATGGCACTTATTATCTATCCCATGTAAATTTCACATTTGAAAAGGGAGAGCTTGGGTTAAGGTATAAAGTTCTGGCGCAGGATGCGTCGGGAGGCGAAAGCACGATTTGCGATGCAAGTCAGTCTACGTCGCTTCTTGGAAATCGGACCGTGCGCGTTCCGGTAGGAAAAGAAGTTAAGAAAATTACATTGATTCATATGGGCAATAACGGACAGGGACCGGCTTCCGCCGCGGAAAAAAGGCTGTATGAATTCGAAGCGTTCGGCGTAGGAAAGACAGACAGCGGCAGCGTTACAGCATCTCCGGCAGCATCAGCAGGGTTGTTGGACGGAAGCGCGGAATATACCGCCGCCGCAGGTACTTCCGTGACCTTGACTTTAAGTAAGGCGGAAGACGTCAATATGGTTCGTATTGTTCGCGGTGAACAGGAAACAAAAGCGTTAAAATACAAAGCGGAATATTACGATGAAGAAAAACAGAGCTGGAACGTATTTGCAGATTTGAGCGAGAATGAGAATGCAGCGGGCGAAAGTTTTGCGGTTGCGGACGGAATTGTATTTACGAAGCAGATCCGGCTGACATGGACGGAAGGCGTGACACTTTCCGGAATCACACTTTATACCACCGATTATGCGGGGATCCTTGCAAACAGAGTCGGACAGATCCGAACGGTTTTAAACGGAGCCGACTACGGAGAGAACAAGGGTCAATATAAATTATCGGCGAAAGAAGTGGCAGAAGCGGTTTTGACAGAAGCGGAAGCAGCAGCGGGAATTACTTCTCAGACGATAGATGCATGGCTTGAGAAAGTAAACGATGCGTTGGAAACATTTTATGAAACAGGTGTCGTTTATCTTGACCGTTCTGCAATTCTGGCGGCGATGGCGGATGCGAAAGAGCTTTTGGATAAGCAGGATGCGTATGAGATCGTCGATAAGCGGAGTGAACTGATGCAGGCATATGAGGCGGCAAGGCAAGTGTATGAAACGTATCATCTGTCGCAGTCCCAGCTTAACAATGCGGCATCAGCGCTTGGAGAAATGTACGATGCGGTTCTTGAGCTGATTGGAGATGCCATTGATAAAAAGGACGCGGAAGAAGCTAAGAAGGAATTAGATCAATTTGTAGCGGATCTGGAAGAGAAACATAAAGGGGATTATACGTCGGAAAGCTGGAACGCATATGAGGAAGCCTTAAAAGCAGCCGCGGCAGTCCAGACGAATCCGAATGCTACGAAAGAGGAGATTTTGAGCGTAAAATTCCGGCTGGAGCAGGCGATTTTAAACCTGAAGAAAACAGATGGCACACCGGAAATGGTAGAACGTATTACGTTAACCGCAGCAAAAACAAGTCTGACGGTGGGGGAAACGATACAGATCAAAGCGGTGGTACAGCCGGATCACGCGGATGCTGCATTGAAGTGGAATTCTCAAAATCCGTCCGTGGCGTCGGTAAACGCAGCCGGCGTTGTCAGCGCAAAAGCGGAAGGGACGGCAGTAATTACGGCAGCAGCCCAAGACGGAAGCGGCGTAACCGGAACGATTACATTCAAGATTACAAAACCTCCGGTAAAACTTCCTCCGGTCGGAAAAGTCTATAAGACATCGACGCTGGAATATAAGATTACGGCGTCCAGTGAAACCAAAAAAACGGTAATCGTGCAGAAGTCACTGCAAAAGAAATCGAAAAAGATTGTGATTCCGGCAACCGTTAAGATCGACAATATAGATTACCAGGTTACGGAGATCAAGGCAAAGGTATTCCGCAGCCATACAAAAGCTACGCAGCTGACGATCGGAGCGAATGTAAAGAAAATCGGCGGGCAGGCATTTTACGGCTGTAAGAAACTGAAGAAAATAACGGTATCGTCCAAAACGATTCAGAGCATCGGCAAGAAAGCGTTTGCCAATATCGATAAAAAAGTGAAGATTACCGTGCCCAAAGCAAAGCAGAAAGATTATAAAAAAATGTTCCAGAAAGCAAAGGCGCCGAAAACCGCAAAATTCATAAAGAAATAACCTTCCAGTTTACCACGGCAGAACATACCCTGCCGTGGTAAATTGTTATAGGAAGCGTTTTTTTAAGCAGGCAGAAAGGTCATTTTCTGCATCCCCGTCATTGACTTATGAATAGGGGACAGATATAATGAATAATTAGTACACAAACGATACGAGGCGTTCGGTAAGGTATCGAGGCGTCTTAGGCGATGCAACAGTTTCGGGAGGGATCATATGAAAATAAAACGATGGTTGTCTTTGGTTTTGTCCGCAGTTACGGTAGTTACGCTTGCAGTTCCGGAAAGACTGCCGGCAAAGGAAGCGAACCAGAAAGAATTGGCGTATGAGGTAAATGCCAAAGACGCAGTGGAAACGGCGGATATTTCTGCGGATCTGTCGGATTCGGACGAACTGCTGGAAGGCTATGTCAGGGAACAGTTCTTTGGAAACAGCGGGATTTCGGCTTACGGAAATTTTGCGGACGATAAGCTGACGGGGCTTGATTTACAAGCATACCGGATCTTAAAGCAGGAGATAGAAAAGATTGCAAAAGGCGAACGGGAACACACACAGATTACCATGTCGTTACCGGATCTTGGAATTACGAAAACAAAATGGACAGCTTCGGATCTGGGCGTGGATTATCTTGCAAGTCTGGATGAGAATCATACGATTCAGTCAAATCCGGATGCGGTGCAAAAAATGTGGGATATGATTTCGCCGGATATGTCAGAGGTTTTAAATTATCTGCGGGTCGACTGTCCGTTTGAATTTTATTGGTACGATAAAACGAGTGCAACCAGAAGCAGTTACAGCAAAGGGTTTGGAATCTCGTCCGAGGACGGCGGGCAAAGCTGGATTTTTAATACGGAAGGAATTGAGGTCACGTATTCATTTCCGGTCGCGGAGGAATACAGAGGGGAAACGGTCTATACGATCCGGACTTCTTTGCTGCAATCCGTGCAGACGGCGGCGGACAATGCGAAAGCAATCGTGGATAAATACGAGGGCTACAGCGATTATGATAAACTGGTCAATTACAGAAAAGAAATCTGTGATCTTGTAAATTATAACCACGGTGCTGCGGACAATGAGGATACGCCGTACGGAAATCCGTGGCAGCTGATTTGGGTGTTTGATCAGGATCCCGCTACGGATGTGGTATGCGAAGGGTATGCAAAGGCATTTCAGTACCTGTGCGATATGTCCGATTTTTTTGATCCTCAAATTGCCTGTTATACGGTGACCGGAACGATGGGAGGCGGGACAGGAGCCGGAGGACATATGTGGAATATTGTGACAATGGGTGACGGGAAACATTACATTGTCGATGTGACCAACTGTGACGAGGGTTCGGTTGGAGCGCCGGACCACTTGTTTCTGGCAGGGGCGCAGGAGAGGGCGGTTTCTTCCGGCGCGGGGCAGGCGTATGAATATACGGTTTCGATTCCGGGCCAGACTTCTATTGTATACCGCTATTACGAAGATACGCAGGAGATGTACGGGGATATTCTTCGGATTTCCGATTCCGGATTTCGATTTGATTATAAAGATTACGGCAGATTTGATTCGGGTATCGAATGGACGCTGGATGAAGCCGGCTTTTTAAATATCAAAGGAAGCGGCGACATGCCGGAACCGTCGCAGATCGACGATACGACATATATTCCCTGGAGCGATCATGCAGAAGACATTCACAGAGTCGTGGTACAGGAGGGAATCACAAGCGTTTCCAATTGGGCATTTGCTTTTTTTGACCAGGTATCCGAAATTTCTCTGCCAAATGGATTGAAAAAGATCGGGACGACGGCGTTTGCGGGTAGCAGGATTGAACGGATCCGACTGCCGGAAAGCTTAGAAGTCATCGACGGATTAGCGTTTGCATTCTGCCGGAATTTGAAAGAAATCAACATTCCTTCGCATGTAACCGAAATCGGAGCAGGAGCATTTATGGAATGCGACAGTCTTTCGTCTATTACACTGGATGCGTCTCATCCGTCGTTTGTATTTGAGGACGGCGTTTTACTGAATAAAGAAAAGACAAAAGCGCTCGCATGCCTGAAAGCAAAGAGCGGAGCGGTCACGCTTGCGGATACGGTGCAGGTGGTCGAGACTTATGCGTTTTACGGATGCAGCCATCTGGTCAGTGTGACGCTTCCGGAACATGTAAGGGAAATCGGTTTTGAGGCGTTTAAGGATTGTACTTCTTTAAAAGAGGTTTCTTTCCTGGGGGCATGTCCGACCTTTCATCAGGAAGGAGAGGACAGCGTCTTTTCCGGCGATACGCTGACTTTATATTACCCGAAAGAGCAGGAAGCGTCCTGGAGCAGTCAGGCGGAAACGGGATTTTCAAAAGGCGAAGTTACGTTTACGGCTCTCTGCGCCGTGCATGACTGGGAGACGCAGTACACGGTTGACCGGGAAGCGACCTGTACGATAGACGGCATGAAGTCAATCCATTGCAGCGTGTGCGGATTGAGTAAAGAAGATACCCGTACTCCCATATCGGCTTCCCACAGGTACGGAGATTGGACCGTTGCAGCAGCGGCGACTTGTACGGAAGACGGAACAGAACAAAGAGTCTGCAGCGTCTGTGAAAATGCGGAGACGCGCGCGATTTCAAAGACAGGGCATCATTGGGAAGAATCGTACACCATGGATCAGGCGGCGACCTGCACGACGGCGGGAAAACAATCGATTCACTGCAGCAATTGCGGTGCAAAGAGCGGTGAAGAACAAATCCCGGCGCTTGGACACAGCATGATCAAAACGGAAGATAAAGACGGTATCGTTTATACGTGTTCTCTCTGCGGCAGGAAATTCATCGATGCGGCAGGTAAGACGGAGTTTACGGGCGGCGGTTTGAAAGAAGAAATAAAAGTAAACAGCATTGCTTTATCCGTTCCTTCCACTCAGATTGCAGCCGGAAAAAAAGTAACGATCGAGGCGGCGGTACTGCCGGCGAATGCCAAAAATCCGAACCTCAAGTGGGAATCGAGCAATCCGAAGTATGCGGTGGTAAGCGCCGGCGGCGTTGTTACGACGAAGAAAGCCGGAGCAGGCAAGAAAGTAACGATCACGGCAAGCGCATTGGATCAAAGCGGCAAATCGGGCTCCGTTACGTTAAAACTGATGAAAAACGGCGTCAAAAAGATACAGATTGTAAAACCTCCCAAGCAATTAAAAGCCGGAAAAAACATTAAGTTAAAGACGAAAGTGACGGGAACGGGAAACGGAAAGAAGTTCAATAAAAAACTTCGGTGGACGTCTTCCAATCCGTCGTATGCTGCGGTAGACGCAAAGGGAAAAGTGAAGGCGTTAAAAGCCGGAGCCGGCAAGAAAGTAACGATTACGGCGACGGCGCTGGACGGAACAAATAAAAAAGCGAAAGTCAAAATTAAAATTGTGAAATGATGATGATTCCAAATCTTTTTAAACAGAGGATGCAGCAAATGCTGGACGAAGAATATCCGGCATTTGAAGAAAGCCTGCGGCAGGAACCGTATCAGGCGCTTAGAATCAATACGCTCAAAGTAGATCCTGCGGATCTTCTGAAAAAAGAGCTGTTTCTGCTGCGTCCTGTGCCATGGGCAGACAACGGTTTTTATTATGCTCCCGGAGATGTTCCGGGAAAACACCCCTATCATGCGGCGGGCCTTTATTATATCCAGGAACCGAGCGCAATGGCTCCGGCAGAATACCTGCAGGCGAAGCCGGGAGAGAAGGTGCTGGACCTCTGCGGAGCGCCCGGCGGAAAAAGCACGCAGATTGCGGCGGATATGCAGGGGGAGGGAATCTTAATCTGCAATGAGATTCATCCCGCCAGGGCAAAAATACTGTCGGAAAATGTGGAGCGCATGGGAATCTGCAATGCGGTCGTTGCCAATGAATCGCCGCAGAGGCTGGCGGAAGCATTTCCCGAATATTTTGATAAGATCCTGGTGGACGCTCCCTGCTCCGGTGAGGGAATGTTCCGGAAAAACGAGGATGCCTGTAGAGAATGGAGCCTGGAAAACGTAGCGTTATGCGCGAAACGGCAGGACGGGATTTTAGCGTGTGCGGCTCGGATGCTGGCGTTCGGGGGCAGGATCGTATATTCTACCTGTACGTTTGCCCCGGAAGAAAACGAAGGTACGGTCAGCCGTTTTTTAAGAGACCATCCGGAATTTGAAGCGGTATCCGTAAAGAAAGCCGAGGGAATGACGGGCGGCAGGCAGGACTGGATTTTGGATGCGGCTGAAGGGATTGCAAACACCGTTCGCCTGTTTCCGCACAGGCTGAACGGAGAAGGGCATTTTCTGGCAGTTTTGAAGAAAAAAGAAGAATACGGCGCACAGGCTGAGGCCAACGAACGGACGGAGCGCGGGCTGCCGGAAAAAAGCGTAAAGGACTGGCTTTGTTTTCACAGAGAAAATCTTGGAGAAATGAAACAGGGAACGTATCTTTTATTTGGAGACCAGCTGTACCTTGCGCCGGAAGAGACGCCGCTTTTACGCGGTTTAAAGATTCTCCGCCCGGGGCTTCATCTTGGGACGCTTAAGAAAAACCGTATGGAACCATCCCATGCACTGGCTTTATCTTTAAAGAAACATCAGGTGCGCAAATACATAGACCTTCCCTCCGGCGGTTCGGAAATATCCGCCTATCTGAGAGGAGAGTCCATTCCCTTTTCGGGAGAAAAGGGGTGGTATCTGGTCACGACAGACGGCTTTAGCATCGGATGGGGCAAGCTTTCGGGAGGAATCCTGAAAAACCACTATCCGAAAGGACTGCGGAAGCAGTGTTAGCATATGATGTCTCTTAGGTAAGGTGTCGTTCGGCAATTTCAAGAAAACGGCTTAGGCTGGGGGAACGCCACTTATCCGGATGGATCAGTACCTGCGTATAAACAGGATAATCGATTTTATAGTTTACTTTTTCTAACATATGATAGATCAGCTCCTTTTGCACGGCAAATTCGGGCAGCAGCCCAAGACCAACGCCGCAGAGGGAGCTTTCTTTAATTAAGGCGGAAGAAGAGGTTTCTAAAGCAGGTGTGATCCGGGTTCCTTCCGCGAGAAAATCCTGTTCCAATAAGTTCCGGTAGGCGCAGTCCGGCAGGGGAAGCAGCATGCCAAACGATTGGATTTCTGCGGGCGTTACACGGGTTTTTCCGGCAAGCGCATGTGTGGACGCGGCTGCCAGAAGGATGTTTTCTTTCCGCTTATGCATGATTCGCACGGTTTTGTGTTTGACCGGAAGGTCCAGGACAATGGCAAGGTCGATTTCTCCGCTGCAGAGCATTTGACAGTAATCTCTGCCGTCTGCAAGTTTCAGAAAAATTTCCGTGTCCGGGCAGAGGGCGGAAAATTCTTTTAACAGATCTCCAAACAGAAAATTGGCGACGGATTCCGTTACGCCGATGGTCAGCTTGTCCGAATGGGCAAAGAGAGTTTCCATTTCTGTGGATAAGGCGAGTATTTTTTTGGCATAAGGGAGCAGCGTTTCTCCGGCAGAAGTTAAAAAGACCTGTTTGCCGATGCGCTCAAACAGCTGTACGCCGAGGGTTTCTTCTAAGCGTTTGATGTGGGTGGTCACGCCGGACTGGGCACAGCCTGATATGACGGCTGCTTTCGTAAAACTTTTGACTTCACTTAAGGTAACGAACGTCTGCAGGTGTTTCAGGTTCATAGGATTCTCCTGTTCTATCAGAAAAAATGATGATTATCTTTTGTATGATCAAAAAAACATATGGAAATTTTAGCATACCGCACATTTCGGCACAAGTTTTTTCACTTTTTTTTCAGATTTTATTTACACCTTTGTCGGAATTTCGTATACTCATGGTCGGTAAAACAGAACGATCCTGCCGTTTGTCGGAAACAAGCGGGAGAGAATACGAGGAGTGATCAGGAATGAAAGGATTAACAGAAATCAGATGGCACGGCAGAGGCGGGCAGGGAGCGAAAACAGCGGCTCTTTTGCTTGCAGACGTGGCGTTTAGCATCGGAAAATATGTACAGGGATTTCCAGAGTACGGCCCGGAGCGGATGGGCGCGCCGATTACTGCATACGACAGAATCAGCGATACGGCAATCCGCGTGCATTCCAATATTTACGAGCCGGATTTTGTCGCGGTTGTGGACGACACGCTGCTTCATGACGTGGATGTTGCAAAAGGGTTGAAAAAAGAAGGCGCGATTTTGATCAATACGGAGAAAGAAAAAGAAGAGATCCTGCCTCTCTTAAGCGGATATGAGGGAGACGTATATGCGATTGACGCCAGAAAAGTCTGTATGGAAACACTGGGAAAATATTTTCCCAATACGCCGATGCTTGCGGCAATCGTAAAGATTTCCAATGTGATGGAGAAAGAAGTTTTTCTTACAGAAATGGAAGCGTCTCTGAAACATAAATTCGCAAAAAAGCCGGAAGTGCTGGAGGGCAATTTAAAGGCGCTGCGCCTGGCGTTTGACGAAGTGAAACTGTTATCGGAAGGTTCTAGGCATACGCCGGCGGGGCGTGTGTACGGAAAATCCGCATAGGGAAAACGGGAGGTGGAAAGATGGCGCTTACGATCAATGAGACGACAACGTGGCAGGAGATCACGCAGGGATTGCAGATTTATGAGCCTGCCACATCAAAAGAATTTTTAACGGGAGAATGGAGAACGAGCACGCCGGTGACAGACTGGGACCGGTGTAAACAATGCCTGCTCTGCGTGCCTTACTGTCCGGACAGTTCGATTCCGGTCAAGGATGAAAAACGGCTGGAGTTTGATTACGATCACTGTAAGGGTTGCGGAATCTGTGCATCCGCCTGTCCGTTCGGAGCAATCTCTATGCTGCCGGGCAGCAAACCAAAGCGCCGGGACGGCGATTTTGCGAAGGAGGAACGATAAGCATGGCGATCAAAGAGAGAATGTCCGGCAATGAAGCCGTGGCATATGCAATGAAGCAGATCAATCCGGATGTAATGCCGGCGTTTCCGATTACACCGTCAACGGAGCTGCCGCAGTTTGTAGCTTCTTACATAGCAAACGGAGAGATGGATACGGAATTTATTCCAGTAGAAAGCGAGCACAGTGCGATGAGCGCGGCAATCGGCGCGCAGGCGGCGGGGGCAAGGACGATGACGGCAACTTCTTCCGCAGGATTGGCCCTGATGTGGGAAATGCTCTATGTGGCGGCGTCCAACCGGCTGCCGATCGCGCTTGCGCTTGTGAACCGGGCGTTGTCCGGTCCGCTGAATATCAACTGCGAGCACTCCGACAGCATGGGGGCACGGGATTCCGGCTGGATCCAGATATATTCGGAAAATAACCAGGAGGCTTATGATAATTTCGTCCAGGCATACCGGATTGCAGAGCATAAAGACGTGATGCTTCCGATTATGATCTGTCAGGACGGGTTTATTATCAGCCATGGAGTAGAAAATATCGAGCTGTTGGAAGACGAGAAGGTGAAGAAATTTGTAGGGGACTATACGCCCGAACACTATCTGTTAAAAGAAGACGAGGCGATGGCAGTCGGACCCTACGCCGTATCCGCTTACGGAATGGAAGCAAAACGGGCGCAGGCGCAGGGGATGATCGAGGCAAAGAAAGTGATTTTGGACGTTGCCGCGGAATATGAAAAAATTTCCGGCAGGACATACGGGTTTTACGAGGGGTATCGTCTTGCAGATGCCGACTATGCCATTGTGGCGATCGGTTCCGTCTGCGGAACGATCAAAGATGCGGTCGATCAGCTTCGGGCAGAGGGAATCCGGGCGGGGCTTTTGAAAGTACGCGTATTCCGTCCGTTTCCGGGGGCAGAGTTTGCCGAGGCATTGAAACATTGCAGGGCGGCGGCCGTTTTAGACCGGGCGGAGAGTTTCAGCGCATCTGGAGGTCCTTTGGCTGCGGAATTGTCCGCAGCGCTGTTTCAGGTGAAGAGCAGGATGGAACTGATGAAACTGATCTATGGTTTAAACGGAAGGGATTTTACCGTTTCCGATGCAAAAAAACTCTTCGGGGAGCTTTCTCTTCTTGCAGCAGGGAAACACCGGGAGACACAAGAGTACCGATATATCGGTTTAAGAGAACGGGAGGTGTCAGAGGATGAGTGACAGTTTTAAGGAATATCAGCAGCGTCCGGAACGTCTGGCGCCGGGACACAGGTTATGCGCAGGCTGCGGCGGAACCATCGCGGTCCGAAACGTATTAAAGGCGCTGCATCCGGGGGATCATGCAGTCATCGGGAACGCAACCGGATGCCTGGAAGTATCTTCGTTTACTTATCCGTATACGGCGTACGAGGACAGTTACATCCACAATGCGTTTGAAAATGCGGGCGCGACGTTATCCGGTGTGGAAACGGCTTACCGTGCGTTACAGAAAAAGGGGAAAATCAAGGAAAATTACAAGTTTATTACATTCGGCGGCGACGGCGGAACGTATGATATCGGATTTCAGTCGCTTTCCGGCGCTATGGAGCGGGGACACGACATGGTGTATGTCTGCTACGACAACGGAGCTTATATGAACACCGGGATTCAGCGGTCCTCTGCAACGCCGCAGTATGCGGACACGACGACGACTCCGGTCGGAAGCCGGTCAAACGGCAAACCCCAGGCGAGAAAAGACATGGCGGCGATTATGGCGGCGCATAATATTCCGTATGTGGCGCAGACGACGTTTGTCGGAAACATGATGGATTTATACCGGAAATCTGAACGGGCCATTTATACGCCGGGACCGGCTTATCTGAATATTATGGCACCCTGCCCGAGAGGCTGGCGGTACGAGGCGCCGGATATCATCAAAATATGTAAGATGGCGGTAGAGACCTGTTACTGGCCGCTGTTTGAAGTGGTGGAAGGTAAGTGGAGCCTTTCGTATCAGCCGAAGAAAAAGCTTCCGTTAGAAGAGTTCTTAAAGTTGCAGGGCAGGTTTAAACATTTGTTTTTGCCGGAAAACGGGCATTTGATCGAAGCATTCCAGACGGAAGTGGACAAAAGGTGGGAAGAGCTTTTGGGTCGCTGCGGGGCATAGAAAGCTTAAAGCTCTTCCGATTGCCGGAAGATCTTTTGCAGGGCGAAAACCGCGGCGGCGGCAAGCACGACTTCGGTCAGAAGCTGCGCATAGGCAAGACCGTACAGCGGCACGATGCGGTTTAACACGATTAACGCCGGGATTTCCAGAATGATTTTTCGCAGCAGGGCAAAGAAAAACGCTTTTTTGCCCATGCCGCATGCCTGAAAAACGCCGACGGCAATAAAATCCATACAGAGAAACGGGAGCGATACACAAAGCCCGTGCAGAAATGCGGCGCCGTCGGAAATGATGGCGTCGTTTTTCATAAACAGCGATACGAGCGGTCCGGCTCCCGCGTAATATCCAAACGTGATCGCCGCCAGAAATGCCATAGAGACTTTCACGGAAAACAAAACGGTTTCCTTCATGCGCGTCCGGCTGCCGCTGGCGTAATTATAACTGATTAACGGCATGATCGCCTGGGAAAAGCCCAGCGCGATCTGCAAAGGGATCATATTGATTTTCTGCGCGATTCCCATCGCGGCGACGGCATCGGAACCGTAGGAAGACGTAAGGTTGTTTAGAAGCGTCATTCCGGTCACGTTTAACAGGTTTTGTATGGACGCCGGAATGCCGACGCCGCAGATGCCGGCGACAATCGCACGCCGGAATCCGAAGTGTTTCGGACTGATGCAGACAAACGTGTTTTTTCGTTTGAGAAACAGGAATACAAAAAAATACATGCATGCCGCGCAGTTGGAGAGAAACGTGGCAAGCCCGGCTCCCGCGGCACCAAGATGAAGCCCCTGCGGAAGGATAAAAAACGGATCCAGCAGGATATTGAGCAGGCATCCGCTCATGGTGCCGATGCTGGCGTGCAGCGACGCGCCTTCGGATCGTACCATATAGGCGAGGACGACGTTTAAAATCGCAGGCGGCGCGCCAAACGTCACCGTCCACATTAAATACTCTGCAGTGGCGGCGGATGTCGCGGCATTTGCACCGAGCAGGATGAGCAGCGGTCGGCTGAATACGGTATAGAAAAGAGAAAATAAAAGTCCACAGAAGATGCAGCAGTAGAACCCGAAAGCAGAGCTTTTTGCTACCGTATCGTAGTCTTTTTTGCCGAGAGCGCGGCTCATCATGCTGGAGGTTCCGACGCCGAAGAGGTTGTTGACGGCGTTGAATGCCAGCAGGACAGGAGCCGCCAGCGTAACGGCTGCGTTTTGGATGGGATCGTTTAACATGCCGACAAAATAGGTGTCCGCGATATTGTACAAAACCATGACGAGAGAGCTTAGAATCGTAGGTACGGCAAGCGTCATAACGGCTTTTGGAATCGGCATCTGTTCAAATAAATATGTTTTTTCGGAATGTTCCATAAGATCAGGTCTTCTTTCTGTTTTGGCTTTTGCAGAGTAGTATACACTATTTTTTGGGTTTTTAGAAGAAGAATTTTTACGGAGTGCGGATATGTAAGGCAGAATGTGCGGTTGGTTCTGGTTATCAATAGGAAGTGGAAGGGAAGGTTTTCTTGATAGAGGATATTATTGGTTTAGCGATAAGGATATAGTGTTTTGTCCGGATCTGGTAAACTCTGGGAGCCAAGCTGATGTTTAGATTCCAGAGAAAGAATACAATTATGTTATCAATAAAGACAACATTTAAAGACAACGTTTTCATAGGCAATCGATTTTGGTGTAATCTTTCGGTCGATGGAGTTATTTCTTGTAAAAAACATAAGATTTTGAAGAAAAGGATGCATCACAGTAGGTGAATCCTTTTCTTATTGTCAAGAACATCTAAATCCATTATAATAATTTTTACGAAAAGAATTAGGGATTCGGAGGAATATCTTATGGAGCAGACAAAAATTTTCCGGCTGCTCTGGCAGAAGAGAGAGGACGGCGGTGCAAGGCTGCTGCGGGCATACGGTGCGTCTTCTAAGGCAGATCTTCCGCAGCAGATTGACGGGCATCCGTTATACGAAATTGCTCCGTATTGTTTTGCCGAAACATCCCGTTTGCCGGAGCAGTTGGATTGGAACGAGACGTTTGCCTGCGATGCGTCTGATGTGCCGTATCTGACGGAGCTGTGCGGCAGCCGGATCGAAGAGGTATCGCTTCCGGACACCGTGCAGAGCATCGGAAACTGTGCGTTTTATAATTGTAAAAAACTAAACCGGATACGCGCAGGGGCAAATCTGCGCGATATCGGCAGCGATGCATTTATGAATACGCTTTCGTTTCACAGGCTTACGCTTTCGTGCCGTCCGGAAGAAGCGAGCGGCATCAAACAGATCTTAAGCCATATTTCCTGGGACATAAAGGTGCGGTTTCAGGTCGGGGACGAGGTGTTTGCGGCGCTGCTGTATCCGGAATATCTGGAAACCTATGATGAAATCGCCCCGGCGCATTTATTTGGAAGAAGCATTACGGGAGAAGGCTTTCGTGCAAGGCAGTGCGTGCGGGACGGCTGTGTGGATTTTGCAGGCTATGACGCCGTCTTTTTGCCGGCGCAGGCGGAAGAATCGGAGCAGACGCTTTCGGCGATGGCATTCAACCGCCTGCGGTATCCGTATGCGCTGACGGAGCAAAACAAAGCGATGTACCGGGAGTATATGATAAGCCGGATCAGTACGGTTTCCTCCCGGATGATACGAAAGAAAGATTTAGACGCCCTGCGGTTTTTTTGTGAGCAGGGGCTTTTGTACGGTCCGGCGTTGACTGTCTGCATTCAGGAAGCGTCTGCGCTCGGCTGGACTGAGGGCGCGGCAGAGCTGTTGTCCCGGGCGGCTTTGGGAAATCGGGGAAAAAAGAACCGTTATTCGTTTGGTCCGTAAAATGGCGGATCCACAAACCACGCAGAAAGGAGCGGAAGATATGCCGCATAAACAGACACAGGCAGAATGGGAAACGGAAATGTCAGAAAAGATTCTGGGCTATATCCGTCATACGCTGTATTTGGACCTGCGCTATCTGGAACCTGCGTTATCGGTTCTGGCATATGAGAAAAAAGACGGGCTTTTGACATTTGCAACCGACGGCATCCGCCTGTATTATGCGTCGGAACCGCTGCTGCGGGTCTTTCAAACCAACGACCGTTTTTTGGCGCGGGCATATCTGCATACGGTTTTACACGGAATTTTCCGGCATCTGTGGCTGATCGGAACGCGTGAACGGAAGCTTTGGAACCTGGCGTGCGATATTGCGGTGGAGATGGTGATTGACGCTATGGACAAGGCCTGCACAAAACGGATTTTAAGCTGGCTGCGCATCCATACGTATGAAGCGTTAAAACAAGAGGGTAACGGCGTATCGGCTGCCATCGTTTACCGCTGGCTAAAAGAGCAGGACAAAGAGTTCCTTCTTGCGCTTTCCAACGAATTTTATACGGATGACCACAGGTTTTGGCCAAAGGAATCGGAAACGAATACTCCCTTTATGATTCAGGCAAAGAACAACTGGGAGAAAGCGGCAAGGCAGGTGAGCCTGGAAAAGAACCGTACAAAAGAAGAGGACAAAGAAGGAGAGACGCTGCTTGCCGCGCAGATTCAGGCGGCAAAGCACAGAAGAAGTTATAAAGATTTTCTGCGGAAATTCGCCGTCTTTTGGGAAGAGCGGCAGCTGGACCCGGAGGAGTTTGACTTGGGTTATTATTCGTACGGGCTTCGGCTGTATCGGAACATGCCGCTGATCGAACCGCTTGAGACGCGGGAAACAAAGAAAATCCGGGAGTTTGTGATCGTCATCGATACCAGCTATTCGACCAACGGGAAGCTGGTGGCGGGGTTTTTGCGGGAAACGTATGACGTGCTTTCCCGAAAAAACAGTTTTTTCCGCTCCTGCTCCATACGGCTGTTACAGTGCGATAACGAAGTCCGCCGGGAGGATGTGATCGGAAGCGAAACGGACCTGATGCGCCTGGCGGGTCAAATGCAGCTTGCGGGCGGCGGCGGAACTGATTTTCGCCCGGCGTTTTCTTATGTGGAGCGGCTGCGGCGCGAGGGCAGGATGAAAAAGCCCGGCGGGCTTTTGTATTTTACGGACGGCAAAGGGACTTACCCGAAACAAAAGCCCGATTACAAAACGGCGTTTTTATTTTTGGAAGAATATGAAGAGGAGGCGGTTCCGCCCTGGGCGATGCGCCTTCGATTGGAACCGGAGGAATGGCTGCATGAATATCAAAGAGGCAAAAGAAGAGATTAGGCATACGGTATGGGCGTACTTAGCGAAAGATGCGTCCGGGAATTATAAGATTCCGGCGATCCGTCAGCGTCCGATTCTTATGATCGGACCGCCGGGAATCGGGAAAACACAGATTATGGAACAGATCGCTGCAGAGTGCGGGATTGATCTGGTTTCCTATACGATTACGCATCATACCAGACAAAGCGCGGTCGGGCTTCCGATGATTCGGGAAGCGGTATACCAGGGAACACAGCATTCCGTCACGGAGTATACGATGAGTGAGATTATTGCAAGCGTCTACCGGAAGATGGAAGACAGCGGCAGAACGGAAGGGATTTTGTTTCTTGACGAGATCAACTGCGTGTCGGAGACGCTCGCGCCCACGATGCTGCAGTTTTTACAGTGTAAAACCTTTGGAAACCAGGCGCTGCCAAAAGGATGGATTGTGGCTGCGGCGGGCAATCCGCCGGAGTATAATACGTCGGTCCGGGAATTTGACGTTGTGACATTAGACCGCGTGCGTTTGATTTCGGTGGAAGCCGATTATCACGTTTGGATGGAATATGCGAAGGAACAGAAGCTGCACGGCGCGCTGCTTAGTTATCTGAAGCTGCGGGAGAAAAATTTTTACCGGATCGAAGCGGACCCGGACGGCATGCAGTATGTGACGGCGAGGGGATGGGAAGATTTTGACTGCCTGCTCAAAAGCTATGAAGCGTTCGGGCTGCCTGTTTCCGAAGAAATCGTATATGAATATCTGCACCAGAAAGACGTGGCGGAGGATGTGGCGGCATATCTGGATTTGTACCGGAAATACCGGGACGATTACGGAATCGACAAAATTTTGGCAGGAAAAGTAAAACCGGCGGTCTTCGCACGGATTACCGCCGCCGGATTTGATGAGCGGCTCAGTGTCGTAAATCTGCTGCTGGACGGATTGAAGAAGTTTTTTGCCCGGACATGGGAAGAGACGCAGGCGGCGGACCGGTTCTTTTCTTTCTTAACCTCCTGGCGTGACGCCATGGAACGGGGAGAAAATCCGAAAGAGTCGTATGAAAAGATAAAAGAAGAACAGGCAGCGGGCGTAGATGCAGGGCAGGGAACGTGGCAGAAGTTATGGAACGCGGGGATTCCCTCAGATGGTTCTAAGGCGCCGGAGGAAGCGTTTGCAAAGGCAAGGGAAGTGTTTGAGGGGCAGAGGATGCGCTTAGAGGAAGCCGAAGGTGCGGCAGGGCGCGCCTTAGAATATGCGTTTGATTTTATGGAAGAGGCGTTTTCGGACGGGGAAGAACTGGTCGTATTTGTGACGGAGCTTACCGTCTGCAAAGAGGCAGCGGCGTTTCTGGCGGAATATGCCTGCGGACGGTATCTGCTGTACCATAAGCAGCTTTTGGTGGGCAGCAGGAAGGCAGAGCTGCTGTCCGAATTGAGGAGAGAATGAGACGAAAGGACGGAACAGAAGAATGAAACAGGCAGAAGATTTGAAGGAATTGCTGGGAAGGATTGACCGCCGGGGGTATCCGGCTTATAAAGATACCGCCGGGGCGTACCAGTTCCGGAACTATGTGTTATCGATCGACCATGTACAGGGGGATCCGTTTGCGGCACCGTCGAAGGTCAGCGTGATTGTAGGCGCCAAACAGGCGGAATTTCCGGAGGAGTATTATCAAAATGCGTGGAGAAAGGCGGCGCTGCAGGATATGCTGATCCGGCGGTTTTACCAGAGGGCAGAGCGATTTTCGTTCCAGGCGAAAGGATCGGGGAAAAGCGGCATGATTTCGGTGAGCCGTCCGGGACAAAAGATTTTGGAACGCAGCGCGTGCCAGATCAACGGAACGAACGGGACGATTGTATTTCGTTTAGAAGTCGGTTTTCCGGCGAACGGCAGGACCGTCAACGCCAGGGAGCTTGGAAAGATTTTATTTGATTTTCTGCCGGAATGCATCGAAGATTCCCTGTATTACCGGGCATATCAGAAAAAAGCCGTCGCCGATGTGATCGCGCTTTCGGACGACCAGCAGTTTATTCGGGAGGAATTAAAAAAACAGGGGCTTGCGGCGTTTGCGGCAAACGGTTCCGTGCTGCCTAGGGCGACCGGCGTATCGGACCGGCCGATGCAAAACGCGGTTACGTTTACGTCTCCGGCTTCCATGGAAGTTTCCATGCAGCTTCCCCATGCGGGAGAACTTAGGGGAATGGGAATTAAAAAAGGAATTACGCTGATCGTGGGCGGAGGCTACCACGGCAAATCCACGCTGTTAAAAGCGCTGGAAGCCGGGATATATAACCATATCGCAGGAGACGGCAGGGAATATGTGATCACGGACGATACGGCGGTAAAAATCCGGGCGGAGGACGGCAGGAGCGTCAAAGCGACCGATATTTCCATGTTTATCGGCACACTTCCCAACGGAAAAGACACGAAGCGGTTTTCCACGGAGGACGCCAGCGGAAGCACGTCGCAGGCGGCAAATATGATCGAGGCGATGGAAGCGGGCGCAAATGTATTTCTGATCGACGAGGACACGTCGGCGACGAATTTTATGATCCGCGACGAGCTGATGCAGCGTGTGGTGCACAGAGAATCGGAGCCGATCACGCCGTTTATCGACCGTGTGCAGGAATTGTACCAAAGATTCGGTATTTCCACGATTTTGGTTGCGGGCAGCTGCGGTTCTTATTTCCATAAAGCGGATACCGTGCTGCAGATGAACCAGTACGTGCCGATGGATGTGACCGAAGCGGCAAAAGCGGAAGCCGCGTATTTTCCGCTGGCTTTAGGGTCGCTTACACCTGCTAAAGAGCCGGAATTTAAACGGATGCTCTTTGCCGTAAAACCGGGCGGCAGAGACCGGATGAAGATCAAGGCAATGGGAAAGGACGCCCTTTCCATCGATAAAAAGACGGTGGATCTGCGCTATGTCGAGCAGATCGCGGATACGGAGCAGGTGGTGATGCTGGGCTGCCTGTTAAAATATGTGCTGCAGAACCTCTCAAATGGGAAGAAAACCGTACAGGAGATCGTAGACGAATTGTTCCGTGTGATCGGACAAAAAGGGATGGAGGGTATTTACGGCGGCAGATATCTTCCCACAGGCCTTGCCATGCCAAGAAAGCAGGAAGTGTTTGCCTGCCTAAACCGTTACAGAGGGTAATGACTGACGGATTATGGAATACCGTACAAGTAATAAATACAATTCTCCAATCAAAGATATTTTTGATCTTTGCCGGATGGAATAAGAAAGCAGCGCCTGTTTGTTGCTGGGGCACAGAGGATGCGGCAAAAGCACGGAGTTAAATAAAATGGCGGGGCGGCTGGCTGCCTGCGGATACCATGTGAAGACGGCTCACTGCAGCATGGATCTGGATTTATTGAGGATCGTATATTCCGATCTGTTTATCCTCATGGGAGAAGCGCTGCTTCAGATAGCGAAAGAACTGGAATGTGAGATCGACCGCAATATTTTAGGTTAGATCCGAAATTTCTGGACGGAAGGCACGGAAACGGTAATGATACAGGAATTGGACGCACTTTCTGTGGAGGGTGGATGTCTGTGGGCACGAAAGGGATTCTGGCAGGAATTTTGGACGTGTTTGACAAAATTAAAACAGAATTAAAGTTCAATGAGGAAACAAGAAAAGAATACCGGAGAAAAATAAGCACCCGTACCAGTGAATGGGTCGGGATGCTGCGCCGTGTGGCAGAATCGATCGAACAGAAAGCGGATGGTAAACGGCCAATTATTATTTTTGAGGATTTGGATAAATTGGATCCAGAGTTTGAATGGAAGGTATTTTACCACTATGCGGCAATGTTATCGGGAATGCCGTTTCCGGTTATTTATACATTTCCGATTGCATTGTCATATGATATTCGGTTTTCGGCGATGGAAAGTTACTTTGTGACGAAAACGCTTCCGATGATTAAAATCGAAACCATAGAGGGGGAAGCGTTTTCGGAGGGAATTGCGGTGATACGTGAAATCGTATAAAAACGTGCGGACGTATCGCTGTTTGAAACCGACGTGCTGAAGAGGCTGATCCAGTATATGGGAGGATCGCTCAGGGATTTGTTTCATGTGATCCAGACAGCGGCAAAACGGGAGGAACGCAGGGACAGTGCGGTGATTTCCATGGAAGACGCGCAGCGGGCGCAGAAAGGATAAAAGAAACGGTTTTCAAATTTTGAGGTAGGAGGGTTAAAAATATGTCTAAAATTATAGATTATGGTTTTTTATTTCAGACTATGTTCGGAACATCAAAAACAAATGCAACAGGCAGTTTTAAGTTATCACAACTAAGCAACAGTTCCGTACAGGCGCAGTTAAAAGCAGCAGGAATTGACACAAGCAGTAAACAGTATAAAGCTGTAATACAAAGTATGTCCGCAGCGTGTAAAGGTATTGGATATACAAATATTCAAGCAATTAAAAATAGAATGAGCCGTTATGACAGTGATGGTGACTATATTAGCCCTGTTACGGGAATGGCTGGTTTAGTCGTCACAGAAAAAAATCGGGCTGAAAAGGAAAAAATTATTTCTATACCAGAGAGTAGCAGGGACGAAATGTTTGAACTGACAAAGCAGGAATTTCTTAGGGAAAACGGCGTAGGAAATGGAGATACAACGAAACGTTCAGATGTATATTTGAATTTATACCGAAAAATGGATAAAAACGATAGGCTGGCTGCTGGGAACACATTAAGGCAGTATGAACAGGCATATACGCAAGCCTTTGTAAATGCGGTAAAAGCTGTCGATCCGAAGTGGAAACCGGGCAAACCTATTCCGGCAGGAGCATTAGACGGAATTACGAGAGAATCCGTTGAAAATCAGCGAAAATCGGTAGATATGAAAGTATAAATTCATTATACAACAAATGTAATTTCAATACTCACTACTCAAAGCAGGAAGTCAAAAAAGATTTTCTGCTTTTTTTTCTGCCTATTTTTAGGTAAGTCAACATTGATTTTCACCGCAACAGGACGAAAGGAGGGATTGCAATTAAGAGAAAAAAACCGGGCATGAGATACGCGCCCTTACCGGGGGGATGTACCGCCCAACCCCTTACAACTGAATACCGCCTTTCATACGGGGAGGTTTTTTATGCGGCGGCGACCATACGATGACCGCCTTTTGTCCGCTTGCCGGACAGCCGCAGACGCGGCAAAAAGGATTTTACATGGCATTTTTTAATTCAGAAGTAGGCGTTTTGCAGACACTTGTTGTAGCACTTGGAGCCGGACTTGGCATTTGGGGCGTTATCAATCTCATGGAGGGCTACGGCAACGACAACCCCGGCGCGAATGCTCATATACGGTAAAGAAGCAAGTAACCGAAAACAAGAGATAGACCGCCAGCACCACACTATTCCGAACAAAAGAAACAAAAGACCAAAAGACAAGCATTGTGGTAAAATCCAAAAGTTTTGATTTTACCACGAATGCCGACTGCTACGGAATCCCTCTCATTCTTTCATTCACTCAAAATATATGGCATTTCTTTTTTGAAAGATTGAATTGACGTACATAAATAGACCTCTCCATAGTAAGATACGAAGAATTAACCCCGTAAGAGATTAAATATTTTCTGTATAGAAAAGCATTACATAGAGTAAAAGTGGTATCGCAACTTCAAGTTGCGAAAAAGCACGACAAAATTGGTGGTATAATAAAGAGTATAGGTTAAAATAAAACCATCAAAAAATAGGAGGGCATACAAATGGTGTTTGCTGATAAATTACAGAGTTTGCGAAAATCAAAGGGATTGTCGCAGGAAGAGTTGGCTGAAAAGTGCAATGTAACAAGACAGTCCGTTTCAAAATGGGAAACAGGTTTAGGATACCCCGAAACGGAAAAGTTATTGATACTTTGCGAAATATTAGATGTTGATTTAGACTATCTTATGCGAGATAAAACTGCAACAGCAGAAGATTGTAGCGTACAAAGGGAAATATCGTCTTATGAATCTTATGTTGGAAAATGGGTGCGGATTTTTTTGAAAGACCGAGAGTTTAACGGTTTGCACTGCGTTGCTCTTGTATCAATTCAGAAGTCATATTTAATTATTATGAATGACAAGGGTAAG
>BLMD01000080.1 GCA_011959925.1 Lachnospiraceae bacterium
TTGTAACAAAAAGAATCCCGTATTTATGTGGGTTTTGGCGTTTCGCAAACGCCTAGAGATTGCAAGGTTGAAAGGAGAACAGGATAAATATTATTCCCTTTGCTCCGGTCTGTATGAGGATTTGCAACAGGGAATTATTACGAAAGAAGAATTTGAAAGACTGCATGGGGATTTCAAACGGAAGGCTTTGGAATTTGAAGAGGCGCAAAAAAAGCAGGAGGGCATGATTAAGGAACTGTTTAAGAACGGCGTTATATCGGCAGCGCGGTTAAAGGCAATGCAGGAGAGTTCAGAGCTGAAAGAGATAGACCGCCATACGCTTTGCAGCATGGTGAAAACAATTACAGTATTTGAAAATAAAAGGCTGGAAGTTGAGTTTTACTATATGAATCAGTACCGCATTATGCGGGAAGTAAACCAAAAGGTTGGAGAACAGAAAACAAAAAAACATCCAGAAGAAACACCTTCTAGACTTTCCACTATGTCCAAAGAGCAGGACAAAAACAAGGAAACACCCTACGAAGATCCCTCTATGCCCAAAGGACAGGACAAGAACAAGGAAACACCCTACGGGTATCCCTCTATATCCAAAGGACAGGATAAAAATAAGGCAACACCCTACGGGTATTCCTCTATGTCAAAAGAGCAGGACAAAAACAAGGAAAGGAGTGCGTAAGGATGGGCAGAGTATCCAAAAGAAAAGCGTCAGGGCAGAAGATAGAAGCTAGACGTGATGAACGAAGATATAAAGCAGGGATATACGCAAGGCTTTCATCGGATCAGGATGTCAAAAAGAATGAATCTGTTGAGGTTCAGGTAGAGATAGCAAAGAAATTTGTGGAAGAATTTAACGGTCAGAAAACAGGGGAAGTGATTGATGTTGTGGAATGTTATACGGATTTGGGGAAAACAGGAAGCAACTTTGAGAGAGAAGGTTTTCTACGGTTGCTGCAGGATATAAGGATTGGAGAAATTAACTGTGTCATCGTAAAAGACTTGTCAAGGTTTGGCAGGAACTATCTGGAAGCAGGCAATTATATTGAGAAAATATTTCCTTTTTTGGGAGTGAGGTTTATTGCGGTTGCAGATGGCTTTGATACCGGTAGAGAGGGAAATGAAAATAAGCAGATGGCGTCTGAAATCAAGAATCTTGTAAACGATATGTATGCAAAAGACTTTTCTAAAAAGGCGAAGCTGCATTTAAAGCAGAGAAGAGAGGAAGGTTCCTATGTAGGCGGGCCTCCGCCATATGGATATAGGGCAGAATGGAATGGAAAGCGCCGGGTGCTGTTGCCGGACGAAAATACGAAAAGCATTGTAACGTTCATTTATGAGAAGTTTATTGAGACGGAGAGCTATACTGCGGTTGCCGATGAGCTGAACCGCAAACGTATCAATCCTCCGTATCAGTATAAGAAAACAAAGGAAGTGTATCATTCTGCTGATGCCGTTTCTTATAAGGGATGGGATAAGGGTTCCGTAGAGAGAATTTTGAAAAGTGAAACCTATACCGGAACCTTAGTACAGGGAAAAACCAGCATTACCGCAAGGAATGAGAAAAACCGTATTCATAAGCCGAAGGATGACTGGGTGGTTACGGAAGGAGCACACGAGCCTTTGATCGGGGAAAAATTGTACAAGAGTGCAACGGAAGTCCGTGAAAAGATAAAAGCAAGGACAACGGCGCATAAGCATCCGACAAAGGGTTATCCGATAGAGGAAAATATCTTTGACAATGTGTTGTATTGTGGTGTGTGTGGCAGGAAAATGACACGCAACAGCTATGTGAAGCAGTATGCGGATGGGGAGAAGGTAAGACTTGACGGATATTTCTGTCTAAACGGCGGTCAGACGAAGGTTACGGTATGCCCAGAATCAAACCGTATATCAAAAAATGAGCTTTTGGATATATTGCTGCCCCTTATCCGTATTGAATTTAAGGTTTTCCTTAGCAGACCAAAGCGTTACATGGAATATGGAAAGGAAAGAATCGCAGAGGCGGTAAAAAAGGCAGATAAAAAGTTAAGTGAGACAGAAGCAAAGATCAGACGCTTCCATGAAGAGGAAGACAGCGTATATATGGATTACCGTGCAGGGAAAATGCTTCAGAAAGATTATGTGTCTTTTAAAATGAAGCAGGAGGACAGACTGGAGGAATTGAAAAAACAGCAACAGGAATGGGAAAAAGAAAAAAAGGCATTGGAAAAACTGGAGACAAAGTATCTGGCAGCCATAAAAGCGCTTTTAAAGCTAAAAAGCGGAAAAGATTTGAGCAAAGATGTAGTGGAGGCTTTTATCGAAAAGATATATGTTTATCCGGGAAAACGGATAGAAGTTTTGTTTAAGGTTACGGTTGACAGTATGGAAGCACCCTTCGGGTGTCCCTCTATGTCTGCGAAATAAGACGATAATAAGGAAAGGGTGAGATAGTGAATAAGCTGGCAATGTATTTACGCTTATCCTTAGAGGACAAAAAAGCCATTGAAGATGGCGGTTTTACTCAGGGTGAGAGTAATAGTATCGGAAACCAGAGAAAGCAGATTTTAGAATACATACATCACGATCCAGAACTTTCAAAGTATGAAATCATGGAATTTAGTGATGATGGCTGCTCCGGCACAAATATGGAAAGACCGGGTATGCAGAAACTATTGAAGGAGGTAAAGGAAAATAGGATACGCTGCATCATTGTAAAGGATATGTCCCGGTTTTCAAGGGATTATATCGAAATGGGAACCTATCTGAACCAGATATTCCCATTTATGGGCATCCGTTTTATAGCCCTTAATGACCATTATGACAGCAGGGAGCATCATGGAAGCACCATAGAGATTGATACGGCGTTCCAGACACTTTTATATGATTTATACAGTAAGGATGTATCTGTTAAGGTAAAGGCTTCTTTTGAAAATAAGTGCGCAAATGGCGAATATGTTTTCGGACAGGTTCCTTTTGGGTATGAGAAAAGCAAGGAAGTAAAAAATACTGTTGTAGTGAATGAGAAAGAGGCGGGAATTGTACGGTATATTTTTTCCCTTGCTATGCAGGGCAAAAGTAGTGCGCAGATTGCAAAACAGCTTTATGGGGAAAAAATACCAACAATCACTCGGATTCGTAAGCCTGATAAAGCAGTCCAGGATGGAAAGCTTCATACATGGAGCGAGAAGGCAATCAGGACTATCCTGAATAACCGTTTTTATCTTGGGGAAATGGCATATGGGAAGTCAGTCAGAAAGTCAGTTGGAAGCAAGAGTGGTATGGCTGTGCCGAAAGAAGATTGAAAAGTGATACCAAACCATCATGAAGCGTTGATTTCAGAGGAAATCTTTGAACAGGTTTCAGCGTTCAGACCAGGGCATTCCACAAAGCGGAATAGAGAGAAGCATCCGTTGACTGGGAAACTGTATTGTGGTGGCTGCAAATATTCCCTTAACTATAAACCAATCCAGGGAAAGAATAAATACAGGCGATTTGAGTGCAGGAAACACGCTCTGCTCCAAATACCGGAGTGTTGTACTTATATGAATGCCGATCTGTTGGAGGAAACAGTTCTTTTCATGTTAAACAAAGAATTGATGCTCCGGGGCAATGCCATGAGGCAGAAAGAAAATCTGTTTTCTTTTCAGAAAGCAGGTATCCATGCATTAAAAAGGAAACTGGACGGATATAGGCAAGAGAAAAAGCAAGTACAGGCACAGAAAGATACTCTGTATGAGAAATATGCGCTTGCCAAACTTCCGGTTACAGAATATCAAAGAAAAGCAATAGAACTGACAGAGCAGTTATCTTCTTTATCCGTGTTGGAAGAGGAAGCCACACAAAAGCTTGTCAGACTGGAGGACGAGTACCAAAAGATAGAGGAAGATATGAAACAGATTATCCGGTATTCTCACATCGAGGAACTGACACAGGAGGTGGTTGATACTTTCATTAGAAGAGTATATGCTTATAAGGATAAGAGGGTTGAGATAGAGTGGAATTTCAGTGTGGATCAGGGGGTTAGCCAGTCAAAAATAACTTAGCAATAACTTCCCATCAATTTTTACTGTACTTAGCAATTATTTTCCATTATCCTAACGAAGTTATGCGGGGTTGCGGACTTTTGACCTCTAAAAAAGTGAAAAAAGTTCGTGACAATTACTTGACATCAACGGGGTGGGGCGGTCTTTTTTCATGGTGTCGGTCATAGGCAAATCTCCTTTCCGTTCAGCAGCTTTTTAAGGCGTTCCATTTTCTCCCTTGCTCTGGCTTTTCTGAAATTTTCCCCGGTAATGCGGACGGGGGTACACATTTCTGTAAGGCGGTCATAAATGCGGGCGTGGGCGGTGTCCTCCGGGTTCTGCAATTCTTCCAGCGTCAAATTTGTTGTGACAATCAGCGGCTTTTGGCTGCGATATCGGCTGTCAATCACGTTGTAAACCTGTTCAAGCCCGTATTCTGTGCCACGCTCCATGCCGAAATCGTCAAGGATAAGCAGAGGGAAGCTGCAAAGGCGGGCTATGTACTCGTTCCTGTCCTTATAGCTGGCGGCAAGGTCATTGAGGATAAGGGCAAAGTTTGTCATGCACACGGAAATCTCTTTCTCCATGAGGGCGTTGGCGATACACCCGGCAAAATAGCTTTTCCCTGTGCCTGCCATGCCCCATAACAGGTAGCCGATATTTGTGGTTTTCATTTCCTCCCAACACTCCACATAGGCATGGGCTTTGTGCATTTGGGGGCATTTGCCATTGTCGTTCTCAAACGTCCATTCTCTCATAGCCGGGTCGGTAAAGCCGATTCTTTTCAGCCGTTCCACTTCCTCCCGGTGCTTGTATTCCCGGTGGCTGGCTTCCAGCTTTTCCCGGCGTTTTCTCTGGCAGTCACATTCTTTGGGGTGTCGGTCACGTCCGAAAAATGTTTTGCCCTCCGGGAAGTAGGCTTCTTTGGGCTGGCGGCAGCTCCCGCAATATAAAAGCCCGTCCTCCCCGGTGTAGTCCTCCGGCTCTGCTTCCTGTGCCGTGGCAAGCCGGAAAATGGCGTTATCGTAATCACTCATAAAATCGTCCTCCTTGTTCATGGTCTTTTACGCCCTGTTTACGGGGCGTTGTGTCTATGCGGTCAAAGGCTCTCGCCCTCTTTGTAGGAATAATCGGGGATTCCTTTCTTTCCTGTGCCTTTCCTGTCACGTTTTGCCCACATACGGACAGCGGCGGCATGGTTGGCGTACACTTTCCCGTAGGCGGCTATGTACTCGCTTAATTCCTCAATGAACCGTTCCAGCCTGTCCGGGTATTCCCCTTTCAGCTCCGCATACTCGGATTCGGAGAGGAAAAGGTTTTTATATCTGCCAAAGGGTGCGGGCTGCTCCCCACTCACTCCTTTTCGTTGGTTCTCTTTTAGTTGGTTTATAGTAAGTTGGTTAGGGGTCGGTTTTCCGTCCAACGCAAAGGTCGGTTTTCCGTCCTTATGAGGGTCGCTTTTCCGGCTATCAGAGGGTCGGTTTTCCGGCTGTATGGCTGTCATATGGTCGGAAAACTGTACCACTGGCATTTGCGGTATTTTCACATAAAGGCGGTTGGGTGCGGAGAAGCCCCGGCGTTCCCTCACCAGAAGCCCGGCAGCGTCCAGCTCGTTCAGTGCGCTTTTTATGGCGGTGCTGCCTTTATCCAGCATTTCCGTTATCTCCGAAACGGGATAGACAATATACGTCCTGCCCTCGCTGTCCTGCCAGCCGTTCTTCTGTGAGAGGGTGGAACGGTCAAGAAGCAGCCCATAGAGCAGCCTTGCGGTATGCGACAAGTCCATTTTCAGCAGAAAATAGGGATAGGGCAGAAAACGGGGCAATATGGTGTCGGCTGTGATGTATTCGGTTATGGTTCTCACCTCCTGTCTGTGGCTTCCTGTTACGCAGTTAAAACGGCATTTTCGGGGGTAAAGGATAAATGTATCGGCTACCTGTTGAGGGCGGTCAAAAAAGCCTTGATTTACAGGGGTTTGGAATATCCTAAAGCGTGACATTTATCCCTCTGTTTCCGCTTGCGCTGTGCGGCTTTGATTCTTTTCATGCGTCCGGCGCAATCCGGGCAGTATTTCCCACGGTTTGACTTGGGGAGAAAATACCCGCCGCACTCGGTACAGCGTTTCCTGTCTGCCCGGTGGAGTAGGGCGGCTTCCAGTTTCCCGTCCAATGGCAGTACGGCGGCTATGAACCAGCGGCACAAGAGAGAATAGCTGATACTCTGGACGCATACGCAAGGCTCGCCGTTATCCAGCAAGATACAGTTGCCGTTATCGTAGTTGCAGCACTCATGCACAAGGCGGCGGGCGGCTCTGTACTGCTGGTAGTCCATGTAGGGGCGTTTACCGTTCATTTTCCCGCCCCTTTCCCCGTTCCGGCTCACGGCGCAATATTTTGTCAAGATTGCTTTTCACGGTCTGCAATTCCCGGACGTTCTCTTTCTTCTCCCGGTACTCGTTGTAAAGGGCGTTTTTCTCTTTGGTAAGCTGCTCAATCTCCGTTTGTAAGGTCTTGGAAGCTGGCAGTTTGGAGATTCCCTGTGCCTTGAAATACCGGGCGGCAGATTCGGAAATGATAAACTCGCTTTCGTGCTGCTCCCGGTAGCTCTTGCGGGCTTTCTCTGTTTTCTGTGCTTTCAGCCCGTCACGGGCGGGCTTGGTCTTGATGTAGGCTAATAGCTGTTTCTGCAAGTCCTTTTTCTCCCGCAAGGTGCTTTCCACGGCTTTCAGTTTCCCGGTGGTTTCATGCAAGCCCGCACTAGCGGCGGCAAGGGCGGCTTCCAGTTCCTCCGGGGAAGAAAAGCCGGATTCCTCGTAAACGCTCACGGTAGCCGCCATTTGCTTCAAGTTGTGCAAGGTCGCCCATTTCTCATAGCCTTTCCCCTTGCCCTCGGCTTTCTTGGCGGCTATGTCTACCATGCGCTGTACGCTGTCTTGTTTCGGGGCGTTTACAGTGGCTTTATTGCGCTGTAAGCGGTCTTTTATGCTCCGGGGGTATTTCTGATTAGGTGCGGGTGTTTCGGCGGCTCTGGCGGCGTTTTGTGCGTTTATGGTGAGTGCTTCCAGTATGGCGGCACGGTCAAAATCATCACCTAATTTCCGGGCGGTGATGGGCTTCGTCCTGTCCGGCGTGAGATAACTCAACCTCCCCCGGCTCTCCTTGACAGTTACGCCTTTCTGTAACAGCTTCCCAGAGAAGTCCTCAAAAGAGATAGCAGAGGACAGGGCGGCTCGGATTGTGCGCCTTAATTTCTCCTTGTCGGTTTCAAATTTTGTAAGTTTGGGCGGTTCTCCTGTGGCGGCAAGGAAAGCGTTCTCTTTATCCAGTGCGGCTTGTCCTTTCCGTTTCGCCCAATACTCACGCTCGGTAATGCGGTTCTTGCTCCCATGCAATAAGTCAATCTGATAGAGGTTTTCCCGGTGGCACATCTCCATAACTTCTGCTTTGAAATACTCCATAGCTGCGTCCGTACAGCGGTGCTTGCAGCCCTCCCTTGTGTCGGCTGGTCTTTCCATGTAGGGCAATAGCGGCACTTCCGCAATCCGTAGGGAATTGATTACGATATGCACATGAATGTTGCCGCTGTGGTTATGCCCGTCCGGGTGGGTGCATACAAGGGCTTGGTGTCCGGGGAAATGCTCTTTACAGAACTGCTCGCCTAACTGTTGCGCCCGGTCTACGGTCAAGCCGTTGTCGGGTGCGTCACGGGGGTCAAAACTGATGATGTAATGATGGCTCTTTACGTCCTCCCGCTTTTGGTTCTTGCCGTATTTCAGATTGGAGCGCATACAGGCGATTGCAAAATCTTCATCACCGCAATTCAAAGAGGAAATGCGGTAATCGTCACGGAGAACAAGCCGCCCATTTTTATCAAGCGTGGGCTTCATGGTAAACTCGTCATGCTCAAAAGTTAGGTACTGATCAGCCGCCCCGTAATCGGCATTTTTAGAGCTGATATGTTTGAATGTTGCCAACGGCTTCACCTACTTTCTGCAAGACTTCAAACTTCAAGGCGGCAAGTTCCGCTGTGGCGGCTCGTACCTCTTGGGAGAGGGCGTTATAAGGTGCGCCGTATTCGTTCAGACAGCGGGCAATCTGGTTCAAGTTGCCGCCTATCTTTCCATACTCGGCTGTGAGTTTCCCAACGGCAGAGAGTAATTCATCATTGACCGGGGAAACGGTAATGACCGGGCGTATGCTTGACTTGATAAGGGCTTGTCGGATAAATTCGGCTTGGCTCATTTTGCAGAGGGAAACACGCTCGGAAAACTCGGCGTATTCTTCCTCGGTCAAGCGTGTTTTGATTACCCGGTGGCGGTGGGGTGTGTTGTATCTTTTCATGGCTGTGAACCTCCTTTCGTGGGTAGATTTTTTCAAGCGGCGCAAGCCGCAAAAGGCGGGCTTGGGGTGGCAACCCCAACAAGATTCCCGCAGGACAAAATTGAGCGATTAGCGAAATTTGGTACTGTGGTAGAATCTTGCTTTTTTTATCCCGAATTCGGGATAATTAGAGTTATACCGAAAAGTAGATTATACCGAATTTTCTTCAGATGTCCTTGAAAATCGAGACTCGCCATTCAAAAACTCGGGATAAGATTTTTTCTTACAGACGGTAACTAGCCTACAAAAATTCGGGATAAGATTTTTCTTGTTTCAATCTACAAGAACAAAATTTTTATTTTTATAGCTAAATGAGAATCTGGCAATCAAAATCGTCAAAAATGTGATAAATATATGCGAACTAAAAAAATATTATCCCGAATTTTTTGTATAGCACTTCAAGACAGATGAATAAATATTATCCCGAAATATTCTTTAGAACAGCTTGTATTTGGAGACTCTTTCGTAAATATCGGGATAAGGCACTTTTCGGTATAACTCTTAGAAACTGCGCTGTGTGGTATCTTCGCTTACTATCCGGCTATTGGCGGCTGGTTTGTTGCGTTCCGGCGAAAATTTCTCTCACAATACCTTTAGTGCCATACGGAGAGATTTTGCCAAGGCTACGGAAAATTTCTCTCCAATACCTACAAACCAGCAAAATGCAAAATGGACGTTGATTGGCTGAAATTTCCCCTCATTCCTTACAAAACCACACAAGCCCGGATAGGCGGGAATTTTGAGAAATTTCTTCATTTTCCTTTCATTCCCCACACCACCGAAAATTGAAAACTGCCAAACAAAGAGCGTGTCATGTTTCCCTTTTCGTGGGGCAATACGGCGGTTTTTCAAAAACGCCGAATATAAACGCAAAAAAACAGGAAACCTTTTTATGATTTCCTGTCTTGGTGTGCCGCTGTGATGGGCGGCGGTTATTCAGTTTTTTTGTATGGCTGTTCATCAAAATGGAACTGGAACAGGGCAGCGATAAGCCGCCGTTTGATGTTGTCCTCTGTGTCTTTGTTGACTTGTCCGTTTTCAAGGGAAGCAAGCCGGATTCGCTTGCTGTAATGCCGTAAAATTTCGTCAACGGCTTCCGGCTCTCCGCTAGTCGCTCGGATAATGGTTTCATATGGCACAAGTTTAGGATTCCTCACGGAAAAGCACCTCCATTTCTTTATGCAGCATTTGCAAGGCACTGTGTATGTGATGCCACGCCGTACTCCGGCAGCGTCCGTATAGTTCCCCGATTTCCTGCTGTGTGTAACGTCCAAAAAAGTAAAGGTAGATGATTTCCCTCTTTTTCTCCGGCAGAGAGGACAGGGCTTCGGCAAGCTCCCCGCTCGTAAGGATAACCCTCTGACCGCATATCGTAACAGGGTATTGCTTACAAGGGTCTATAAAATATTTATCTGTTGTACTGAATGGGTAAAACTTTTCTTCGGTGAGGTATTCAAAGGATATTTCCCTTTGCCGCCGCTTATCCCTGTCACGCCATGCGTTGATAGCTGCATAGTGTATGACTACTCTGCAAAAGGCATTAAATGTGTATTCGATATGCTCCTTGTATGCTTCTGTGCAAGCCATAAATAATTCCCTCTTTCTCCCACATAGGGCATTGCATAGTTTACAGTTGTATTTTATAATTCAGAGCAATAACCGCACGTAGTCTGTTATGTCTTAAATACCGCAAATAATATTTTGTATAATCCCATAACCAAAAGCAGACTTGAATTTACCAACAAAACAAGGAACAAGTCTTTTACAAAATACCATACTACCCATAATGGAATCCCTACCATATAGGGCAAACAGAGTAACAGTAGTGGCAATATGCCATGCCTTGTAATGTCAAAGAGTATCAGTCTCGTTGTTTGTTTCTTTTTTTTCCATTTTCTTATTGTTGCTATTGGATATACCGCCACTGCAACCAACGCTAAATATGCCCCATTCAGCAATAGGTGTCTTACAATATACGGGCTGCCAGATATATCATATTGTTCTCTGCCCAAAAGAGCAAATATCACATTTTTGCTTATAATATCCGCCAGTTGGTTCGTGACAAGATAATCGTTCATATTGATGAGGAAAATGATTCCTAATCCGCTTTCCGGCAATAGAAACATATTAGACATATAATTCTCAACCAGTCCGGAATGCCCCAATACAGGCTCTGTATATTCCTCCGTCAAAGTCCACCCCATTCCATAATAATAGGGGCTGTCACCATCTACATATACATTGTCATAAAGCATAGTATTTAAACTGTTTTGACTGACGATTCCCATTCCGCCATTTAGATACATTTGCAGATATTTTGCCATATCTGATACACTGGAACTTAAATAACCTGCCGGAACGGTAGACCATGAATATTTATCGGGATAGTCCGGTTCTCCCGCAATCGGAAGTCCAAAATAATTTCGATACCCTGTTATCAATCCGTTTTCTTTGCTTTGTATAAGTGTTGCTGCCGTATGGCTCATACTTAGTGGAGAGAAAATGTTTTTATCCATATACTCTGAATAGCTAATTGCGCTGACTGCTTCTATAATTTCTCCTAACAATCCATAATTGATATTTGCATATTGATGTTGTCCGTAACTTTCTGTTATTTTTGCATTTCCAAAACGCTGATATGTACCTAAACCGCTTGTCTGATTCAAAAGCTGCCTTATAGTAATTCTATCTCCGTCGGACGCATTTATAAAATAGGCAGAGGTATCAATATAATCAGATATTTTTGTGTCTAAATCTACTTTTTCTTCTTCCACAAGCTGCATAACAGCTAATGCTGTAAATGATTTGCTCAAGGAACCTATAATAAAAGGCGTATCTAAATTATCGCAATTTCCATAAGTTTCAGAAAACAGTACCTCTTTATAGTTTACAATGGCTATCGCCATTCCGGGAATATGCAATTCTTTTATTTCTTTTTTTAACCGGCTGTCAATATCGCTATAATTGCTACTTTTTTCATTTGCCAAAACAGGCTTATACCATATAGAAACAACACAAATTAGTGACAGTATTACACAAATAATCTGTCTGATTTTTCGATTCATAAAACCGTTCCCCTCAATTTATTCTGATATACCATTCGCTATCATTTCCCCTCTAATTTTTTTGTCCCCTCAATTAAAATAGTTATTGATAATTCAAAACTATCTTTTATCAACTGTGTATTACCAAATGCGTTATGATTTTCAAGCAATGCAAAGCCCTCTAAAAAACTCCTAAACATTCTGACTAAATGAACACAATTATCTTGTGAAATATTTAGCGACTTAGTTACTTTGAAAAAAATTGTAAACATTTTTGAAGTCACTTCGTTTATCTGTTCATTTTCAAACTGATTGTACCAAAGCATAGTACTAAAAACTCCTTGATTCTCTATTGCATATTCATGGAAAGCGTAGCACATAGCTCTAATCGCATCATATCCAGAAAGTCCTATTACGGCTTCAATAATTCTGTTCTCTAATTCTTTCCAACCATAAAGCATAAGCTGCTGTTTTAGGTCGTCAAACCCGTCAATATGGTTATAAAGCGATGGGGACTTAACACCTAATTGCGCTGCAAGCGTTTTTAAGGATAAGTTTTCTATGCCTATCGTATTTGCCATATATGCGGCTTCTTTGATAACCGATTCTTTATCAATTTTTATTTTGGGCAAAATAAAGCACCTCCTTTTGTTTACTTCGATTTGTATTTTAACAAATCATATTAGTTATGTCAAGATATTAGTAATTGGAAGGGGATTCCGTAGTCGTAGGCATTTGTGGAAAAATCCAAAAGTTTAGATTTTACCACAATGCTTGTCTTTTGGTCTTTGGTTTCTTTGATTCGGAATAGTGTGGTGCTGGCGGTCTATCTCTTGTTTTCGGTTGCTTGCTTCTT
>BLMD01000081.1 GCA_011959925.1 Lachnospiraceae bacterium
TAAGGGCTGCGGTCTTTCCTCCCTTGGATCCGCCCCAGTTATATACAAAAAATATCCTCTGTTGAATAATCTTTAGAAGCGGAGCGGCGAAGCTGGCCGCCAATATAAAGCGGAACTTGTCCCGGCTCCGGTGCGGCTGCATGGTGGCGATCCATCCCTCGAAGGTTCCGGCGGTGTGGTAAGCTGCCGCCCAACCTCTTAAGGACGGCTCAATGTCCAGCACTATGTCGTCCCCGTGTCCTGGAAGGAACCGGCCCCGCGTCTGCCAGCCGAAGGTGGACGTACTATCCGCCTTTTGTATAATGTCTATGTTCTCCGCCTCCAATGCGGCCAGGAAGCTCACGACCTGCTTGGCGTTCTCGCTGGTTACGGTGCATCCCAAATCTGCAAGCGCGGTTATATTCCGGGAAGTGAATATAGTAGAACGCGGGTATATAGCCCGGCTCCACTGTCCGTCCCGCTTAAATGCAATCTCTATTTTTTCCTCGCCCGTTTCCATGCTCTTAAGTCGCTGGGTTAATATGATCGGTGTTCTGCAGATCATAGTCGGTATCGCTTTCTTTTCGTCTATGTGGCTTATGCCCTTTTCTGAATAGATCCAGCCCTCCGGCTGGCGAAGGTTCGCGGGCGCCCCTTTTATGGCCTCCGGTATCGCTCCGGACAGGTCGTCAAGGTCTAACTTCTGGGCGTGTTTTATGGCTTTCTGTATTTTCTCGGATGCCTTTTCCGCTCCGTCCCTTAAGTAAAGCTCCGACGGGTCCTTGACTCCGAACTGCTTACAGCTCCATGTGTAAACCTCGCCTAAAAATTCTTCCTCTTTCAATATCCGGCAAACTTTAGCGAGGAACGTCTGGCCGCCCTGGTCTGGTTCCTGGTGTATATATAGCTTAAGGTCCTGCAACTTCGGAACCATCCGGGCGTTGAAGTTCGCCGCCCCCGGTGATCCGAGTGCCGGGACTTTTAAATACCATAAAGTTTGGGTATCGCTTTCCCCTTCTACAAGGGCCACCCATCCGGTTTTCCGTATCTCCGGCAGCCTCCAGTCGCCGTATAAAATCAACTTCCCGGCGCTGCCCCAGCTCCATCTAAATTCCTTATCGCCGTAACGCTTCCGAAAAATCGGCGTTGTGTTTTCTTCGTTGAAGTAAGGCGTTTTAAGGTACTGCGTCCCGTCCTTATCTTTGGCGGTGCTGATGCCGCAAGTGTCCTTTAAGAAGTCCTCCGGCAAGTGCTTATTAAAGGTATACTCTGCGAGGGTGTAGCTTTTATTTTTCGGCTTGGCTGGCTTGTTTTTCTTCGGATCCGGCTCGGTCAGCTTTCCGTACTTCTCTAAAATCTGCTTATATGCTTCCTTGGTGTCTACGTTGTGAAGCTCCGCCCAGAAACTTACGAAGTTTCCCCCGCGGTCCTCTGAGAAGCAGTGCCACTGCCCGGTTTTTAGGTCTGCGCTGAAACTGTTCTTTTTGTCGTCGTGGAAGGGGCAGCGGCCGACTAAACTGCTGCCGCTGGGCTTCGCGCCTTTTATGACGCTTCTGTACTCCGCTTCGTAATTGACGAAGTCGTCTATATTAAGCTGTTCGGCGTTCATCCTATCACCTTCTTAATTTCTTTACGGGTCATATATACTACCCTTCCGCGCATCCTGTCCCTTGTAGCCTGGCGTATTTCCCGCCGCATCCCTTCGTTTATCCGCCCGCCTATAATAATCAAAAGAAACTCGTCAGCCTCTCGAAGCTCCTTAAGCCCTATTTTAAGCCCGATCTGCCGCTCTTTCTCCTGGCTCTCGTCCAGGAACTGCGTATAGAATAAATGCGGGGCGACCGGGATCTTCCCCTCTAAAACAACTTTTCTGCAGAAATACCTCGCCACCCTGCGGTTAAATTCCATCCCGCTTTCCGTGAACGCTCTATAACGTGAAATTATATATACCTTGTCCATGCGCTTATCCTCCAACCGTTTTTTAACTGGGGGGGGAGCGCCCCATAGGCACTAACTTAACAATATTTGAATAAGCTGCTGTCGGATTTTTCT
>BLMD01000082.1 GCA_011959925.1 Lachnospiraceae bacterium
TAAGGGCTGCGGTCTTTCCTCCCTTGGATCCGCCCCAGTTATATACAAAAAATATGCGCTGCTGCAATATCCGAAGTAGCGGGGCGGTAAATGCTGCCGCCAGAATGAAGCGGAACTTATCGCGCTCCCGGTGCGGCTGCATAAGCGCTTTCCAGTCCTCAAATGTGCCGTTGTAATGGTACGCGGCGGCCCATCCTCTTAAGGATGGCTCAATATCTAAAATAATGTCGTCGCCGTGGCCCGGAAGGAACCGGCCGCGCGTCTGCCAGCCCATTGTCCCGGTGCTGTCTGCTCTCTGTATGATGTCTATGTTCTCGGCCTCCAGGGCCTCTAAGAAGCGTACTACCTGCTTCGCGTTCTCGCTGGTAATGGTGCAGCCCAAATCGGAAAGTATGGTTATGCTTCGGGCCGTGAAAATCGTTGACCGGGGGAATATGGCTTTATGCCAGGCTCCGTCCCGTTTAAATGCGATCTCCATTTTCTCCTCGCCGGTCTCCATGCTCTTTAGGCGCTGCGTTAATATGATCGGCGTCCTGCAAACCATAACCGGAAGGCTCGTTTTTTCGTCTATGCGGCGGATCCCGCCCTCTGAATACATCCAGCCTTCCGGCTGCCGAAGGTTTACCGGCGCGCCCTTTATAACTTCCGGTATGGTGTCGGCCAGGTCGTCAAGGTTCAGCTTTTTGGCTCCCTTTAAGGCTCCGTTGATCATGTCCTGGACCTGCTTCTCTCCGTCCTCTCCGGCTCCCTTCTCAAGAAAAAGTTGTGAAGGATCCTTTACTCCGAAGCCCTTACAGCTCCAGGTGTATACCTCGCCTATAAATTCCGCTTCCCTCAAAACTTGCGTTACCTTCTGCAGGAAGGTCTCGCCGCCCTTGTCCGGCTCAACGTGAATATATAACTTAAGGTCCTGCAGCTTCGGTACCATCTTCGCTTTAAAGTTGCTCGCGCCTGGAACTCCCAACGCCGGAAACTTCAAATACCACATTGTTTGGGTGTCGCTCTCGCCTTCTACCAAAACGGCCCACCCGGCCTTCCGGATCTCCGGCAGCCGCCAATCTCCGTATAAAATCAATTTCCCGGAACTGCCCCAACTCCATCTAAATTCCTTATGCGCGTAACGCTTCCTAAAAATGGGATCTGTCTTTTCTTCGTTGAAATAAGGCAATTTAAGGAAAGTCTTTTTGTTTTTGTCTTTCCCGGTAGAAGCTCCGCAGGTTTCCTTTAGAAAATCAACCGGAAGCCGCTTACTAAAGGCGTATTCCTCCAGGGTGTACGAGTCCGGCCCTGGGGCCTCCTCTTTCTTCTTTGGTGCTTCTGGCTCCTTAAGCGCTCCGTACTTCTCCAGGATCTGCTTATAGGCCTCGTCCGTACTGATTCCGTTAAGCTCTGCGTAAAAGGTCGTAAAGTTGCCGCCGCGTCCCTCTGCGAAGCAATACCAGCGGCCGTCCTTAAGGTTCGCGCTGAAACTCTCTTTTTTGTCGTTGTGAAACGGGCAAACACCGACCAGTTGGTCGCCTGTGATCTTATGCTTTTTTATGTAGCTTGAATATTCTGCAGAATAGTCCACAAGCTGGTCTATGTTTATATCTGTCTGTACCATCCGTTTCACCGCCTCCTATAAGTTTTTCCGCCTCTGCCGGCCTCTTTTTCCGGTCCTGGATATATGCTCAATCTCTCCGCGCATCCCGGCGCTTACAACTCCGCCGATAATAACAAGTAAGAAGCTGTCGCACTCGTTAAGGTCCTTTATAGCAAGCTCAAGCCCCAGGGCTCGCTCCTGCGGATCGCCGTTGTCGCAGAACTGGGTATAATATAAATGCGGGGCGACCGGCCGCTTCCCCTCTTTTAAAATCTTCCTGCAGAAGTGCCGCGCCACCTCTCTATTAAAGCGGCGCTCCTTCCTGGTGTTAGCTGAATACCGGGAAATTATATATACTTTTTCCATCTACCTTACCTCCGAAAAATCGTATACCAGGAAGGGCCGAAGCCCTCCCCGGCAAGCTGCGCCGCTTAGTTATTAAAGGGCAGCTCCTCGTCCGTGCCCTCTGGTACCTGCATAAAGCCTTCCGCGTCGGCCTTCGGTGCGTCTGCGTCCTCTGCAGGTGTCCGGCTGTAATCGTCGGTATCGATGTTAATATTCCGGTAAATGTTCTTTACAAGCTCCCGCATGGCCTCCGTCTGCTTCTCCTGCTCCGGCGTCAGCTTATCAACGAAGGCAAAGGCCGTCCGGCTGTAAGTGATGCCGTCTTTGCTCTTTTCCTTCTTAAGCGTGATCTTCGTTAAAACCTGCCAGCAGCGGAAGCCCTTAAGCAATACCCGCTTTGCGATATAATTCCGCATATATTTAAGGCTGGTCGGCGGTAAAGAAAGGATAAGCGGTACCGGATTCCCTTCCTGCAACATGAAAACTCTGTGTACGTTCTTACAAGCCTTCCCGGTCCCGTCGCTGTTAAACTGGTTATACGGGCAAGTTTCGCAGCTCTTAATTTCTCCGGTAAGCCGATCCACTCCCTGCTTCCCGTCGAAGCTGCTGCAGTCCGGCTGCTCGTTTCCTCCTGCGAACTTATTCGCCCAGTAGGCGTTGACCGGGTTATGGTCCAAAATAACGCCGATCAGCTCCGTCGCACTCTCGGTCTCGTCCTCCTCCTCTCCCGGAAGCTCGAAGGCCAGGCCGCCGCCGGAAGGAATTTTTACGCGGTCGAAGGGAATAGCGCCGAGGCCGTCCATCTCCTCCTTTACTGCTTCCGCAAGGTCGCCGCTGATCGTAACCAGGTTAAACTCCTTCGCCGTTACTGCTACTTCGTTTTTTGCTTTTGCCATTGTGTTATATCCTCCTTATGGGTTTATAATGCCGCCGGGGCCAGGGTTTCCTGGTCGGCGTGATCTGCTGCTACTTCGGCCGCGTCTGCTGCCACATCGGGCTTCTTATTGACCTCGAAGGTCTTTACCTTGTAACAATATGTAATTGAATTTATGCGGTACTTAACCGGCTCCGCATCCTCAACTACTACGGGAAAGGTAACGAAGTAGCCGCCCTTGTCAAGCTCTGAGAAGCGGCATACAACGTCCTGGCCCTTTACGCCTATAACGATAAGCTCTCCCTTCTTTATCTTCTGGCCGTCCGTGGTCGTGATCTCTACTTTTTTAATCTCCTGCACTCCTATTCCTGCCATAGTCTACCTCCTTAATTATTTTCTTCCGGGTCCTCTGCGTCCTCCGGATCTTCCTGGGTTTCTAAGTCCTGCGCGTCCAGATATTCCTCCATCGGGGTCTTGGGTGTCTGGTAATATAAGTCGGAAAGGATCCGGCTTGCCTGGGCTGCCATCAATATGCTTTCCTGGGCCAGCTCTATGGCTGCGTTGTAAATGGTACCGGCCACCTGGGTGACTTCTCCGTCTGCGTCAAGTAGTTTAAGAAAATCGTCCATTCCGCCCTTAAGCATCTTCGCCTTGCCTCCGACCTTAATGTACTGCTGCGCGGCGATCCCGTATGCCTCCTGCTCGCTTTCTACCGTTTTAAGCGGCCGCCCGTTGTCATATAAGTCCTGCTTCATCTGCTCCTGCGCGAACTTTGCAACGGTGATCAGGTTGTCCTTTAAGTTGCGCTCGTAATCTAAGCGCAGGTCAAATTCTAACTGCTGCATATTACTCCTCCTTTTGCTTTGCATTCTTGGCTGCTTTGTTGGTTTCCTTCCGCTTTGCTACGTCGTAATACTGGTAAGGATTTATAAACTCCTCGAACTCCTCCGGCAGCTCTCCGTCGTTTTCATCCACAAGGCTGGCTATTGCTCCGCTTAAGGTCTGCGCGTTTACGGTACGCTTGATAAGGTCTCCCAGGCCATGCTCCTCAAGGGTAGAAAAGAAGGCCTCCTCGTCGCAGCCGCCGATCTTGTTATACTTGGTCTTATCCTGCAAGCTATAAAGGAAGCCGCCTCGGCTTACCTTCGGGCTCTCCGCGTCGATCATGGCCTGGGCCAGCTCCTTGCGCTTCGCCTCAAGTGCTTTATTGTTGGCCGTTGTCTCGTCCTTCAGTCGGTCCTTCGTGTCTAAAAGCTCCTTATACTCGTCAATCAATTTGAAAATGTCCACTCTGTTTTTCCTCCTTCTCTTACAACATTTTTAATACCGGATAAAAGTTTATCTTCGTCCCCTATCTCCTCCCGCAGCTTCTGGTAGATCTTCGGGTGCATTGTTACGATCCGCCTGTCGGCGGAAATATAAATGTTTGGATCCGGCTCCTTCTTATAGCCGTAGCGCTTAAGCCACTTCTTTGCTATGCGCTTTCTTTTGTGCCGTCTCGCCGGTTTCCTTGTGTCTACTACCAGGGACGGGTTCGTAGTCACTAATAAAGCGTTTAAGTTGCTTTCAAAAGTTATGTCCGGCATGATTCCTCCTTCCGGAGCCGGGCTATAACCTTCGTCAAGTGCTCTGGCTCATAATTTTTATAGGGGCTCTCCTGGTAAAAGCCGCCATCTGAATGGATCCCGTACTGCTTGTAATACTTCTCCGCCTGCTGCAGCGTAATGTGTCCTTTACTGCTGACCTTAATCTTTCCACCGTCGCTATACTGAAAATTTATTCTCCACACGGCTGCGCCTCCTGCCGAAGCGGGCACCACTTCGGGGCCGTCTTGGTCGGAATCTCGTTTTCGCGGCTCCGGCTGATGATCCGGTGCGGCAGGCACTCCGTTTTGGCCTCCGGGTGCATACAATAAAAAATATTACGGCCGTTTCTTACGATCTCCGGCTCCATAAGGTGGCAAGTTTTACAAGTAGGTTTCTGCTTTTTATTTGCCATCGTTCGTCTCTCCTTCCTGCTCCTGGTATTCCTCCATAGTCGGGCGCGGCCCGTCTAAGTCGTCCCATTTATATTCTTGCTGATTCAAGCGCTCCCAACGTGCCCGGTAGCATCTCCGGCAAAGGCAGCGGCCCTCAAGCCACCGCATAGTGCCCCAATACTCCGGCTTTTGGCACTCTTTACAAATTACAATTTTTTCTTTTTGCTCGGTGTGTTTTGCCATGCTTTCAACTCCTTCTTTGTAATAACAAAGGCCTGTTTACCGTCGATAACTGTAAGCGCCACTTCCACCGGTTCGTCTGGTGCGAAGCCTGCGGCCTCCCGGAAGTCTCCCGGAAGAATTAAGCGGCCTTTTCCGTCCAGCTTCCTGGTTACTTTTACGGCCTCCATCAAAAATACTGCCTCCAATCGTCAACGACCGTTTTTGCCAGGTCCTCTTTCTTGGCCAGGGCTTTTAAGATCGTCTCGTCTATGCTGTGTTCTACGGTTAAATGGATATAGGTGCAGCGGTTCTTCTGGCCGATCCTGTGAATACGGGCCAGGCTCTGGCTGTATGCTGCGTAATTGAAATTTACGCTATAATACACGCAGGTGTCGGCTGCCGTTAAGGTAATACCGAGCCCGGCCGTGTCGATCTGTGCAAGAAAGACCTTTACTTCCGGATCTGTTTGGAATTGCTTTACAATGTCGCCCCGGTCATTTATCTTTATATCTCCGTAAATGCTGGCGTAACGGATACGCTTTTTCTCCAGGCTCTTGCTTATCAAGTCTATCTCTGGCCGGAACCGGCAAAAGATAACAAGTTTCTTTCCTGCGCTTAAGACGTAATCGTCCAGAATGTCCTCTAAGGCGCTTAACTTGCCCTTAAATACGTACTCCGGCTTTAGTCCCTCGTCGGCCTGTATAAATCCTCCTGTAAACTGCTGCAGTCTCAGAAGTTTTGTAAGTACGGTCGGGGCCGTAATCACGCCGCCGTTCTCAAGCTCCGCGAAGCTGTCCCGCTTAATTTTGTCATAAAGCTGCTTGTCCTTCCCCTCCAGGGTGATGTACTGTGTAAGAAAGGTCTGCTCCGGCAAGTCCAGCGCCTCCTCCTTCGTCACTCTGTATGCGATGCTGTGCTCCTTCTGGATAAGCTGGTCTAAGTCCTTATAGCCTACGATCTGCTTTCGGT
>BLMD01000083.1 GCA_011959925.1 Lachnospiraceae bacterium
CGTCTTTAATAATACGCGTAGGGCTGTCCGAAATCGTCAAACCGAAAAATTTATTAATCTCATTCAAACTTCCCTGTGTAGAAGTAATCAGATCCGTGAGCCCGGAAAACTTATCTTTCAGCATCTCCCATCCGGAAGAATTCATCCCATAAAGCGTATCTACAATATAATCGGAAAGAACGGAGGGATCTTTTGCCGTAAAATCTACGCGTACCGTTGTCAGCTTGATTTCTTCGGAAAGTTTTGCCATAATATCCTGATATCCTGCTGTTGACATAATTCCGTCTACGAGAGCAGAAAACTGACTTCTAACATCTCCCAGATATGCCGGAATGTTCTGAAATACGCGGTAAAGCGCAAGAATAATCGGCATATTAATTAACATGGATACACAGCTTCCGGCGGGAGAAATTCCATATTTTTCATAAATGGCGGATGTTTCATCCTGCATAGCCTGCATCGAAATCTGGTCTTTTTTCCCCTGATACTTTTTCTGGACCTTTTGAAGCTCCGGCTGCATCTTCTGCGTCAGCTTAGAAAATTTCTGCTGTTTATATGTGATCGGCAAAAGAAGCATATAAATGATAATTGTAAAAATGATAATCGAAATACTGATATTTCCGATTCCAAGCACATTAGACATAAACGAATAGATAATATCCATAATAAAGCCAAGAATCTTCGCAATCGGTCCAAGAAACGCACCATCATATGCAGTTAATATAATATCCGACAATGTAACATACCTCCTGATAACAAACTATGGAACGGGATCGTATCCGCCTTTTGAAAAAGGATTACATCTCAATATCCGCCACAATGCCAATGCACCGCCCTTTATGGCACCGTATTTTTCCACCGCTTCCAATCCATAGGAAGAACAGGTCGGAATATAAGGGCACTTTGTCGATTTCAAAGGCGACAAATATCTTCTATAGAATTTAATTGTAATAATTAAAATTTTTTTCAAAATGATTCCATCTTCTTTTCTAATGTAATTGCATGAAGATCTGCCAGATGAAGCAGAGCTTGTTCGATTTGATGATAGGAAGCTCCTTTCGCATTCACCCTGGCAATCACAACAATATCCAAACCTCTGTTCAATTGTTCTTCGTTCAGCCTATAACTTTCTCTGATCAAACGGGTAAGACGATGTCTTACCACACTGTTTCCGACTTTTTTGCTGACTGAAATGCCAAGTCTGTTTTTTTCCGTTTTATTATCCATTATATACATCACGAGATACCTGTCTGCATAGGAAAGACCGTGACGATATACCGTTCGAAAATCAATATTTTTTTTCAGAGATTCTGAAAACTTCATAACTTTATGCTAAACCTCTTATATATAGAAGAAAAGACCACAAATTTGTGGCCTAAGCTGACAATTTTTTTCTTCCTTTTAATCTTCTTGCAGCTAATACTTTTCTTCCGCCTGCTGTGCTCATTCTTTTCCGAAAACCATGAACTCTTGATCTATGTCTCTTTTTTGGCTGGTATGTCATTCTCATATCTATCCACCTCCTCTGCCCTTAAAAACACCATTTCAAT
>BLMD01000084.1 GCA_011959925.1 Lachnospiraceae bacterium
AAAGTGAAACTGTCGCTTCACGATTTTTCAATCGTTAGTGCGACAGCCTCTTTTTCTGCAATTTCATACGCCATTCATATTAGAATGATACCCCAATCACATGGGAGGGATAGAATCTATGGGTATCAAGCGAAAGGAGGAACTGTTTTGAACGTCTACAAGCGAGCATTACTTTATGTCATTAGAAAGAAAGGAAAGAGTTTAACGCTTTTTCTACTGTTGCTTTTAATAACAGTGTCGGTCATAGTGGGAATTTCCATTCGAGACGGAACGGCAAAAGCAGCGGAGAACCTGCGGGCAACAATAGGTGCGTCTTTTACCATGAGCGGGAACATCAACAATCTGGACTTTCGTGACAACGAAGCAGGATATACCGCTGAAAAAATCCCTATTTCCCTTAATACAGTGGAACAGATGATAACTGTAGAGGGGATAAAAACTTACAATGCCGAACAGCACACTTCTGTCACTACCAAGGGAATAGACTATCTTTCTGGAATGTCAAGCGGCAATCTTTCCGCTAATACGGAAACCGCCTATCAGACGGAATTTATGAATGGAATACTGGAATTAACGGAGGGCAGACATATTACGGAAGATGACAGGGACGCAGCACTTATCAGCGATAAACTGGCGGCAGAGAATCATTTACAAGTTGGCAGTGAACTTATTTTGGAATCTGCTTCCGATGACAGCAGGGAGCAAACTAAGGTCTTGATTGTAGGTCTGTATTCCAGTGACGGGAAGATGGAATATGATAATGACACCATTTTCACAACCCACGATGTTTACTGGAAATTGTCTAGGCAAAAACCATTCGGATATTCTGGGAATATAACTTTTTATGTGACAGACCCAAAGGAATTGAATCACATTGTGGAGCAGATACAGCAGATAACGTCTATCCAATGGGAGGATTACTTTATCCGCATAAACGAATCCGAATACAAGGCAGTTGCATATCAGATTCAGACAATGGAACGGCTTACAGAAATACTGATTACTGTAATTGCGGGAGTTGGCTTTATCGTTGTAGCCCTTGTGCTTGCAATGAGAATAAAGAACCGGATACATGAAGCAGGTATATTTCTGTCCGTTGGCGAATCCGCTCTCCAGATTATGCTACAGCTTATTTGTGAAATCTTTATGATTGCTGTTCTGGTGTTTCTTGCTTCACCCATGTTGGGACGGTTCATCGTGGGACAAGTAGAAGCTGCCCTAAAAAATATGGGAACTGTAATTGCAATGCCAATTTCCCTAAAAACGATGGCTTTGCAATTCCTTTTAGAGACACTTATTATCGTGTTTGCAGTGGTTACGGCTGCTTTGCCAGTTGCCCGAATGAAACCAAAAGATATTTTATCAAAAATGAGCTGACAGGAGGATAAACGCCATGAGTACATTGAAAAGAGCATTTTTATATACGATGCGGAAAAAGACAAAAACCCTTATCCTGTTTTTGGTGTTGGTTACAATATCCACCTTTATTCTGACTGGATTATCCATATACAAAGCGGCAGACGATTCTGCCCTAAGTCTGCGCCAGTCTGTAGGCGGGAGCATTCGCCTTGAATTGGATGAAAACAACAGAAAAAACTGGCAGTATCAGCAGGCGGCAGGTGGAATGCTGGTTGATTATGTCGGTGCGCCTATTACCGATGAGGATATTCAGAAAATCATGTCCATAGACGGAATCAAGGCATACAACGGTTTAGGGGACGGAAGCGTATTTGCAAAAGATTTCAGCTTTATATCGGGCTTCAGTTTTGGAGCAGGAAGTGATTACAGTAGGCTTCCATCCGTGACAGATTCAGAGTATTTCAACTTCTTTACCCGTAAAGCATTTCAGTTAGTGGAGGGGCGGCATATTAAGGAGGGAGATGACCATGTTGTCCTTATCAGTACAGCCATTGCCGAGAAAAATGCCTTAAAACTTGGCGATACCATTACCGTGCAGTGCTGTTACGACAGCGGAAACTATCCCGATGTATCGTTGACAATTATCGGCATCTATGCGTATGAAGCAGACAACGAATTTAATACCACCTCAACGGATAAGCGAAACCGCTTGATTATAGACCATAAAGCAATGCAGGAAATCATGCAGAGGGATATGATACAGTATGATAACGGCGTTGATTTTTATGTGGATGACCCCAGAGAAATGGAAAGAATCGCAAGCCAGATAAAAGCCCTTGATTTAGACTGGGATTCCTTTACCCTCACAATGGATAACTCCGCATACGAAGCAGTTGCTTCGCCATTGACAGCTATGCAGAATCTGATTATCTGGCTGATTGTCGGATGCGTCGCGGTGAGTGTGGGCATTTTGGTACTGATTCTTTCCATGTGGATAAAGCAGCGTCGGCATGAAACTGGCATCCTGCTCTCTGTCGGAATTTCAAAAAGCAGGATTCTTTTGCAGTATACGGTAGAAGTGCTGATGATAGCGATAGTTGCTTTTGGATTATCCTTTTTTACAAGCAACCTCATTTCACAAGGAGTGAGTGATTTGATTTTCCATCAAGTGTCTGAATCACAGCCCCTGCCCGAAATAGAACTGCCAGACGATGGCACAGAGTACCTTGATATAACAGGACAGTATATTCCATACGACACTTCTAATGTGGAAACACTGGAATCTGTTCAAGTAACTGTCAGTCCCGACTATTTACTATATATCTATATTTTCGGTACGTTACTGATAGCGTTTTCCGTTTCAGCGGCATCCATTTCAGTCATACAGATGAAGCCTAAAAAAATTCTATCACAGATGAGATAGGAGGTATTTTTCAATGAGCATTATGGAAATTCGTAACATCCGCTATTCCTATGACGATAAGCGGAACGTATTAAAAAGTGTAAATGCAGAATTAGAAGCAGGCAAAATGTATGCAATCCTCGGCTCGTCGGGCTGCGGAAAGACCACTCTGCTTTCTCTGCTTGGAGGTCTGGACAGTCCACAGAGCGGACAGATTTTATACAATGGTGAGGATATTGAAAAGACTGGACTTGGGGCACACCGCAAGAATCACGTTGCATTTATCTTCCAGAGCTACAATCTGATAGATTATCTGACACCGAGAGAAAATGTGGCTCTTACCTCAAAGGTGACGCCTATGCCCATTTTAGAGCGTATGGGACTAACCGAGGAAGAAAGCAGACGAAACGTGCTGAAGCTCTCTGGAGGTCAGCAGCAGCGAGTGGCAATCGCCCGTGCATTGGCTTCTGATGCAAGTATTATCCTTGCGGACGAGCCGACTGGAAATCTGGACGAGGATACCGCAGTTGACATCACAAATATTTTGAAAGAATGCGCCCATCAGATGGGGAAATGCGTTATCATTGTAACCCACTCCAATGACCTGGCAAAACGGGCGGATGTAATCTTTCGTTTGAAAAAAGGTGAATTGCAGCAAATATGAAGATTGAATGGATACGATGCCCTATCTGCGGCAGTAAAACCCGAAACAAAATTAGAGGGGATACTGTTTTGAAGAATTATCCCCTCTACTGCCCGAAGTGTAAACAAGAAGTATTGGTTGAGATAAAAGATTTACAAATGACCGTCATCAAAGAGCCAGATGCATAGACGCAGAGCCGATGAACTTGTGAGAAAACCTTACAGCTCATCGGCTCTGTCTGTTTAGAAAGAATAAATATTTAGTTGTTGTTCGTGCTTATTGCGGCAGTTTGTTTCTGCATCTCATTCAGCTTTTTGTGGAGCGGTATCGCCATGAATACCGTTATGATGGCGGAAAGTACATCAGCAATCGGCTGGGCATACATAATTCCATTTAGCCCCCAGACAATCGGAAGAAGCAGGATAACGGGGATAAAGCAAATCCCCTGCCTGCAAGCTCCGAGGATAAAGCCCTCTCTGCCTTTTCCCAGAGCAAGGAACAGGGAAGAATACACTGTATAAAATCCAAAGAGCATAATGGAAATGCCGTTTGCTCTCAAAGATGCTGCCCCAATGCGAATCATCTCAGCATCGCCCTTTGTGAACCTTGAAACGATAGCCGCAGGGAACAGAGCCAGTATCACGCCAAAAATCACACAGAAAACCGTAGACCACAGGATGGAAGTCTTGATTGCTTCACGCAGACGGTCAAACTTCTTCGCCCCATAACTGTAACCTGCAATGGGCTGAAAGCCTTTGATGAACCCGAATACGGACAAGCTGCCCATTGAAATAAGGCGGGTAACAACGCCCATGCCTGCAATGGCAGAGTCCCCGTAATCGCCAGCGGCATTGTTGATTAAGGAAATGGACACACTCGTTAAAATCTGGAATACCAATGTCGGGATACCGATTTTGAAAATCTCAGACATGGTTTCTTTTGTATATGTGCAGTCCTTAACCCGAAAATGGAATACACTTTTTTTACGCAGGATGTAGATTTGATAAACGCAGGTTGAAACGACTTGTGAGATTGCGGTTGCTATCGCCGCTCCTGCTACTCCTAAGTCAAACACATAGATAAACAGTGGATCTAGGGCAATATTAAGCACTGCACCCGTGAGCAAGGCACACATGGTTGTTTTAGCGGCACCTTCACTTGTTACAATGTTATTCATCGTGACGTTGAACACATTAAAAATACAGGAAACAATGTAGACACTTGCGTATGTGGCGGCAAAGGGGAGGATACTGTCTGTTGCCCCTAAGAGCTTCAGTATGGGATGTAGGAACACCATAGAAATTATAATGATAACTGCTCCCACGGATACACTGCTGTATAAAGCGGTACTTGCCACTTTATTTGCATTTTCCTTATCCCCACGACCTAATAATCGGGAAATATAAGAAGCCGCACCGTTGCCGAACAGCAGGCCAAGACCGACAACGACCTGTCCAAGTGGATAGACCACGGAGATTGCCCCCATCTGGCTCTCTCCTAATCCGCCGACGAAATATGCGTCAACAAGGTTGTAGAAAGCATTTACCAACATACCTATCATTGTTGGAATACCCATTGATAAAAGTGCTTTTGGTATGGACGCACTGCCGAGCAGCTCCATCTTTTTGCTTTGATTGTTCATTGTGAACTCCTTTCTCTTGACAAGTAGTATTATTTATATTACTATAAAATATAGTAATTGCATTGCGGAGACTATAATACTATAATTTATAGTAGTTGTCAATAGAAAAAGGAGGGATTTTAAATGGCTACCATTGACTTGATTGTATTGGGAATGTTGAAGCGGGAATCAATGAGTGCATACGATATTCAGAAACTGGTGGAATACCGCAACATCTCAAAATGGGTAAAAATCAGCACGCCATCCATCTATAAAAAGGTGATCCAGTTGGAAGAAAAGGGGCTTATCACAAGCCGCACAGAGAAAGAAGGCAAAATGCCCGAAAAAGCGGTATATTCTTTGACGGATGCAGGAAATGAGGAATTTGAAAAGTTGATGATTGAAATATCCTGCAAACCAATCAATATATTTTTGGATTTTAATGCTGTTATCGTAAACTTAGAAAGTATGGCGAAGGAACAACAGAGGGAATGTCTGGATCACATTGAAAGCAATATCAATGTGTTGAAATCTTATCTTGAGGAGAATATTTCTATGAAAGAAAATGCGCCCGATATTCCTGCCACGGGTATGGCTGTTTTACATCAACAGTTTTTGTTGGTACAAGCAATCGAAGAATGGATAGCAACACTAAAAAAGAAATTAGGATAATTTGTTATGGGTAAAGTAGAATGGATATTATGTCCTGTCTGCGGAAGTAAAACCCGTAACAAGGTTAGGGAGGATACTGTTCTGAAAAATTATCCTCTCTACTGCCCAAAATGCAGGCAGGAAACACTGATTGAAGCGAAGAATTTACAAGTAATAGTCATCAAAGAGCCAGACACATTAGATGCAGAGCCGATGAACATGTGAGAAATCACAGTTTGTCGGCTTTTCTTTTTACAGAACCATAGGTAGATACGTCCACCAAATTAAAAAAAACAGCAATTTGGTGGGCGGTATTGCTATGCCCGAAAGACTTAACAAACACTCTCCAAACCTGTTTCAAGTTTGGGGGGATTTTTATTGCCTGCAAATAGCAATTTCTATTTTCATATACGATATAAAGGGACGGATAACCCGTTAAAAAAATCCTTGCCAATACAAGGGGGCTTTCTACCCCGCAAGTAGAGGTCAAATTTCTACATAATAGAAATAAATTCTCCATAGACCGTAAAGGTGTGACAGCCTTTGCGGTTTTTCTTTTGTCGTTTTTTGCCGGATTACGCCGCAGGGAGTTATTCATCATCGGTTGCCGCTCACCGCCTTCCAATCTGAATTTTCAACAAAAAAATTCAGATTGGAGGAAAGGATATGGAGGGTAATCGCCCAAAAAGAAGAAAGGATAAGTACAATCCTTATACGATATTCGAGAAAGACGGCCAGTATTACGTTTCATTCAAAGATGGACAAGGTGTATCACATAAACTTGAAATCAGCAAGGCGCTGTATGACACGTTTGATTCTTTTGAATTAAGCGATTTGGTATATCTTAACGTGGTGGACAGGCATATCGAGCAGTCCGAGGTGTGGGAAAACACTTTGAATATGAGAGCGATGAAAAAGCCGGACAGCATGGAGGAAATCGTGTTCCGCAGATTTCAGGCAGAAAAGCTACATAAGGCAATCAGCGAACTGCCTGAAAAACAGAAGAAAAGGCTGATACTGCATTATTTTCAGGAGTTGACCTATGTGGAAATCGCAGAGCGGGAGCAATGCTCAACCAGAGCAGTAGAGTACAGTATCCACGGGGCAATGCAAAGCCTGAAAAAGTTTTTTGAAAAAAATTAAAAAAGGACTTTCGGGTTTTGCCTGATTAGTGAGGAAACAGGTGAGGGAGATAAAAATTCCTTCACCTGTTTTCTGCATTTATGTGGTGAATGGGTTCGTACCATGAAAATTTCATACCCATTCATCAAATACATTCCTGTTGTTATCGTGATGAGCGTAAGCCACGTTAGCAGGTACGCCATGAG
>BLMD01000085.1 GCA_011959925.1 Lachnospiraceae bacterium
TAATCCCGCTGCGCCTGCTCTGCGTCCTCTGCGGCTTTGGCGGCTGTTTTCTCTGCCACCTTTGCGGCTATCTCTTTTGCCCTTATTTCCTCGCCCGCTGCCACCTTATCTGCTATGGCTTTCTGCTCTTCTGGCGGTAGCTTTGCAGCCTCATACGCAGCAGTGATACCCATATTGCCGCTCTTAAGCTGCTCTTTAACCTCTGGCGTGGCGTTATTGTTTATGCTCTCCATTCTGGCTACGTTGGTGCTGCTCTCATTCAGCATAGCGGCTATCAAATCACGCATTTTGCCTTGTATCTCTAGCCCGTCCTCTTCCTTTGCCCGCATCAGCGCCGCTTTGGTGCGCTCTACTAACCTTGTTTTCTCGTATGCTGTAAGCGGCTGCGTGTATCCGTTGCCAGCCAGTAGCCGTAGCTCATACATAGCCTCGCTCATATCCATATAGCGGTAAAGCACTTTTTCATACTCTTTGTGTCCCCGCTCCAAATTCAGAATATTAGCGGCGTTGCGTCTGTGTCCGTCGATTATAAAATACTCGCCCTTTATCCTTGCTAAAACCGTTGGCTGCTCCTGCCCTACGTGTAAAAAGCTGTCTGCCAGTTCCTCTATGTTCTCTAAGCTCTGGTGCGTGTTCTCCTGCGCCGCCTTTACCTCATACGGGCTTAAATAAATCTCTTTGTATCCCTCTGCCGCTGTGGGCGCTCCCGCCGCCTTTGTCTTTGCGTTCAAAATGTCATTTATACCAAACTTTGCCATATTCTTTACCTCGCTTTCTATGCCGTATCTATTCTTTTTCTGTTATCGTGAATGGTACTATACTTTCTGGTATGTAATTTACCTCGTACTTGTATTTGTTTACCGCTGCACCGCCTAAATCTTCCACTACGTAAAATACATCTTCGTTAAGCCCTATAATATGCTTAAAATATGTGCCGTCCTCTTTTTCTACAATTACACTTATTTTGTTGCTGTTACTTGCGTCCAGAGAAAAAGCCCCTATAAGTTCAAATTCTACTTTATCTGTCCTTGTATTTATTACCGCAAATCTACGTAACACATTAAAATTATCTGCCTCTTGTGATACGTTTTCTGATACTTTGTCTGCCTCTGTGCAGCCTGCAAGAATAATGCACATTACCAAAACTGCTGCCACTGAAATTATTTTCTTTTTCATTTCCCTTACCTCACTTTCCCCGTATATGCCGTTACAAATTTCTTGTACCCCTGCGCCGCCCCGCAGCACGGGCTGTACTCATAAATAGGCTTTTGCAGAAAAGAGCTTTCCGCTACTTTCTTGGAATACCTTACAATCCCCAGAATGTTATATACTCCCTGCTCTTGTAACCATTCCACACCTGCGCTCTCCCCGTCCGTGTTCTGGTATGACGTAATCAGAACGCCCGCCAGCTTAATTGCTTGGTTATACTCTTTTACGTCCTCTATCTGCTCTGCCACAATGTCCAGCCCCTCTAAAGCGTAATTATCCAGCTTTACGGGTACTATAACCTCGTCCGTGATTGCCAGCGCATTTATCACATTAAGCCCTATGTCTGGCGGGTTATCTATGATGCAGTAATCGTAATGCCATAACTTGCAAGCGCTATATCTCTCCGTCTGATTTTCGTTTTCCTCTTTGGTTAAATTCCATGTAGCGCCGAAAAGTGACATATTCGCCGTGATAATGTCTATGCCCTCATACTCCGTATGCTGTATTATTTCCTCTGGGTTTAACCATTCCCCGCTAAGCAGCTTTGTTATCGGCGCTACACTCTCTGCGTCGTATCTGCCGTATGCCTTGCTTAAGTTACCCTGCTTGTCATTATCCAGCAGCAGGACTTTATAGCCCCTGCGGTAAAGCTCATACGCCATGTTTGCCGCTGTAAAGGTCTTTGCCACGCCGCCCTTTAAGTTCAAAATGCTTATTGTTTTCATTCTTTGCCTCTCTTTCTGCGCCGCCTCTAGCGCATTGTAATTGTTTTCTGCTCTTGTGTAAGCTCTTCTGGGTGCAGTAAATACCGCTCTATCAGTTCTGCTGCCAGCTGCCAGCCATAGCATACCGCCGTATAATATCCCTGCTGCCGCAGATACTCTAACCAGCGTTTCTGATTGTCCGTTGTGGTATTCTTTCCAGCCTTAAGCTCTATGTATAGTCCGTGGTATCCTGCCCGTACTGCTGGCAGCACAACGTCTGGCACTCCCGCTTTAACTCCCTGCCTCTTAAGCGCCGTAGCTGTCGCCTTGTCCCTTTTGCCGCCGTTTGGTACATGATGCAGATACTCTAACTCTGGCATACGTCCCAGCTGATACGCAGCCCAGCTAAATAGCGCCTCTTGATGCCCGCTTTCGTCGTCCAGTCTAAAGTTTCTCATTCTTCCGCTCTCTCCTTTCCGTGTTTTTCCTCTCTTTCGTCCTGCGCCAGCACGTCTGCCCTGCATAGGTCGTAATACTCGCACCATAGGCAGCAGTGCTTACAGTTCTTGCCTCTCTGGAATATCCAGTATATAAGCCTCTGCCCCATTCCTTATGCCCCTCTGTCGTCGTTATCGTTCCAGCGTTCCCAGTTCCTCATATCCTCGCTGGTGTGCTTTATGGCTACCGCCAGTGCGCCTACTGCTGCCAGCCCCGCACTCAAAAGCCCTGCCCCTATGACTGCTGCCGCAATCCCTATAACCTTTACTGCCTGCATCTTATCCCCCCTCTTTCTCCATTTTTACAAGCGTGTATCTGAAATACCCATATCCGTAATACTCTGGGCTATGTACTCCCTTGCTTACGCTGTCCTTGTCTACGTAGTAGCCCTTAATCGGTCTTGCCTCTGCCTTAAACCATTCACGGCTTGAAATTATCCGTATCTCTGGCTCTGGTCTTACTAAATTCCTGCTGCAATTCCAGCGCTTGCCTTGTAGCGCCCCGTCCTCTACTTTTCTGTGCGTATCCGTGTATTTAATCAAATACGCTGCCAGCTCCGCATAGTTCCCGCTATCGTCCAGGGGAAATACTTTTACTCTGTTATGCCCCTCATACGCCTTATACCAGCACTGCTGCAATATCTTTGTGTCTATCTGGTTTATGACTAAATGATGATGCCTTGCGCCTTTCTTGCCTATCTCCATTACGTGTATGTATTTAAACTCTAGCCCAGCCTTTTTATACTCCTTGCGGCACTCCCTTAGAAATATATCTATGTCTTTGCGCATCTGCTCTTTTGTTCTCTCTGGCTCTCCCTTTTTCCGTATGTAGTCCAGCACTAAATGATAGTCACCATATTCGTAATTTGCATTTATCAGAATACGCAGCTTTCTTTCTGCCTGCCTTGTGTTTATTTTCTCCTGCTGCTCTGTGGTGGGCTTAACCTTATCCCCCCTCTTTATCCCCTGCTTTTTATATCTGCTCGTAAAATAGCGCTCTACCTCTATGGTTTTGCCCGCCCTTGTAATCCTCTCAACGTATGGCATATTTTTTACTCCTTTTTTGGCTATCCTTGTCCTAAAGCTAATACTTTTATCAAGTGATAAAGCAGGCGCTTTGCCCGCATTTTGCTTGATATTTTCGCCATACAGTGATATACTGGATTTAGGTTGTAAAAGCTGTATAGCTTAGCCCTCTAAGGTATTCCCGTACCGTAGAGGGCTTTTTACTTTATCCACTTGTAAAATGTTTCTCTGCATACTTGTAAGCCTCTCTATATGGCTGCTGGCAGCGGTAGCTTGTGCAAGTATGTAGCCTGCTGCCCCCTGCAAAACTCGCAGGCGTGCAGCTTTGCGTACTCTTCCAGCCATGCCCTGCGGTCATATTCCAGCTTGTGCCGCAGCTTGTCTGCGTTCACTACTTCTATGCCTGCCGCATCTGCCGCCGCTATTTCGGCGCTCATTCCCTCGCTTATCCCGTACTTAACGCCCACTATCACAAAGTCGCAGCCTTTCAGCAGCGTTAAGCCTGCTGCCATACCTGCCGCCCGTTCCTCTGGCTTGTCCTCATTTAAGCACTGCGTCATATATAAATGTGGCGTAATCGGCGCTAATCCCGCCTCTATCGCCTGCTTTGTAAGTGCCTGCGCATAGTCTATGTTTCTATCCAGCTGGGCGCTGTCAGCTGCCCTATACGGGCTGCATATATATACTTTCCTCAATCTATTTCTCTCCTTTCAGTGCCGCCGCAATCGCCTTATATTCCCGCTCTCTTTCCCTTATCTCCATTTCCAATTTGTCAAGCCGCTTAAACAGCTTATTTACCGTGCTGTCTGGCAGCCTCTCCCCGCCACGCACTAAAGCCTTGATAATTTCCAGACTGTCTACGGCGTTCAGTTCTGCAAGTATCTGTATTTGTTGCGCCTTATGCCGTGCGCTATGATAGCTGCGGCAGATTTCACGGGCTGTCATGCGCCGCTACTCTTGCAAGCTCGTTTTCTACCAGATGCTCTACCATGTGCATTAAGTCATTGGTGCTTTTCTCCGTCATAAATCCGCACAACTCGCAGCACGTAGCAAAACCGCAGATTATATGATAATGTGTTACTACGTCCTGCTCTGTTTTCATGGTCTTAAGCCCGCTTATAAGGGAAGTTAAATTTATAACCGCCCGCTTCCCCAGTTCGCCGCCCGCCCCCTCTATCGGTATTGCTATTTCTGTAGCCTGCGGCTCTCCCTTGCCATTTACTATTGTTTTAACTCTCATTTTTTGCCCGTTCCTTTCTGTTAATCAGCTGTACCGATATTTCATAAGCCGTGCGCCGCTCCCTGCTGCCGCTGTCGGTGTCAATAACCTTTTCATACTGGCGGCTCTGGTATCTCCCCAGCAGCTCTACTGTGTCGCCCTGCTGCCAGCCTGCTACCTCGTCCGCCTGCTCTTGCCAGCAGATGCAGGGAACAAAGCACTTGTTACCCGTCAGCTCATTTTTTACCATTACGGAAATATCCGTAATCCGCTTGCCCCTCGGTGTTGTCCTATA
>BLMD01000086.1 GCA_011959925.1 Lachnospiraceae bacterium
CAATGTTTCATCGGATTTGATTGTACAGAGCTGATTTTCTTTTTAGGCGGAAGTTTGTTTGTAATATAAAAGCTCATGAAACTGTTCTCCTTTAAAATTAGTGCAAACTATTCTAGCATGAAAACCAGCAGTTTGACAAATCCTATTTTTATGAAATTTTCAGTTTTTATCTCTCATAATAGGAAATTTTATATCTTATATAAGAGGTATTGCATAATTAAATTAGATGTTACGCTTGTATAAAAACAGAGTCAACAAACTATGGTTTCCCACACGTTCATTGGCTCTGCATCTATGTGTTTGGCTCTATCCTATATTCTTCTTTGTCAATGCTGTATCCTCCTATAAATTGAATATTTCTTCCAAGTCCTCGTCGGACAGAAGCTCATAGGAAGTGCTGACGGGGTTACGCGCAACAGCGTCTTTTGGAATATCCCCGCCAAACACAAAAGTTGCGACCGCCTGTGTTGGCTCGCCGTGGATATACGACGGCTTTCCCCCGTCGACGTTCAGTTTCACGTTTAGGTGTTTCAAGATGTTGTACTTCAAATCCATGACGGGGCGTTCCCACGCACAAAAAGAAGTGCGTAGCGGTTATCAAGCATACGCACCTCGTCTGGAGTTAAAAGCTCTTTGCCACATTGTCAAGTGAAGAATTCATTCTTTTAGCTTTTTCATACACGGAATCTTGTAAATGTCCTATAAATGTGCTAAACTGAACACAACAATAACTCGAAATTTGTGGAGGAATCAGTATGTTATCAATTTGTGGGGCCGAATGCTGTGACAAATGCAGCAGGAGGGATGATTGCGGCGGTTGCGTGAAAACAGACGGGCATCCTTTTGGAGGAGCGTGCATTGCGGCGGAATGTATCAAACAGGGCGGTTTGGAAGCATTCAAAAAGATGAAAGAGACGTTGATAGAGGAATTCAATGCACTTGGAATTCAGGGCTTACAGGTTAATGACCTCAATTTGCTGAATGGATTTTACATAAATCTGGAATACCATTTGACAAACGGGCAATCTGTCAAATTACTGGAGGACTATCGTGTTTATTGGGGAAGTCAAATTGAAATCCCCGGCAGTGACAGATGTTATGGCATTGCTGCGGATGATAAGTATCTGCTTGTATGTGAATATGGATGCAATGGAATGGAGCCGCAGATAGTTGTGTATAAAAGAAGATAAATTCCAGTTGTAAAACTGAAAAAATCAGAGTTTGAGGAGGTTGGTATCTTGGTTGGAAGAATAGTAGCTCTGGTATGTTGCTTATTATGTGCTTTCCCTTTCTTTGTTATAAGTGTTTATAATAAAGATAGCAGTGAGCCTATTAATTTTTGGAGTGGAGACACCTCACTGAAGGATAAAGTTAAAGATGTAAAAGGCTATAATACGGAAATAGCTGGATTATATAAAAAGTGTGCGTTATTCTTCTTATTGACGGGGATTTTATTTGTAGTTTTTCCTATTGCTGGAATTGGGCTATTAGTGTTTGATTGCTCGGTTGGGATTTATTTGGCATATTGGTTTTATAAAGGGATTTTGAAAAGATATTCTTAACTTCCAGTTTATCCCGGAAGCCGGAGAATAGGGAACCCGGCTTCTTTTTCACCTCTCCCACCAGAATCCGGCTGATAAGGCGGTTTAAGATACCCTCGTCCAGTTCCTGTGTCGTGGCATACTGCCGGATTTCCCGGATAAATACAGTTCCGTGCAGTTATCGGACTTTGGTTTGTTTGGCAACCTTATCCCTGCATTTAGCCTCAAATGTAGCAAGCCAGAGTTTTGCCTAATCCTTTCTTCAGATTATCTGATAACTCAGATAATCTGAGTTATCCTAGTAGAATTATTATCCGAGAAAGAGTCTGGATATATTGCTTTTTCTGACTGTTCAGACTCTTTCCTCGGATAACTTTTATATCCTGTCCAGAAAATCTAATCCTGGATAACAAGGTCTTGCCCTTGATTCCTTTTGCCCTTCTTCAATAAGAGCTGCTGTAATTCCATTTTCTTTTAGATATTTATTTTTAAGTTCATCACTTACAGTTGCATAAATCATTGTTACTTCTATGGATGAATGGCCAAGAAAGTTTTTTATCACGGGAAGCGGTATCCCGGATTCCAGCATATGTACTGCGATCGAATGCCGGAAAGAATGCGGGGTATAGTTTTTTTCACGGAACAATAACGGGTTTTCCTGCTTCGCTATCCTCATATATTTTTTTACGATTTCCTCTACACAGGAGATACTCATATGCTCATTTGTCTGGCTGGAAAAAACATGGCTGTCTAAAGATGCCAGTTTATTTTCATGTGTCAGGTAAGCCTTTAATAATGCGGCACACTTTGCAGGTATGGTCACCTTTCTGGCCTTGTTGCCCTTGCCAAGAAGCTTTATGGATGTCCTATCGCCGAAACAGACATCCCCAACCCTGACATCACATATTTCCTGTGCCCTGGCTCCTGTGGCGTAAAGGACACTGAGAAGGATACGGTTTCTGTATTCCGTTTTCCCGTTTCCGGCCGGCAGACGTAACCGTATTGATATTTCTTCTTTTGTAAAGTAAACAGGGATGGTTTTGGAAAACTTCTTTTTAGGTATCCCTCTCACAGCATTATAAAAACCGGAAGCCATAACGGGTTCCCTGTTTACAGCGTATTTTGCAAAAGCAGACAGTCCACTGAGTTTCTGGTTCCTTGTGCTGATACAGCACCCGCGCTTTTCTTCCATCCATGTGAGAAATGATTCTAAAGTATCCTGGCTGAGGATGCTGAAACTGATTTTTTCCTGTGCCAATACTTTTGTTTCCTTCAGGAATACGAAAAGCAATTGAAATGTATAGGTATAAGACCGGACAGTGTTCTGGCTTAACCCCTTTGTAACGGTGACATGTTTTGAAAGATAATCAGATAGCACACCTAAAAATACATTCTGTCTCTTCATCCTCCCACCTCCGGAAATACTCCCTCGGTATATTCAGAAATCTTTTCATGCGCTTCGGTATATAATTCATACGAAAAGCGCAGATACCGGTCAGTCTCCATGATGTTCTCATGCCCAAGGTAAGCTGACAGAAATGGTACTGTGTTTTCAAAGGTATCTCCTGAATGATGAAAAGAACGGAATACAAATGTATGCCTTATGCAATGCGGGCAGATACCCCTTTCTCCCGGATGCCGGCGTGCCTGATGGATCCCGCTTCTCTCAAGCGCCACTCCAAACCACCGCTGCACCCAACTTTGGCTGGGTGGTTTTCCGTTGCCGCATGCGAATTAAGTCTTTTACGCGAAGTCCATATGTCATCAAAAGAACCAGTATTGCATCATCACGTTTCCCGGGAAGGGTGGAAGTATCAATGGCTGATAAAAT
>BLMD01000087.1 GCA_011959925.1 Lachnospiraceae bacterium
TATTTTAGCCGGTGTAATACCCGTTAGGTCAATCGCATGGCTGAACTGTTACTAATAATCCTGACAATTTTTTAAATCAAGCTTGCATATTGGAAATTGGTGTGCTATACTAAATGAGCTGCTTATTTAGAATGTAAATATGCAATTTTTTTTAAATAAGGAAATCATGTGGGAGGTGAAAGACATGAAAGAAGGAATTCATCCGGATTATTATCAGGCGACGGTAACATGCAACTGTGGCAATACATTTGTTACAGGTTCTACAAAGAAGGATATCCATGTTGAAATCTGCTCCAAATGCCATCCATTCTATACGGGCCAGCAGAAGTCTGCTCAGGCACGCGGACGTATTGATAAGTTTAACAGGAAATACGGTATGGGCCAGCAGTAGTATACAGTGCGTGAGGAGGTTGAGGTTGCTAAAATCTCAACCTTTTTTGTATCATAGGGAGACTGTTTTGCAGTATGGTAAAGAACGGGTCTGTTCTGTTTTATCAGATCACAGGAGAAGAAGATGAGATATTCAGGGATTGGCGGACAGGCGGTCATGGAAGGCGTGATGATGAAAAACGGCGGTAAATACGCCGTTGCAGTCCGCAAAGGAAACCAGGAACTTGTGGTGGAAACGTCCGAATATTCCGGCGTCGCCTCCAATAAAAAAATAAAGAAACTGCCTATTTTCAGAGGCGTATTCAATTTTATAGAATCGCTGGCGCTGGGCTTTCGCACGCTGACGTTTTCCGCATCGTTTTTTGAAGAGGAAGAGAAAGAAAAAGCCGTTGACCGGAAAAAAGAAGATTTTTTGATGGGGCTGACCGTAGCCGCGTCTGTTTTGCTGGCGATTGTGATTTTTATGGTTCTGCCCTATGGGATTTCCCTTTTGTTTCGAAACGTCATATCTTCCCGATGGGCGCTTGCCCTCTTAGAGGGGGCGCTGCGGCTTTTGCTTTTCATGGGATATGTCGCGGGTATTTCGCTGATGTCCGATATTAAACGGGTGTATATGTATCATGGCGCCGAGCATAAATGCATCAACTGCATCGAAAGCGGCAGAGAGCTTACGGTAGAAAACGTAAGAAAAAGTTCCAGGCTGCACAAACGATGCGGCACAAGTTTTCTGCTGATCGTTATGTTTGTCAGTATTTTGTTTTTTATGCTGATACAGGTGGAATCTCCCGTGCTCCGTCTTCTGCTGCGCCTTGTTTTGATTCCTTTGATTGCGGGCGTTTCCTATGAATTTATCCGGCTTGCCGGAAGAAGTGATCATATTTTGGTGAATCTGCTCAGTAAGCCGGGACTTTTACTGCAGCGGATCACGACAAGGGAGCCGGAGGATGCGATGATCGAAGTCGGGATCGCGTCTGTGGAAGCCGTGTTTGACTGGAGAGCCTATCTTCGGGAGATCAACGGAAGCGGCAGCACAGAAAGCGGGCAGTGAGATGACGTACAGGGAAGCGCTTCTTTTGGGAAAGAATCGGCTGAAAGACAGCGGTATACAGGATGCGGATACAGATGCCTGGCTGTTGTTTGCGGCGGTTTTGGGCATCGATAGAAATTTTTATTATCTGCATATAAATGATGTGCTGCAGGAGAAGGAGCAAAGCAGGTATGAATCCTGGCTGCAATTGCGGTCGGAGCATGTGCCGCTGCAGCATATTACCGGGGAGCAGGAATTTATGGGGCTGCCGTTTCTGGTCAGTCCCGACGTGCTGATTCCGAGACAGGATACGGAAATTCTGGCGGAGGAAGCGTTAAAAATCATACGGCCGGGCATGGATGTGCTGGATCTGTGCACAGGTTCCGGCTGTATTATCATAAGTTTGTTAAAATTTCAGCCAAAGATCCGCGCTACGGCGTCGGATATTTCCGGCGCCGCGTTGCGCGTGGCAAGAGAAAATTCGAAATTAAACGATGTGACGCTTACGTTTGTAAAAAGCGATCTGTTTGCGGATCTTGCGGGAAGTTTTGATTTGATCGTTTCAAATCCCCCGTACATTCCGACAGACCGGATCCGGGAACTTATGCCGGAAGTGCGGGAGCATGAACCGTTTGCGGCGCTCGACGGAAAAGAAGACGGGCTGGCGTTTTATCGAAAAATCAGTAAGGAAGGTTTCGGATATCTCAAACCCGGCGGATCTCTGATGCTGGAAATCGGATACGATCAGTCGGAAGCAGTAACGGCGCTGCTTTTACAGGAAGGATATCGAACGATCAGAACGGTAAAAGACCTGGCGGGAAAAGACCGGGTCGTCATAGGAGGAAAGGATGTTTGACAGGTTAGAAGATCTTGTAATGCGGTTGGAGGAAGTGTTGAATCAGTTAAGCGAGCCGGATGTGGCCTCAAATCCGGAGCGGTTTCGTAAGCTGATGAAGGAACAGAGTGATCTGACTCCGATCGTGGAAGCATATCGGGAATATAAACGAAACCGGCAGAATATAGAGGAATCTCTGATGCTTTTGGACGAAGAAAGCGATGAAGAGATGCGGGAGCTTGCAAAAGAAGAGTTAAGCGAATCCAAGGCAAACGTGGAACGGCTCGAAGAGAAGTTAAAGATTCTTCTGCTGCCGAAAGATCCCAATGACGATAAGAATGTAATTGTGGAGATTCGTGCCGGCGCCGGAGGAGATGAAGCCGCGCTGTTTGCCGCGGAGATCTACCGCATGTATGTGCATTATGCAGAGAGCCGCCGCTGGAGGGTTGAGACGATGGAATGTGAAGAGATCGGGATCGGCGGCATGAAAAGCGTCAGCTTTATGGTAACCGGACAGGGCGCGTATTCGGTCATGAAATACGAATCCGGCGTACACCGGGTACAGCGTGTGCCGGAGACGGAATCCGGCGGACGGATCCATACGTCTACAATCAGCGTTGCGGTAATGCCTGAGGCCGAAGAAGTAGAAGTGGAAATTGATGAAAAGGATATTCGGATTGACGTGATGCGCGCTTCCGGAAACGGCGGGCAGTGCGTCAATACGACGGATTCTGCCGTTCGCCTGACACACTACCCGACGGGGATCGTCGTATACAGCCAGACCGAGAAGTCGCAGCTGCAGAATAAGGCGAAAGCATTTGCACTGCTGCGGACCAAGCTTTACGATATGGAATGCCAGAAGGCGCACGATGCCGAGGCGGAAGCCAGAAGAAGCCAGATCGGCACGGGAGACCGTTCCGAAAAGATCCGCACATATAATTTCCCGCAGGGGCGCGTGACAGATCATCGAATCGGGCTTACGCTGTATAAGCTGGATAAAATTATGAACGGAGATATTCAGGAAATTATCGACGCCTGCCTTGCCGCAGATCAGGCGGCAAAGCTGGCGAAGATGAATGATGAATAAAAGAGGTAAAATTAAGCCGTCTGAGCGATCCGCTCCAAGCGATTGCCCAGGCGGCTTAAAATTTCATTGGAAATTGTTCCGGCACATTCTGCCAGATCGCCTGCTGTCAGCGTTTCGTTTCCGCTTGTTCCGATCAGTACGGTCTCGTCTCCGGCAGATACGGACGGAATATGGGATACGTCGGCAAACAGCTGATCCATGCAGATCCTGCCGATCATGGGGGCTTTGACTCCCCGGATCAGAAGGTATCCGTGTTCGGAAAGTCCCCGGGGAATGCCGTCTGCATAGCCGATAGAAACAGCGGCAATGCGTATGTCTTTAGCTGCCGTATAAGACATGCCGTAGCCGACCGATTCTCCCGCATGCAACTGTTTGACGCATTCTATCCTGGATTTTAAGGATAATACAGGACGCAGTGTTACGTCTGCGGCTGTCTGGTCATGCGGCGTGCAGAAGCATCCGTAAAGCGCGATGCCCACCCTTGCAAAATCGTATTCCAGGGAAGGGTAATTCAATACGCCGTAGCTGCTTTGGATATGTGTTTTAAAACCGCTGCAGCCGTTTTGTTTTAGAAAAGAAATACTGTGGTTAAAGGCTTGAATCTGCTTTTTTGTATATTCTTTTTCCGCTTTGGATGTGCCGTCGGCGGCGCATAAGTGAGAAAATACGCCGGTGATATTCAGATTTTTAAACTTCCAGATTTCAAGAAGTTTTTCCGGATGATCAAAGCGTTCGCCCAGACGGTGCATACCCGTATCGATGCCGACATGGACGTCTATGGGCTTGCCGAACGCATGTAATTGTCTGGCGTAGTCGTAATCGATTACTGTCTGCGTGAGGCGGTAGCGGCGCAGTTCGGAAAACTGATAGGGAGAGGTATAGCTTAACACAAGAATCTGTCCGGTAATGCCGGCGTTGCGAAGTGCAATCCCTTCGCCGACAGAAGCGACGCAAAAATCCGTAACGCCCATACGTTCCAGTGCCCGCGCGATGGTATCGGCTCCGTGGCCGTATGCGTTTGCTTTGACTGCGGGCATCAGGGCACAGGAGTCAGGAAGCAGGCGTTTTAATTGCGCCGCGTTATGGGCAAGATTGTTTAGGTTCAGTTCGATCCATGCGCGTCCTTTTTGATACACAGGCGTTTTCCTCCTTCCAGTAAAATCGCGGCGATCCAGGAGATGCCGCAGACCAGCAGATAGTGGATCAGCGAATTAGTCACGAAAAGTCCGGTCTGATGTATGAGCTTTGCAAAGCCGCGGACTGCCAGAATCACTGCCGGATGTATCAGATAGACCAGCATGGAAGTTTTTCGCAGCAGCGGAACCGAAGCCCCCGGAACCGAAAGCAGAAGCTGGAACAGAAAATACATCACGGGAGGCAGAAACAGATACATACTGTTGTGCCGCTGCATGCCGGCGCCGTAGGAAGCATATCCTTCCAAAAGCATGCAGAAGACAGCGACCGCCGTACCGTAGAGGCAGACTTTTTTTTTGCATCGGAATTTCGGATTTGCAAGCAGTACGCCAAGGAGCAGGAATATGGGGGTAAAAAATATTCCGTTTCTGGTATAGCCTGTAACCGTAAATATTCCGTCATAGAAAAGCCGAAGCGGCGCAAAGTCTTTGATCAGGCCGTACCAGCTGTCGCCGAATACGCCGATCAGATAAGCGGCGCCGGAAAGAAGAACGGCGGATCCAACGGATCTTTGTGCAATTGTAATAACGATAATGCAGCCCAAAATAGCCGCGGGGAAATACCACAGATGGTAAAACGTTCCGTCAAAAAAGACGTTTCGGCAAAGCTCCCCTGCATGTTTCGGCAGATTTCCCGAATACAGAGAAATCGGCAGGTACAAAAGAGATACGGCAAAATAAAGCAGGGCGTTTTTGATAAGAAACCGCCGCAGGCTCTGCTTTTTATGCGCTTTGTTCCATATGTAAGGTGCAAGGACGAAATAGCCGCTTGTCATCAGAAAGAACGGAACAGCGACTCTGCCCAGGCAGTAAGTCAGAAGGTAATCGGCATCCTCGCTTACGGAAGAAAGCGGCGCGGTATGGATTGCCACGACCATACAGGCGGCAGCGAGCCGGAAGAAGTCAATTCCGGCAGAGTGTTTTTGGGCGGTTCGAACGGCCTTCATAAGTTACTCCTCCGGCGTAAGCAGGCGACGAATGATTTCTTCAAAGGTAAGACCCGCCGCCATCAGCATGCCGGGAAAACGGCTGTGGGACGTAAAACCCGGAATCGTATTGATCTCGTTGAAATAGATTTCGCCTTCCGGCGTTAAAAACATGTCTATCCTTGCAAAACCAGAACAGTCAAAGATCCGGTAAAGCTGTTTTGCCGTGTGTTTGACGGCGTCCGCCGTTTGGGCGGAAATCCGCGCCTTTGCATGGATCTGCGAAGATTTCAGCGTATATTTTTCCGTATAATCGAAAAAGCCGTCCGTCAATTCGATTTCGTCCACTTCGCCGATCCAGAGGTTTTTCGTTCCCAGTATAGCGCAGCCGACTTCAAATCCGTCGATCATTTCTTCCAGAATTACCGTGGAATCGTAGGTAAACGCATGGGATATGGCGGGCAGAAGCTGGCTTTCGTCTGCTATTTTGGAGATTCCGAACGATGAGCCGGCGCGCACAGGTTTTACAAACAGCGGATAGCCGAGCGATTCGGCGGCGCAGCGTGCGTCGTCTTGGGAAAAGCCTTCCGTTAACGTATAGCAGCGTGCGGTTTTGATTCCGTTTGCAGAGGCAATGTGATGGGCAAGAACTTTGTCCATACACAGCGCGGAAGAGAGCAGGCCGCATCCGATGACGGGAACGCCCATCAGATCCAAAACGCCCTGCATGGTTCCGTCTTCACCGTTTTTTCCGTGCAGGATGGGGAGGGCGGCGTCTAATGGAATATTTTTACAGCCGCATCCTGTAAGGCAGCAAAGACCGTGAACCGTTTGATCCATGGAAGGAACTACAGGCGTACAGTCGGCCTTGGACTGCCAGCTGTCGGTTAAAATTCGTTTGGTATCGCCCTGGTACCACAGCCAGGCGCCGGTGTGTCTGTCGATTCCGATCAGAATCAGGTTGAAAGCTAAGGGGTCTATGGCGGTGATGACCGCATGGGCGGATTGCAGGGAAACTTCATATTCACTGGATTTGCCGCCGAAAAAAACGGCGAGATTTTTTTTCTGTTGCATGGATGTATCCTCCTGATCGTTTGTATGGCAAAGCGTTTCAATCTGAAAACCAAGGGGCGGGAAAGATAAAGATCTGCCCGTTTTATTTTTTGACCGAACGTTTGAAAAGGTTTTTCCGAATTGCTGAACCGTTTTCTATTTTACTATACAAACTCAGGGGATACTTTAATAAAAGGTTATTTTATTATTAAGAAACCAGATAGATTTACTTAGGATTTTATGAAACCGGAAGCAGGATCCAAAACGTCGTGCGTTCGTTTTTGCTTTCGGCGGATATGCTTCCGCCGTGCAGCGTAACGATTTCTCTGGCAATGGCCAGCCCGAGTCCTGCGCCGCCGGTATTTGCGGTTCTGGCTTCATCCAGACGGAAGAACTTTTCAAACACGGAATGCAACTTGTGCTCCGGGATTGTCCTGCCGCGGTTGATAAAAGAAATCGAAATCTCTGTGTTTGTCTGTTCTGCCCGGATGTCAATGGCAGTATCCGGATAGCTGTAAGCAATTGCATTTTTTAAAATATTGTGGAAGACGCGCGCCAGTTTATCGGGATCGCCGCAGACGGTTAGGGATTCTTCTGCGCAAAGCCGTACGGTATTGCCGTGCGCGGCAAGAAGCGGGTAAAATTCATCCGTCATTTGAACCAGCATATAATATAGGTCGACGGTTTCTTTTTCCAGTACGATCTGCTGCAGGTTATACCGGGTGATTTCAAAAAATTCCTGGATCAGCAATTCTAAGCGGCGGGCTTTGTCTAAAGCGATGGAGACATATTTGATCCGCTGGGGATCGGGCATGTCTTTTGCTTCGTCCAGCAGACTTAAATAACCGATGACGGAAGTCAGCGGCGTTTTCAGATCGTGCGCTAAATAGGTGATCAGATCGTTTTTACGGGACGTTTCCTCTTTTAAAATCTGTTCATTTTTCTGCATTGCGGATTTCAGCTCCGTCATCTGTGCTGAAATTTCCGCATATTCGGGCGGAAACAGATCATAGGCATCCGTTTCCGTACGCATAAATTCATGCAGCAGAGTCCTGGTTTTGGTAATACTTTTTCGTACCTGAAGTCTGGCATAGACAAAGGAGGTTATGGATGCGGTCAGTACAAGCAGGAGGATCGTAAAAATAAAGACGCCTAAAATAAGATATTTTAATTTATGCCATATGGGTTCTGTCCGAATCACGGTCGTGCCGGTTACAGGATCGTAAGAGTCCCACGTCTGTATAAAACGGTCTGTAAACCAGTCCACAAAAAAGCCGTTGAATACGACGTCGATCAGATAATATAAAAACAGGCTGATACACATGCCGGCGGCCAGAACCACGATTACGGCAACCGATTTGGGAAGTTTATTTTTCAATTTTATATCCGCACCCCCAGACTGTCTTGATATAGTTCGGATGTTCAAAGGAATCCCCCATTTTTTCCCGCAGATGGCGGATATGAACCGTGATCGTATTGTTGCTTTTGCTGAAGTATTTTTCACCCCATATTTCATGGAACAATTCTTCGGAGCTTACGACCGTGCCTTTCCTGCGGCAGAGAATACTTAAAATGGAAAATTCGGTAGGCGTTAAATCCAGTGGTTTTTCGTTCAAAAAACACTCATGGGTGTCGACGTTTAATACAAGTCCGGAGTGTGTAAGGATTTGTTCTTCCGACCCGCTTTGGACATTGTATTTTTTGTAACGGCGCAGCTGAGCTTTGATGCGGGCGATCAGCTCCAGCGGAAGAAACGGTTTGGTCATATAGTCGTCTGCGCCCAGCGTAAGCCCTGTGATCTTGTCGGTTTCTTCTCCTTTTGCCGTCAGCATGATCACGGGATAACAGTGGAGTTTCCGGATTTCCCTGCAGAGGGAAAAACCGTTCATATCCGGAAGCATGACGTCTAAGACGGCAAGGTCTATCGTCTGGGTACGGATACACGCCAGGGCGTCTTTAGCGTTATAGAATTTAAAAACGGTAAAATTTTCATTTTCCAGATAGAGTTCGATCAGGTCGGCGATTTCCGGCTCGTCGTCCACGATTAATATGTTATCCTGCATGGCGGGTCTCCTTTCTGTTTGTATATGGTGTGTCTGCAGCCGATTGGAACAGTGTCCGGCAGATTTTGGGATACTGCAGGAAACTGTTTTGTCCACAGGATGCCGTTCTTTTATTATGGCAGAAGAAACAGGCGTTGTACAGAGGTTTATGGCGGTATCTTCTTTCTTTCGGGATCATCCTAAGCCACTGATTGCCATTTTACACTTTTTATAGTAAAGTAACCTTGAATAGTGTAAGTATGTAGTTTTTTTGCTGCAAAAGCGGAACAAAGAGGAATACGGGAGCATGAACTTGTGAAAGAACATGACATACTGCCGTCATGTTTAATATGTTATATTCAAGGAGTGCATATGAAAATCGATCGTTTGATTGGGATTTTATCGGTATTATTGCAGAAAGGGAGCGTCACGGCTCCCGAACTGGCGGAGATGTTTGAAGTCTCCCGGCGGACGATTAACCGTGATATCGAGGATTTGTGCATGGCCGGGATTCCGGTTGCAACGAGACAGGGAAGCGGCGGGGGAATTTCCATTCTGGACGGTTATACGTTACAGGATTGTCCGGACAAAACGAGCGTCTGTAAAACCGGGGCGTCCGGCGGATACAAACTGGGGCGGACGGTACTCTCAAAAACGGAAATGAAAGATATCTTAGCGGGGCTCCGCAGTTTAGACAGCGTACATGGCACAAACCGATACGGTCAGCTGATGGAAAAGCTTTCAGCGGGATCTTCCGATTTTCTGCAGGGGGACCAGTCGATACTGATTGACCTTTCTTCGTGGTATAAAGATACGCTTGCGCCGAAAATTGCCGTGATCCGTGACGCGATCGAGCGGGGAAGGGAACTGGAATTTCTGTATTATGCTCCTTCGGGGGAGAGTGTACGCCGGATCGAACCGTATTATCTGATGTTCCGCTGGTCGAGCTGGTATGTCTGGGGGTATTGTCAAATCAGAAACGATTTCCGCCTGTTTAAACTAAACCGTATGGAGCAAGTCGTGCAAAACGGCAATGCTTTTTTGAAACGCAGCGCACCGCTGCCGAATTTAAAACAGGAGCAGATCTTTCCGGGAGGCATTTCGGTAGAAGCGCTGTTTGAAGCGTCATGTAAGTGGAGACTGGTGGAAGAGTTCGGACTGGGCTGCCTGAGGGAACGGGAAGACGGCAGGCTGGTGTTCCATGCGGAATATACGAATGAAGAAAATCTCTTTTCCTGGCTGCTTACTTTCGGGGACCGGGTCTGTCTGTTGAAGCCGGAGCATTTACGGGAGAAGATGAAACGAATGATTGAACGTATGCAAAACAACTATCAGGAAAGATAAGGAGAAAAGACATGAAGTTAGACGGAGTCGGAATTATGGTAGAGGATATGGCTGTGATGCTGCGGTTTTATAGGGATGTGCTCGGATTTGAGATCAGTGAAGGAGAGGATACTGCAAACGTGCATCTGGTAAAAGACGGCACGCTGTTTATGCTGTTTGGCAGATCGGATTTTGAGCAGATGACAGATCAGAAGTTTTCTTATGTGAAAGGATTCAACGGGCATTATGAAATTGCGCTCAGTGTTTCCGATTATGCAGAAGTGGATAAAACATTTTCGGATGTTACCGCAGCCGGTGCAAAAGCGGTATTGGAGCCGACCACACAGCCCTGGGGACAGCGCACCTGTTATGTAGCGGATCCGGAAGGAAATCTGATTGAGATCGGATCGTTTGTGAAAGGAGACGCATAGTGGCATTTGACTATAAAAAAGAATATAAAGAATTTTATCTTCCGCCGAAAAAGCCGCAGATCATTGAAATTCCTGCGATGAATTTTGTGTCGGTCTGCGGCAGGGGAGATCCGAATGAACCGGACGGAGCGTACCAGAGAGCCATTCAGATTTTATACGGCATTGCATTTACGATCAAAATGAGCTGCAAAGGGGCGCATAAGATCGACGGATACTTTTCTTATGTGGTACCTCCCCTAGAAGGGCTTTGGCAGCAGGAAGGGATATTTGAGCTTGATACGTTTCGTAAGGAAGATTTTCAGTGGAGATCTATGATACGCCTTCCGGATTTTGTGGAAAAAAAGGATTTCGACTGGGCGGTAAAAGAAGCGGAAGCGAAAAAGAAGACGGGTTTCAGCGCGGCAGAGTTTTTTGCCTATGAAGAAGGATTGTGTGTGCAGTGTATGCATATCGGAAGCTATGACGATGAACCGGAGACGATTCGGCGAATGGATAACTTCGCCCGGGAAGCCGGATATCAGATCGATGTTTCCGGTGGGCGGATGCATCATGAGATATATTTGAGCGACCCGAGGAGAACGAACGTCGAGCGCCTTCGCACGGTTGTGCGGCATCCGGTAACGCGGATGACAGAGCGTGTAAAATAAAAGCAAACAGAAAATAAGCGGATGGGGCGTTGTGCTTCATCCGTTTCTTGTGGTATGCTGAGGTGTGTGGTATGATATCTGCATCATACATTGACGAAAAGCAAGACGAAAAAAATTTGTGAAGAAACGAAATGGCAAGGAGGAGAACAGATGTTTGCATTTATTGTATGGACGGCATTGGGAGCCGCATTTGTTTTATTCGGAATTTTTGCGGCACATTCCAAAAAAGAAAAGGCGTTCGGCTTTTGGGCGAATGCCAAGATGTTTCCGGTAAAAGATGTGAGAGCCTATAATCGTTCGGTCGGGAAACTTTGGATCGTATTCGGAGCGGGGCTGATACTTCTTGGGATACCGCTGCTTGGCGGAAAAAACTCACCGTACGCTGTACTTTCCGTATTGGGAATCATGATAGAAGCAATTGCCGCAATGGCAGTGTACGTTATGGTGATTGAGAAAAAGTACAGAAAATAATACGTCGGCAGCCCGCAAGGCAGACGGATGTTTCCAATATTACAAAACTGTAATTCAAATGTCAGGATTTTTCTGATTCGCTTATTTATAATAGACTCCAGATAGGAGGTTAACAGAAATGAATGAGAAAAAAGTATTGGAAATCAAAAATCTTTACAAGAATTACGGAACGCGCGGGTTTTGTACCACGGTTTTACGTGGAATCGACCTGGAGATCTTAGAGCATGATTTTATTGCGGTTATGGGACCGAGCGGATCGGGAAAGACGACGCTTTTAAATATTCTTTCTACGATCGATACGCCGACGCAGGGGTCCGTGCGGTTAGACGGCAGAGACATTACCCGGGTTTCCAACAAAGACCTTTCCAAACTGCGCAGGGATAAGATCGGTTTTATTTTTCAGGATTACAACCTGCTGGATACGATGACGCTGGAGGATAACATTGCGCTTCCGCTTTCATTAAACGGCGTTTCCGGAAAGGTCTGTATGGAAAAAACGGGAGAACTCTGCCGGATATTCGGCCTAAGCGAACACAGAAAAAAATACCCGTATCAGTTGTCCGGAGGGCAAAAACAAAGAGGCGCCGCCTGCCGTGCACTGATCACGGATCCGGAAATTATTTTTGCGGACGAACCGACCGGAGCGTTGGATTCCCGTTCCGGTAAAGAGCTGCTGGAATCGTTAAAAAAGGTCAATGACAGCGGAAGGGCGACGATTCTTATGGTAACGCACGATGCGTTCAGCGCGTCGTATGCAAAGGACGTCTATATATTAAGTGACGGGCAGATTCAGTGCAGGATCAGCAAAGGAGCCGACCGGAAGGAATTTTACGACAGGATTATTGATATGCAGTCCTCCATGGGAGGTGATTTCTCATGAGCATGATGAGACTGGCGATGCAGAATGTGCGGAGCAGTTTTAAAAATTACCTGTCCGTTGTACTGTCCCTTTCGTTTTCCATATTGGTTCTTTTGAATTTTCAGAATATTATTTACTCTGATGTGTTTGACGGGCTGGGAGGACAAAGCAAAGAGTATATCGATACACTGATCCGGGTGATTTCGTTTGTTCTGTGTTGTTTTATGTTTTTCTTTCTCTGGTATGCGACAAATGTATTTTTGACGAAACGGAAAAGAGAAATCGGCATCTATATTTTTATGGGCCTTAGTCATCAGAAAATCGGAATGCTCTATATGCTGGAGACAACGATGATCGGTTTGTCTGCCCTATTGATTGGAACGGTATGCGGCGTGTTGTTTACGCAGCTGTTTCAGATGATTCTTCTTGCCGTTTCCGATATTGCCGTAGAGATTTCGTTTGATTTTTCCTATCAGCCGCTGTTTATCACAGCGGGTATTTATCTGGCGATGTATATCATTTTTGTGATCAAAGGCTATCGAAACATCGTAAGGAGCAGCGTGATGGATCTGGTGTCTGCGGCAAGACAAAATGAATATGTGCGGCAGAACAAGAGACTGCTTTGGATCAAGGCGGCGCTTGGGATTGTGATTCTTACAGCAGGATATTATCTTGCCGTCAAAGAAGGCGGACAGGAAGTGATGGGAAATGTATTTGCGGCAGTTGTTCTCGTGGTCGTCGGCATCTATTTTTTGTTCGGAGGTTTTCTGCCTTTGATCTTTCAGAGCATGGCGGAAAAGAAACTTTTTTTGTATCAAAAAGAGCGCAGTCTCTGGATCAATCACGTGATCTTTCGTATGAAGAAAAATTACCGCACCTATGCGATCACATGTGTCATGATGCTTTGCTCCGTGACGGCGCTGGCAACGGGGGCAGCGATGAAATTCAGATACGATGCGATGGTACATTTTCGAAATACGTATACATTCCAGCTGCTGAGCAATCAGAACAACCTGTATGAGACGGCGCGGTCTTTGATCGAAAAAGATAATCCTATTGCATATGATTCGGAAATTTCCATACTGCAAATGGATTCTGATCTGGTGAAGACCAGGCTCTTTCATGACAATTACGCATTTCTTTCGTTTTCGCAGGTGAAAAGGCTTGCGGAGAATACCGGACTGGAATTTGAGTATGAACCGCTTGAGGATGATGAAATCCTGGAGGCTTCGCATTTGTACCTGCTGTCGCTGATGACAGACCGTTCCGGTGAAACGGTAACGATAAACGGGAAATCGTACCGGCAGACGGACGAGACAAATGTTCCGTATCTGGGATATCTTCAGGAACAGATGAGTTTTTATATTTTAAGCGACGCGGAATACGAGCGCCTGCTGCCTCTGGGAGAAGAATTATACACGTATAATTACAGAATAGAAGATATATTTCGTTTTCGTGAGTCTTCGGATGACCTGGATACGATAGTCAGCAATACGGACCAAAACTATACGGCAAAAGTTACGATTGATCCAAACAGCAGCGATATCGAGTGGATCAAAGTTTTGTATACGGTTTGTATATTTATGTTTCTGGTTTTTGTACTTGCCGGCGGCAGCATCTTGTTTATGAAGCTTTACAATGATGCATTTGAAGAAAAAGAGCGTTATCAGGTGTTAAAAAAGCTTGGGATTGCAGAACGAACACTGAAAAAATCCCTTGCCCGTGAACTTTTGACGGCATATGCCATGCCGTTTCTCGTGACGGCAGTTTCGGCGTATTTTTCGGTTCATGCACTGGAACAGATGATGCACAGCAGCCTGATGCCGATCTATCTGGGCAGTTTAGGGGTTATGTTTTTTGTATTTTTCATCAGTTACCGGTGTTCGGTTATGGTTTATGCGAAACATGCAGGGGTAACATCTGTGTAACAAACAAAACGTCCGGCCAAAGAGCAGGCAAGTCCTCATCTCTTTGCGCCGGATGTTTTTGTATTATTGTATGCCGAAATAGGCGTCGATGCCGTCGGCAATTCCTGAGGCAATTTTATACTGGTAATCGGCGTCTGCCATGGCGGCGTCCTCCGCAGGATTTGTCATATATCCCATTTCTACAATGGTCACAGGCGTCTGGCACCAGTTGATGCCTGTCATGGTATCGGTTTCCCAGACCGATTGTTTGGCGCATCCTGCAGCGGCGCAGAGCGCGTCTAAGACATTTACGGAGAGGCTTTTGCTCTGCGGATAAAGCGATGCGTTATACGGATTGGAGGGGCTTTGGCAGATCGTCATGGCGCCGTTGGCGGCGCTGTTTTCCGAGCCGTTGGCGTGTATGCGGATAAAAGCGTCTGCGCCTGCTTGATTGGCAATCTGGGCGCGTTCGGCATTGCTGATATTCACGTCGCTGCTTTCGCGGATCATTAAGACCTCATAGCCTCTTGCCTGCAGTTCATCTCTTACTTTCATGGAAACCATAAGCGTCAGCTCATATTCTGCAAGACCGGAAGAGACGCCTCTTGTGCCGGAGGCGACCTTTGCTTTCTGTTCCGAAGCGCCGGGACCTACCGGTTCCGTTTCGCTATTTCCCTTCGATTGATGTCCGGCGTCGATGGCAATAAGGAAGCCCGTACGTTCACCGGGAGCCGGCTTGTCTTTGACATATTCGCTTTTTACGTAATAATAAGCATTTTCGATCAGAATTTTTGTCCAGCCGTCGGATTCAGAAACCTTCTGTAATACGGTTCTTGGCCTTACGGTCTGAAATACGTCGGCTTTTGTGTCAGGACCGATGCGCAGGTTGACCGAATCGGTAGTGACAATTTCGGTGACGGGAATATCCTGTGGATGTTCTGCGGTTTCTAATACAAAACCCTCCGTTTCGGAATCGTTTGTTTGTTCCGTTTCCGGCGAGAGCGTTTCTTCCGGCAGGTCATTTCCGAAATCGTCGGTTTCAGGTTCGGTATCTTTCGGTTCGGCCTGTGTGGCTGCCTGTTCTGTATCTGCGGGAAACGCTTTGGTCTGCTGCTTGGTTTCGCCGGGGTTTCCGCAGCCGCAGAGACAGAGAAAAAGAGCTGCCAGCAGTATGAAGAGCGGCTGTCGTTTGCAAGTGGTTCTTTTCATGGAATATTCCTTTCTTTTGCGGGTATTATTTTTTGTAAAATAATAGACCGTCTGCCGGTGTACTGGGTAAACGATCCTGCGTGTGTGTTGGATTTACTGAAGTTCAGTATAGCATAATAAGAAAGAAAAATCAACTTGCCGGATATCGGAATGCCCGGCACCGCAGTTTTTTTCATTCCAAATGTTCCCATGCAGAATGTGATGATTTTGTCGAATAGTGACGAAACTCATGATCAAATAAATTGCAAAACTCACTGTTATACGCGTTATGAATATTTTTATTCGTGACATGAATAAAGCGGAAGTATAACAATATTGTGTGGCTGAAACTATAAAGCATTGACAATATGAGAAAATTTTTATATCATACTATTGATTATCAAATTAAACATTCACTAAAAGATACGCGTGACGGCGCGGCGATACTTATGAGATCGCAGCAAATTTGGTATGGGAGGAGAACATGGGGAACAAAGAATCATTTATCATGAGCAAACGGGAACTGGATATTATGAACGTGCTGTGGGAATCTGAAGATTCGTTGATCGCATCGGAGATTCCCGGAATTAAGCCGGAAATCAGTTTGAATACCGTTCAGTCGGTACTGAGAAAACTCTTAAAGAAAAAATTAGTAAAAGTAGCGAAAATCGTGCAAAGCGGTACGGTGTTATCCAGAAGCTTTGCGCCGGCCATATCGCCGGATGAATATGCGTTAACCTATGTGAAAACGGCAATATATCCGTTTCATCAGTTTGTTTCGAAAGAACTGCTTTTTGAATTGCTAGTGGAAAATGCAGAGAATCCGGACGAATTGATCCATGAATTAAAAGACTACATAGCAAAACGGCACGGATGATATCTGCGCCGTATCATGACTACAGACACCTGCCGGATGCATAAGCTTCGTGCAGGTGTTTGGCATATATGTACGGCGCACTGCCGTTACCCGGGACGATGCGGTTCTATTGTGCAGGGCGGGAGAAAAAAATGTAAGAAACTGTGGGGTAAATTCATAAAAAGTTAAAAAGATATTCAGGAATGCGGACGTATGGTATGTTATACTGGTTACAGTTCAAGGGTTTCCTTACGCTGCAATCAAGATACTGCGGCGTCTGCGGCAGAGGCTGCGGGCAAAAAAAGTGTCCGTAACGTGATTTTATTCTTGTAAAATGGCGGAAACTCATGTATCTTAAAATGCAGGAGATGCAGACAGATGGATTTATTTGAATATATGAGCGAACAGAATAAAGAAAAAGAATCTCCTCTGGCGTCCCGGCTGCGCCCGGATTCGTTAGAGGAAGTGGTAGGACAGCAGCATATCATCGGGAAAGACAAGCTTTTGTACCGTGCGATCAAAGCAGATAAACTTTCATCGGTTTTATTTTACGGTCCGCCCGGGACGGGAAAGACGACATTGGCAAAGGTGATTGCGGCTACGACAAGCGCCGATTTTACCCAGATCAACGCAACTGCCGCCGGAAAAAAAGATATGGAAGCGGTAGTCGGCAAAGCGAAGGATACGCGGGGAATGTACGGCAGGAAGACGATTCTCTTTATCGATGAGATTCATCGGTTTAATAAGGGACAGCAGGATTATCTTCTTCCGTTTGTAGAAGACGGGACGGTGGTTTTGGTAGGCGCTACAACGGAAAACCCTTATTTTGAAGTCAATCCCGCGCTGATCTCACGTTCCATTGTTTTTGAATTAAAGCCGCTTTCCCGGGAAGATATCAAGATCCTGCTTCAGCGTGCGGTGTCGGACGAAACAAAAGGCATGGGATCGTTTGGGGCTGTCTTAAAAGAGGATGCGCTGGAGTTTTTGGCAGAAGTCTGCAACGGAGACGCAAGGGCGGCGTTAAATGCACTGGAGCTTGGTATTTTGACGACAGAACGCAGCGGCGACGGAAACATCTATATTACGCTTCCGACGGCGGAAGAATGCATTCAAAAACGGGCGGTGAGGTACGATAAAAGCGGAGACAACCATTACGATACGATATCTGCTTTTATCAAAAGCATGCGCGGTTCCGATCCGGATGCGGCGGTGTATTATCTGGCAAGGATGCTTTATGCGGGAGAAGATATTAAATTTATTGCCAGAAGGATCATGATCTGCGCGTCGGAAGATGTAGGCATGGCGGATCCCAATGCGCTGACGGTGGCGGTTTCTGCAGCGCTGGCAGCAGAGCGGCTTGGAATGCCGGAAGCACGGATTGTTCTTTCGGAGGCGGCCGTTTATGTGGCGACGGCTCCAAAGAGCAACGCGTCTTATCTGGCGGTCAATCAGGCGCTCGATTCGATGCCGCAGACAGCGGCGGCGGCAGTGCCCGTACACCTTCAGGATTCCAGTTACCGGTCTGCAGGTAAGCTTGGAAGGGGGATCGGCTACAAATATGCGCACGATTACCCGTTGCATTACGTGAAACAGCAGTATCTGCCCGACGGGCTTTTAGACATGCGGTTTTATGAGCCGACCGAAAACGGTTATGAACGAAAGGTTTCGGCTTATTTAAATCATATCAGGAACACAAAGGAACGAGAACAGGAGGAAAAGACATGAAATCTTTTTTGGAAATGACAAAGGAAGAACTGCTTGCAGAAAAAAAGCAGTTGGAGAAGGAGTATAGAAAGTATCAGATGCGCGGACTTCAGCTGGATATGTCCAGAGGTAAGCCGTCTGCGGAGCAGTTAAATCTTTCGATGGGAATGATGGACGTACTGCACAGCGGCGTGGATCTTGCCTGTGAAGACGGGACGGACTGCAGGAATTACGGTGTAGTAGACGGCATCCATGAAGCGAAAGTCCTGTTGGGCGATATGATCGAGTGTCATCCGGATAACATTATCATTTACGGAAACTCCAGTTTAAATATTATGTACGATACGATTTCCCGCTCTATGACGCACGGCGTGATGGGCAGCACTCCGTGGTGTAAGCTGGATAAGGTAAAATTCCTCTGTCCCGTGCCCGGCTATGACAGGCATTTTGCCATTACGGAACATTTCGGGATTGAAATGATCCAGGTGCCGATGCTTTCCACCGGTCCGGATATGGATATGGTAGAAGAACTTGTGGCAAATGACGATGCGGTTAAGGGAATCTGGTGTGTGCCGAAATATTCCAATCCGCAGGGAATCACGTATTCAGACGAAACGGTCCGCCGGTTTGCAAGATTAAAACCTGCGGCAAAAGATTTTCGTATTTACTGGGATAATGCTTACGGTGTGCATCATTTATATGATATCGATCAGGACAATTTGGTGGAGATTTTTGCGGAATGTAAGCGCGCGGGCAATCCGGATATGGTGTATAAATTCTGTTCTACTTCCAAAATCAGTTTTCCGGGTTCCGGTGTAGCAGCACTGGCAACTTCCGCCAATAACCTTGAGGATATTAAAAAGCAGATGATGGTACAGACAATCGGCTATGATAAAGTAAATCAGCTCCGTCATGTCCGTTTCTTTAAGGATATTCACGGCATTACGGAACATATGAGAAAGCATGCCGACATACTCCGGCCGAAATTTGAGATGGTTCTGGATATTTTAAAAAGAGAATTGGAAGATATCGGGGCGGGAAACTGGTATTGCCCGAAAGGCGGTTATTTTATCTGCTATCAGGCTCTGGATGGCTGTGCAAAAGAAATTGTTTCCCGTGCAAAAAAAGCGGGCGTCGTTATGACGCCGGCAGGCGCGCCGTTCCCGTACGGAAACGATCCGAAAGATTCGGTGATCCGCATTGCTCCGACCTATCCGAGCATAGAGGATCTGGAAACGGCGGCAAATATTTTTGTTGTCTGCGTAAAACTGGTCAGCCTGGAAAAATTACTGGAAGAATAGTATGTTTTTATCCGGGGGATGCGAACATCTGTGAGTGGGCAGGTTAGCAGGGGGAGCAGCGGAGTACAGGAGGCTTTTATGGAATATAAAAATATAGCCGATATCAAAAAGCCGGTTTCTCGAATCGTTTTCGGAACCGCAATCTCAGCAATGATGCGCGGGGAACATGTGCATAAGCTTTTGGACGAAGTGTTTGCAGCAGGGGTCAATACCTTTGACCTGGCAAGAAATTATGGTTTTGCGGAACGGCAGATGGGCGAGTGGATGGCTGCACGGGGAAACCGGGACCGCATTGTACTTTTGACCAAAGGGGCGCATCCTTCCGAAGATTTCAAAGAATCCCGCGTTACGCCGCATGCGATTCGGGAGGATCTGGAGGAATCCCTTCGGATGCTTCAGACGGATTATATTGATATTTATCTTCTCCATCGGGATGACCCGAAGGTTCCCGTAGGACCTTTGGTAGAGACGTTAAACGAGCTGCGGGAGGAAGGAAAGATCGGGATTTTCGGCGGTTCCAATTGGAGCTGTGACCGGATTGACAAAGCAAACGAATATGCCTATGCCCATGATATGTTTGGATTTCAGGTATCCAGCCCTGCATACAGCCTTGCAGCGCAGGACGACGATCCATGGGGAGGCGGCTGTGTGGATCTTTCCGGAGAAGCACACCGCAGAGACCGGGCCTGGTACCAGGAGGAAGGCATTGAGGTATTTGCATATGCAAGTTTAGCGCATGGTTTTCTATCCGGAAAGTTTCGTGCAGACGAGGCGGGCAGAGCGTGCAAGGTTTTGGATGATTTTGCGGTAAAAGGCTATTGCAGCGATGCGAATTTTATGCGTCTGAAACGGGCGGAATCGCTTGCAAGAGAAAAGCGCGTTACGATTCCGCAGCTTGCGCTTGCCTGGGTGTTAAACCAGCCCTTACTTCCGATGGCGGTTTGTTCTGCATCGACGTCGAAGCGGATGATTTCTAATCTGAAGGCGCTGGACGTGAAACTGACCGCAGAAGAAATCCGGTGGTTAAGCGAAGGGTAACACACAGAAAACGGATTGTATTTTTCGGTAGGAAACAGTATACTGTTTGTATCGTAATTTTGTTGGAAAAGGAGAAGAAGGAGAGGGGTAGCATATGATTTTAGAGAGAATTTTGGATTTGACGGATTATGCGCTGGCAACCGGACTGATCGAGAAGGCGGATGAGCAGTTTACGGTCAACCGACTGCTTGAGCTATTCCGTCTGGATGAAATGGAAGATACGGTTTTGGCCGCGCATGCAAAAAAAGGCAGCATGACAAGAGAAGAAGCAGAAGAAGCTTTAGAGGACATTCTAAAAGATTTGCTGGATTATGCGTATGAGAATGGAATTACGGAAGAAAACGGCGTTGTGTATCGCGATTTGTTTGACACGAAGATCATGAGCCTTCTTGTGCCGAGACCGGGCGAAGTGATCCGGAAGTTTCGGGAACTCTATGCAAAAGATCCCAAGGAAGCAACCGATTATTTCTATACGTTAAGCCGGGATACGGATTATATCCGCAGATACCGCATCAAAAAAGATTTGAAATGGACGGCGGATACGGAATATGGAACGCTGGATATTACAATCAATTTATCTAAACCGGAGAAAGACCCGAAAGCCATTGCCGCCGCAAAGCTTGCCAAACAGAGCGGTTATCCGAAATGTCTGCTCTGTAAGGAGAATGAGGGCTATGCCGGCAGGATCAATCATCCGGCAAGACAAAACCACAGGATCATACCGGTCACGATCAATAACAGCGGCTGGTTTTTCCAGTATTCTCCCTATGTATATTATAATGAACACTGCATCGTATTTAATTCCGAACATACGCCGATGAAGATCGAGCGGGCGACATTTGGGAAGCTTTTGGATTTTGTGGCGCAGTTTCCGCATTACTTCGTCGGCTCCAATGCGGATCTGCCGATTGTAGGCGGTTCCATTTTAAGCCACGATCATTTCCAGGGAGGCTGCTATGAGTTTGCCATGGCGAAAGCTCCGGTGGAAAAGGAAATTTCGTTTGCGGGATTTGATGATGTAAAGGCCGGGATCGTAAAATGGCCGATGTCTGTCATCCGTCTGGACTGTGAAAAGAAAGAGCGCCTGATCGAACTGGCAGATCGGATTTTACTGGCCTGGAGAGGATATACGGACGAAGCGGCTTACATATTTGCAGAGACCAAAGGAGAGCCGCACAATACCATTACGCCGATTGCGAGAAAACGGGGCGGTATGTTTGAACTGGATCTTGTACTGCGCAATAATATTACGACAGACGAGCATCCGCTCGGCGTTTACCATCCTCATGCAAAACTTCACCATATCAAGAAAGAAAATATCGGATTAATTGAGGTCATGGGACTGGCGGTTCTGCCGGCAAGATTAAAAGATGAGATGGCAGCGCTTAAGGAAGCGATTCTATCAGGTGCGGACCTTCGGGCAGACGAAGCTTTGGCGAAGCATGCCGACTGGGTGGCTGAATTTCTGCCAAAATATGCAGACGTGACAAAAGAAAACATTGAGAGTATCGTTCAAAAAGAAATCGGACTCGTATTTTCCGAAGTTTTGGAAGATGCCGGAGTGTATAAATGTACACCGGAAGGAAGAGACGCTTTTATGAGATTTACAGAAAGCGTACAGTAACAGTAAACGAGAGAACACAAGGCTGCCGGAGCGATCCGGCAGCAGTTTTTGAGAACGGAAGATCCGCCTGTTTGATCGGTTTCATCGGGATTTGTAAAATTTTTCAAATTTTTTAAAAAATATGTTGACAAGAAACAATTTATCCTGTATTATAGGTAATGTGCTTGAGAGATACAGCAAATGAGCACAGAATTTCATAAATGCGATAGTGGCGTAGTTGGTAACGCGCGACCTTGCCAAGGTCGAGACCGCGGGTTCGAGCCCCGTCTATCGCTCTTAGGTTGAGAACCGCAACCCCTTGATTTTAGAGGGTTTGCGGATTTCTTTTTTTCTCTGAATTGGGTGATTCTGATTAAATTTTGATTAAATTTTAGAACGAAAATTTCCTCTGGTTTAAGACCTGCATAGCGTCTTTTAAGTCTGCGCCTGTATAGTAATTTCTTTTTGTCACTTCCGGCGAGTTGCCGAAGAGCTGTGAAGCCATGATGATATTTCCTCTGGTGGCGTTGACGACATCAGTAATCGCGTTGCGCCGGAATGAATGCGTTCCCTTGACGAGTTCACAGGCTGGTGAAACGGAACAATCAGGGGATTAGCTGTTTGAATATATTGGAGGGAGAAAAGACATGGGAAAAACAAATGGATTTATGAAGAAAACATTACTTGCATTGATGGCTGTGCTTGCGGTTGTTTCTTTTCTGCCGAAGAACGCAGAAGCGGCAACGGTCAGATATTAGACCAGAAAAAATTCACATTGACGGCAGGGGAGCGTTTTACGCTGAATATTAAGGGCACAGGCAAAAAGCAACATGCACTTCGTCAAACAAGCGCATTGCAACGGTTACAAAGAAGGGCTGTAACGTAGTGGCGAAGAAGGCAGGAAAAGTTACAATTACAGCTAAAGTTGGAAACAAGAAATTAAAGTGTAGGGTAACAGTTAAGAAAGCTCCGGCTAAACCGTATCTTACAGCTACGAGCAAGACCTTAAGGGTAGGCGAAAGTTTTCTACTTATTCAGGGTCAGTATCCAGATTACGAGAGCACATTTTCTTACAATGACCATATTGCAACGATCGACTCAACGGGTAGAGTAACAGCAACAGGGATCGGTCAGGTAAAAGTTCTTGTAAACAGAGGCAAAGACGCTCAGGGTAGATATCGTGATTACATCTGCACAATCAACGTTGTAGCAGGAACAGCCCCTACATGTAACCACCAGTGGATGGATACAACGAAATACAACAGCAAAGGCAGCAGAACTGGCTCAGCGTATATTTTAAAGACTGTTAGGTCTGAGGCATATACAGAGTGCAACAAATGCCATACCAAGTTTTCAGATATGCTATATTGTAGACAGAAAAGGGAGAACCATAGAAGCGGCTCTACCCCAAACAGTTAAAAGCTAATTTTTATATCAGCCGTCGCTATTGCAGTAGTGGCGGCTATTTCTTTTTTTCCTTGTAAATCTGATAAAGCAAATTCGCAAGGGCAACAATGAGTATATCAATTTGGATTAAATCCGCATATGTAACATACATTGTCTCGCCCTCCTTTCTTTCGTCTGGAGGGCTATTCAAACCCTCCGAATGAATATTCTCAAAAAGTGCATTTGAAAATATCCCTTTCTCTATTATTGGATTTATTGGCATGATTTACGTCGTATGTAAATCCCCACTTGCTTTGCAAGTGCCTGTCGGTAAAGGGATTGACATACTCTATTTCATTAAGAATGAAATGTTTTTGTTTGTATCCGAATGCCGTACCCGAAATCGTATGCACTGATTAAAAAGTGATGAAATAATTGAAAGTACTAAACCCCCAGCTATGCACAACATCATAAACTTAAGGAAAAATCCAAAGGAATCTGTCAACAGGT
>BLMD01000088.1 GCA_011959925.1 Lachnospiraceae bacterium
GGCATACTGTGGACAGATGCGCTGACCGGATCCGGTGCCGAAACGACTGCAACCGAAAACAACATTGCCGCTGCAAGTATCAAACTTGTTACTTTGTTCAATAAACTTCTTCTTTCCCTTTTCATACTTCATGTTCCTTTCCATATATTTTTTATTAAAATACTTTACTTTTTTATTATAGCACGCATAAAATATTTTTCAATACTTTTCCTATTTTCTTAGCTCAATTCCCATCGCTTCTAACGCTTTTAATATTCGCTCCATAGCGCCGGTCAGATCGGCTTCTTCCAGATTCTTATCCCTGCCGCGGAATGTCAGGGAATATGCGACAGACTTAAAGCCCGGCGTAATCTGGCTCCCCTCATAAACATCAAACAGCTGATAACTTTCCAGGTACGCGCCGCCCTTGGCATCGAATACTTTTTCAATATCCCCCGCTAAAATCTCCTTCGGCACTACCATGCTGATATCGCGGGTCGCTGCCGGAAACTTCGCAATTCCCTGGTATTTCCGGTCAAAACTTGCGCTCACTAAAACCTCCGGCATATCCAATACCGCAATATACACACGGTCTTTGATCGCATAATTTGCAGCAACAACAGGATGCACTTCTCCGATATAACCGATCGTACGATCCTGGTAAATCATATCCGCCTGGCGTCCCGGATGCAGATACGGCCTGGCGGAATCCGGACGATAAGAAATCTTATCGTTCATGCCGATTTTTAATAAAAACTCTTCTGCCACGCCTTTTAGCGTATAAAAGTCTCCCTCTCCGTACATACCAAGCGTAAACTGCATCCGCTCCATGGGAAGCTCTGTTACGGGAAGCTGCTTGGGCAGATAAATATTGCCCAGCTCATACAAACGTACGTTTTTATTTCTTCTGTTATAATTGGTTGACAGGGAAGTCAGCATTCCGTTTAACGGGATCGTCCGCATAATGGAAAAATCTTCCCCCAGCGGATTGGAAATCGTCACCACCTCCCTCAGTTTAGAATCTGCGGGGATCAAAAGCTTATCGAATACTTTCGGACTTTCAAAAGAGTAGCACATCCCCTGGGAAAATCCGCAGAACTCCGCCGTATCTCTCGCAGCTTCTTCGATACGAAGTTTAAAAGAAAGCTTACCTGTCGTCGCTTCTCCGGTGGGAAGTGTCGTCGGAATATTATCGTAACCGAAAAATCTTGCCGCTTCCTCTGCAATATCCGCATCACATTCCAGATCCTGCCGCCAGGAAGGTACGACAATCTCATTTGCGTCTTTATCATACCTAAGTTCCAGGCGCTTAAAATAAGAAAGCATCTCTTCTTTTGAAATATCCGTACCCAGCAGGCGGTTATACTTTTCCGGTTCAAACGGAATGCGCCTTCCTTCTTTCTTCACCGGATACACGTCTACCGTACCGCCGACGACTTCACCCGCTCCCAGTTCCTCGACCAGCTGGCAGGCACGGTTCATCGCTTCCAGTGCATTATTTGGATCGAGTCCTTTTTCAAATATGGAAGATGCATCTGTCCGAAGACCGATTTTTTTACTGGAAAGACGAATATTGGTTCCGTCAAAACATGCCGCTTCCAGCAGCATCGTCTTCACATCCCCGGTGATCATAGAATTTTCTCCGCCCATAATTCCGGCGATTCCTACCGCTTTTTGTGCATCGCAGATCATCAGCACGCTATCGTCCAGTTTCCTCTCCTGTCCGTCTAACGTAACAAAAGTTTCGTCGTTCTTTGCACGCCTGACAATAATTTCTTTTCCCGCAATCGTATCCAGATCGTACGCGTGCATCGGCTGTCCGTACTCCGCCATCACATAATTGGTAATATCCACCAGATTATTGATCGGACGAATCCCCTGCGCCGCGAGTCGTCTCTGCATCCATTTCGGCGACGGAGCGATTTTAATATTTTTTACAACTCTTGCCGCATAACGGGAACAAAGATCGCTGTCTTGTACGGTTACTTTAATATAATCGTTTACGTCTTCTTGATTTCCTGTTTCCCTTACAACCGGAGGCCGAAATTCCTTCCGAAACGTAGCGGCCGCCTCTCTGGCAATTCCAAGCACAGAATAACAGTCTACTCTGTTGGAAGTCACTTCATACTCGAATACCGCATCGTGCAGTCCCAGCGCTTCCACAGCGTCGCTTCCGACTGCAGCGTCCGTATCAAAGATATAAATGCCAAGCTCCGGCGCTTCCGGATACATATCACGGCTGGAACCCAGTTCTTCGATGGAGCACATCATACCAAACGACTCCACACCGCGGAGTTTTCCCTTTTTAATTTTAATTCCGCCCGGCGTCATAGTTCCGTCATGTCCGCCCGCTACTCTTCCGCCGTCCAATACAACCGGCACTTTATCTCCTTCCGATACGTTGGGAGCTCCTGTTACAATCTGCAGATGTTCTTCCGTTCCGATATCCACCTGGCAGACAATTAATTTATCTGCGTCCGGATGCGGCTCTATCTTTACAATCTGTCCCACAACGATCTTCTCCAAATCCGCGTCCAGTTTCCGATACCCTTCTACCTTTGTACCGGACAATGTCATTGCGTCCGTATATTCCTGTTCCGTCGCCGAAAGTCCAGGAACAAGCGCTTTTATCCATTCAAATGATGTATTCATATTCTTTCCTCCTCCATTTAGAACTGTTTTAAAAATCTGTCGTCGTTCTCATACAAAAGACGCATATCGTCGATTTCATACTTCAGCAATGCGATCCGCTCCAAACCAACGCCAAATGCAAAACCGGAATATTTTTCCGGATCGATCCCGCTCATGCGCAGCACTCTCGGATGTACCATACCGCAGCCCAAAATCTCGATCCAGCCGCTGCCTTTGCAGAATCTGCATCCCTTGCCGCCGCATTTAAAACAGGAAACATCTACCTCCGCACTCGGCTCCGTAAACGGAAAATGGTGCGGACGGAATTTCACTTTCGTATCCTCCCCGAACAGCTCTCTGGCAAACTCTGCCAGAGTCCCTTTCAGATCGGCAAACGTAATATGCTGATCGATCACAAGACCCTCGATCTGATGAAACGACGGCGAATGTGTCGCATCCACTTCATCCGACCGAAACACCCGGCCCGGCGCAATCATACGGATCGGCAGCTTTCCTTTTTCCATCTCGCGGACCTGTACCGGAGACGTCTGGGTACGCAGCAGAATCGATTCGTTAATATAAAAGGTATCCTGCTCATCCTTTGCGGGATGGTTTGCCGGAATATTGAGCGCTTCAAAATTATAATAATCCAGTTCGACTTCCGGACCTTCGACCACTTCATACCCCATGCCGATAAAAATACGCTCTACTTCCTCTAACGCTATCGTGTTGGGATGTCTGTGCCCGACTTTATTTCTCTTAGCGGGAAGCGTTACGTCAATGACTTCTTTCTGCAGGCGAAGTTCCATTTCCTTTGCCTCCAGCGCCGATTTTGCGTCTTCCAATCTTTTTTCGATTTCCGCCCTAACGTCATTGACCATCTGCCCAAACGCCGGACGGTCCTGGGGCAGGATATCTTTCATGCTTTTTAATACAGCTGTCAGTTCTCCTTTTTTACCCAGAACGGCAACCCGAACATCATTCAGCTTGCTCAGATCCTCAGACGATTCGATGTGCCTGATTGCTTCCTCTTTGATTTTCTGCAATTTTTCCTTCATTCTGTTTCTCCCTTCCTGATCGTTCCTCCTGCGAAACGCGTATCTTTTACATGGCAACAAAAAAGAGCGCTTCTTCCCTTCTCCAGGGACGAATCACTCCGCGGTACCACCCAAATTCCCGGGAATAAACCTCCCCGGGCGCTTACTCTGTGCGTAACGTACACAAACCGTTATGGACTACTCAACTCGGTTCACCCATACTGCTCCGGCGGGAACGTTCGGTCATTCCTTACATAAAGAAGCTTCCAGCCGATGGCTTCTTCTCTCTGATAGGTGTGGCATGACTTACCTCTGTGCGGATCGTCCGGTCCGTGCACAGGACGCCTTCACTGCAGTTATCCGTATTTGTTTCTCCATGTGAAAACTATTTCTTGCATAGTAACACAGCATTCGTAAAAATGCAATAAAAAAGTTCCGAAAACAAAATTTCGTTTCCGGAACTTTTTCGGCAAATCATAACCGACCTTTCTATGTTCTCAGCGATCGGACAGGACGGAACTTACAGAAACTTCTACAGTCCCTTTTTAATGCCTGCTTTTTTGATCTGTGCTTTTAATTTCTTATTCTTCTTTAACGTCTTCGGCAGTTTGATTTTAATCTTTGCACTTGTCTTTTTAAATGCTCCGCCGCCGACGCTCTTTAATTTCGACTTATTCTGCACTATGACATTCGTCAGCTTTTTACAGCCTTTGAATGCGTCTTTTCCGATCTTCGCCACGTTTGCGCCGATCGTAACTTTCTTTAATTTTTTCTTGCAGCCGTTATATGCCTTTGCGCCGATCTCCACGATCTTGTACGTCTTTCCCTGATAGGAAACGGTATTGATTTTCACGTTTGAAACGTCTTTTCCCTTGATCAGCTTTGCTGTAAGCGCTGCGGCGCTGACTACCTGGTATTTGACGCCGTTTACTTCAAACGGGTCGTTATCTTTTAGGGACGTGTCTGTCTTGGGCGTATCTTTTATAAGAGTTTTTCCTTTTAACGCCGCTAAAGCGTCCTTCAGCTCCTTCAACGTTGCGTCTTCCCTGTCAGCAACTGCTTTTGCATCCGCAATTGCTTTTTTCAATGCATCAACCGAATCCTTGGTATACCCTGCAGTATTTTTCAGTTTTGCTTCTGCCGCCGTTATCTCTGTTTTCAATTCACCGCGTGCTGTATTTACCTCTGCTTCCTCTGCTTTCGTAACAAGCTGTATGTCTTTGATTACTTTTAACGCATCTTTGATGTCTTCTGCCGTAACGTTTGGATTTTGAAGCATGCTCTTCACAGAAGAAAGCGCTGCCTGAATTTTTGAAACCGTTTCTTCCGTATAACTATCCAGGTTTTCCATATCGATTTCTTTGACTGCATCCTTCAGGTCATCGGCAATCTGATTGAAATTCTCTACTGTCTGATCATAATCTGCAGGCTTTTGTTCCAGTTTTGCGGCTGCGCCCTGCAGTTTCTCATAAGCCAGTGTAAAATCCTCCGCCGTACTGTCCGCATGTTCAATGACCGCCTGCGCCTCCTGACGCGCTTTTACAAGTATCTTCCAGCTGCCGTCCGTATATCCTGCCGCCAAAGTATCCGGATATTCCTGCACTTTATTCTGCAGAATCTGAGACGTAGCTTCCTCTCCTGAAACTTCTTTGGAACCGGTAACCTTCACATAATCAATCTGTCCTTTGAAGCTGTCCGTTTTGCTTCCAATACGTCCGATCGGAACCATCATCGTCCTCACCATCGCATTCGCATTAGAGATCTGTTCACTTCTTTCCACATCGGGATGATTATCGTAATAAAATGTCGGGCTGTCGTCTACAAGGCTTCCATTCACATACAACGCCACATCTTTCTGTCCGCTGTGGAATTCCAGCTCTACCCACTCGCCAACCGGAAGCGTATAATTGAAAGAATAGGTATATCCCTCTCTCGAAAAACCTACGTTTCCCGTCTGTTTTACCGATGCTTTCAACGCATAAGTGCCGATATTCCCAAAGGAATCCTTGGATTCGCAAAGAATCTGTTCACTGTCCTCTTCTGCTCCGGCTTCTTTCTTCACTCTCATGGTAATTACAGCATCCGATCCTACCTGATCCAACGGCGTCTCCGCATAGCTTTCTCCTCCTTTCAGAGAAATCGCTTTACTGTTGTTGTCTGCTTCCGTCTGTTCTGCATTCTTAACTTCTGTCAAATCATTTTTATTTACGCTTGCATCTGCCGTAAGCGTATCGTCAAACGTCCAGTCCGCAGCCGTATTTGTCACAAAATCCAGTTCCGCATACATATTTGTATCCGGCGCGGTTCCCGTTTCGGAAATCAGAGCCGTAAAATCCGTTAAGTTTCTGTCTTTTGCATCTCCCCATAATTTCGCGCTCATCATTGGGAGCGCATCAAAGAAGCGGTCGAACGAATCATACTCGGCAATCCCGTTTGCCCGTGTGTCGATATTGTCGTGCCATACGGCATAGCAAGCCCCAAGCATCTGATCGTCTCCGGCCGGTACGATATAACCGCCCAAATTATTTGCCTGCCAGTTGTTATAAAGATTTGTTGTATTCAGATAATCTCCATAACCTCCTCTGCTGCTCTTTCCTATTCCGCTCGGAACCACATAAAGAGATCCGTCCAGGGTATTGATCAAATCATAACCAAGCTTATGCATATCACTCGGTACGGAATAGCCTGTATTCCATACATTAAGCTGAACATCGTCTACCGCAACCGGAGTTTCCCCCCGTTTATTTGACAACGATCCCCACATACGAACCGTTCTTCCGGTATTTTGTATATATTTAATCATTTCATCTGAAAAACGCCGGAACATTTCAATGCCTTCCTGCCCTTCTTTTCCATGAAATTCATCCGTACCGATATGTATAATCGTCTCTTTGTCAAATACCGGATTCTCCCCGTCAAAATAATCCTGCCATAACCGCTTTGCCAGATCGTACGCGCCTTCTTTTTCCAAATTTAATTCATCAATAATGTGACGGCTTCTATTCGTTGGAATACCTGTTTTTACAGTCATAAATTCCGGAAATGCCCTTGTAAACGGCAACGCATGCGCAGGCATATCAAGTTCCGGTATAATGCTTACGCCAATCGTCCTGCTGTCCTGAATAAATGTACGGAATTCATCTTTTGTATACGACACATCCTCAGAAGTCGCTGATTTATTCGTATCCGGATTTACTACTCCGGACTCCAGACGAAATCCCGCATACGTTTCTTTAATTGCCTGTTCAATCGTAGGATAATCTTCCATAAAAATCAGGTTATCGCTTAAATGAACCTGAAAATTATTCATTTTATACCAGGACATATTCTTAGCAAATGCATACAGCGCATCCAGTGAAATCGGCTTCCTTGCCACATCAAGGCTAAATCCCCTTACTTCAAATTTAGGGTAATCCCGAATGAGTCCTTTTGGCATGCTTCCGCTTGTCTGTTTTAAAATCTGCAGAATCGTTCTCGTCGCCCAGTATGCACCGGTAGCTTCTTCCGCTTCCACAAAAACGGAATTATGAACCGAAAGCGTATATCCTTCTTTGCCAAGACCGTTAGTATCGTCAGTCAAGGAAAGATAAAAATCTCCCATTTTAACGCTCATCCAGTTCCCGGAAATTACTTCTATCTCCATTCCGGTTATTTCTTTATAATCTTTGGCAAATTCCCCGGCCACATCAAAAAGCGCGTCGTCTCCTACCACGATTTTACTGTCTGCCTTCACAAGAAACCGGCCTGTTCCCCCATGCCACTCCTGAAGTTCTGGAATGACAGCAGGCTTTGCATTTGACGACTCACTTTCTGTGTACTGTCCGGGAACCGTAATCGTAAACTCTTCCGTTCTGGCAGAAGATTCATCCGCTAGCGTCACTTCATAAAATCCTTTTACCGTCTTTTGTGAAATCGGCGTATAAATGGTTCCGTCTTCATCGACCACCTCTTCGTAATCCGCACAAAAACGGACTTTCGCTCCCTCAGGAAGATTTTCCGGCATAGAAAGTTTCGTATCGCCTTCTGCAACTTCAGGTTTTTCTATTTCATCTGCAACTTTCTGTGCTTCTGTTCTCCTGTCAGGAATTTCATCGGAATATACTTCGATCTCATATAAAGAAGCCGTATCCCATGACGTTTCCGACGGATCGATACTTTCACTGTGTACGGTTTCGATATACAAACGCAGGTAAGACCCTGTCACAGGCGCATCTAACGTAATGATTTCTTTATTTTTCTTAGGATAACCCGTATTTGACCAAATTGGATCATTCCAGTTTTGTCCGTCACTCGATACTTCAAGCCTGTAATTTTCCACATTTCTACGTTCCCAGTAGAGCACAATGTTCTTCATTGTCTGAGGCGCATCCCATTGAAGCTGTATCCATTGAGGACCGGCTCCTCGCGCCGATGACCATCTGGAACTCTTGCTGGATGAATCTCCATCATTCACTTTACTTGCCGGTGTAGAGCCAGCCTCCACACTTGACGCCGTTGCCGTTGCGCTGACGGCAGAATTCTCGGAGTCTGCCGCATGAACCCTTACAGACGGAAACGAAACTGCACCGAACAGCATGCTCATCGTAAGCATCCAGGCACCGATCCGCTTTAATTTTTTACGAAACATAACATCTTTCTCCTTTCCATTCGTTAAATTTCTGCTTATATGTGTTATTATACAAAAAAATAAACTTCTTTTCAATCATTTTCATAAACTTGCATAAACAACTGCAATATTTTACGGAGAACCGCAACAATAATCTGCAGTTCTCCGTATAATATCAAACCTGCTATTTTATTTTTTTAATCCCCGCTCTCTGAATCTGTTTCTTCAGGTTCTTATTCTTTTTCAGATTCTTGGGTAATTTTATACTGATATTCTTTGCGGTTTTCTTAAATGCGCCGGAACCGACCTTCTTTAATTTTGACTTGTTCTTCACATTGACGGTCTTTAGCTTATTGCATCCTTTAAATGCGTTTGCTCCGATCGTTTCCACATTGACTCCGATTGTAACTTTTCTCAATTTGCAGCCGTTAAATGCTTTCGCATCAATCTGAATGACTTTATAAACTGTGCCGCTGATTGTTACCGTACCCTGTACGGTAACGGAAGATGCTTTTTTATTTTTACATTTCGCTGCCGAAACCGTTTTCTTTGCCGTATCCAGCACTTTATATTCCACATCTTTCACAGTTATGGTGTCGCCTTTTTTCACCGCAGGTTTGGACTGTAAAACCAAACCCTTTTGCGCCTTTTCCAGATTGAGAAGCAATTTGTTTAATGCTTCGGCACTTGCATCGGAAGAGACTTTGCAGGCAGCGTTATATGCATCGGAAAATATCTTCCAGCTTCCGGGCGTATAGCCCGCCCCGTTCGTATGATAAATATTCTGCGCTTTTTTTACGGCTTCTGCAAGCTTCTCCTGCGCCGTCTTCAGCTCTCCTTTTGCAGCATCCAAATTCTGCTGTGCCGCCGTCAGCGCTTTGAAAGCCTGCCAAAAATCTTCTGCCGTCTTACCGTTTTCTGCCGCCTCTTCTGCATTTGCGCGCGCAGTTGTAAATTCTGTCCAAATACCGGCATCAATTCCTGCGGATGAAGTATCTTTTGCGGCTTTTTCCAATGCTGCCCTTAAATCATTTTTTATCACATCCGCGGATTTCTTTACAAGCGCCGCATTCCCGGCACGCAGAGCGTCTGTTTTCTGATACAAAACCGAATGCCGTACACTTCCCGCTGCAGCCGCTTCGCAGCCTGCAAGAGCCTGTGTAAGCTGGTCAAAAGATTCCTGTATATACATTCCCTCATTTTCTTTGGCATTGACAGCCGCCTGATATTCGTTCATAAATTCTTCATACGCCAGAGCATAAATCGGCTCTGTCTTCGTATGAGAAGCATCATTACTGCACTGATAGATCCATACACCATTTTCCGTTTCCGTAACTGCCCGGCTGAGAGAACCCGCATCCCAAGTATGACCAAAAGCCAAAACTACTTCTCCTTCCTCTATCATACCATGGCATTTTGTGCAGACCTGATCTCCTGTATATCCGTCTTCCTCACAGGATTCTGCAAGTTGATTCTTCCTGACGACATTGTGGGAGCAGCCCGCATCCGGCTGCGGATGGTCTTTTGTCACCCAGATTCTGTAGCTTACGCCATTCATTACAGCCTGCGTTATCCCCTCGCCAACTCCGGTAAACGTGAGAACCGAAACAATCCACCGATTCTCCAGATTTACATGTTTCGTCTGGTTATATTTACCGTTTGTCGGATAGAGAATCATGATATTGCCATCATCCCAGATGTAAGCGATCAGGTAACGCCCGCCGTTTTTAATTCCGGATGCTCCGGATACTTTCCGGTATCCCGGAATGATATCTCGATCAGAAGCCTCTTCCTGTTTCTCCAGAAGCGTCAGCTCATAACCCGTATCATTTGCCTGAAACTGGCTGTTTCTGTTGAAATTCATCTGCGGAGCATAGAACATTACATATCCTCCATTATTCTGCTGTCTGATATAGAACGTATCTTTGCCCGATACAGGAGATACCTGCATATTTGCAGCATTTACATTGAAAAAACTATCGGCTCCCGCATTTGTCAAGTATAGATTTTTTGTTTCATTTTTGATCTGCCAGTCATTTCCGGATGCGGTAAATGTAAATTCTGCATCCGAAATATTCAGAGACTTATCCACGGTTTTTACAAAACTGTCCAAGCTGGAGTCAGAGTCGATTCCGCTGTGACTGCACATTCCAAGATAGCTGTTTTTCACCACAGACACAGATGCCGTAGAAGCATCCGGCTCTGTATCGATAGTTACATCCCCTTCATATGACAATGTGTAGTCCTCTCCTTCTGCAACTTCCACTTTAATCGGAGCGCTGCCGAATGCTCCGTCTGGAACGACCTCTTTGACGTCATAGCTGTTAAAAAAGATTCCTCCTCCGTTGCCTTTTTCCCACAAAAGAGCAAGGGAACCGTCTGCCTGTTCCGTCAGACAGCAATATGCAAAAGCTCCTCCGCCAAGCGAATACGCATTCTTTAATTCCATCGTATGATTTTCGTCGTCATTTACCAGAAACGTATGTATTTTTCCGTTGGCACGTCCGTTCGAAGTCGGGCACGCTACCATAATCGCCTGTTTTCCATCAATCTTTTTAGAATAAGAAATAGCGGACACATTACAGCCGGAGGTGACTGAAACTCTGGTATTTACAGGACGCTTGAAGTGATATTCGCCGGTTTCATCTTTTTCTGCATCTGCATAACAAATTGCATTATTTCCGTTACGGAAAAACATACGCAGCGTGCCCTTCCCATCTTCAATCTCCACAATTTCATTTTCGGAAGACCACATATCCGGTATATCCTCTGTCCGTTTCCAGGTTTTTCCGCGATCGCTGGAATAGACGATGCTTGCATTTTCCTGTTCGCCCTGGATGGTGCCGCTGTTGTCATATACGCCGAATACGATCGTTCCGTCGCTGGTAACGATACCCTGTCCCGGTGAAACCAGTATGGCATGCTCATTTTCATGTCTTTTGACCTGATCGTTAATATCCACCGGATCTGTCCAGGTTCTTCCATGATCTTTGGAAGTGACCATCCAAATATGGGCAATACAATAGATATGGTACTTCGAGCCTTCATAGTATACGTTCTGCTGTACTTTTCCGAGAGGATCCGTATTTACCTCCGTAGCCGAACCAACCTGATTCTGTTCTAAGCTGTTGATGTATTCTCCATGATCGTTGACGGAATAAATATTATACCATTCATCCACGCCATAACCTGTCGGCGCATGATCTTCTCTCTTTAGGATCGGAGCATATCCGTCTGTAAAATCCCCCACATAATACGGATATGTAATAAGGTCTTCGTCAGTCGGTTCGGTCAGAACCTTTGTATAATCCTCTGTTAAAGCAAGTCTGCGTTTACCGTCTACCGTGACATATCCCGTTCCGGTTCCTACGCTTCCGGTACATGGAAGATTTTTATTGTTTCCAATGTAATTTTCTACGTCTCTTCCCTCTTCATGTGCATACTGATGCCTGTTCTGATAAAGCGTAGTCGCTCCGGTAGGATTAACATCCGCAAAACAATACACCGTCCCGTCCGGTCCCTCCAGGATACAGGAATCAATGATTGTAGTTGCATCGCTCCAATAAGGAGCGCTGGTATTCCGACCCGAAAAGCCATTGCTGTCCGGGAAAAAAAACGGAAAGCTGTAGTTCCATGTTTTTCCGCCGTCGCTGGATACGGAAGCGATAATATCCAGCCCGCCGCCGTCTGCAGCATATTCCCATCTTGCATCTGCGGTTCCGATCAGATCTCCGTTTTCCAATGTGATGAAAGTAGGAATACGAAAGTTTTTACTTCCCGCCGTTTTTGTAGCAAACGGCTGATCCAGTGTCACATTACTGTCGGACACGGACAGGCTGCACGCCTTTTTCGGCGTTGGTTTCTGATACGCCGGAGAGTCTGCCTCTGCAGCGGCAGCCGGAACCGCCGGGAGCATATGAACTGCCATAATGCCGGCAGTAATAAAACTCAGGCTTCGCCTGCCTATGTTTGCAATTGATTTTGTCATTTTATACCTCCTGTAATACTGTTATATGAATACACAACTTATTGGTATGAAAGCAAAAATTAATACGGGCGTACCATGATTTGAGCAAACCACGATACCCCGTATTATGGAATCAAATCTTTTATTTTATTTTTTTTATTCCCGCTCTTTGAATCTGCTTTTTAAGATTTTTATTCTTCTTCAGATCCTTTGGCAGCTTTATACTGATATTCTTCGCGGTTTTCTTAAATGCGCCGGTGCCTACCTTCTTTAGTTTGGATTTATTCTTAACAATGACTGTTTTTAACTTCTTACAGCCTTTAAACGCATTTTTCCCAATCACCGCCACATTTGTACCAAACGTAACTTTCTTTAGTTTCTTACTGCATCCATTGAATGCTTTGGCAGAAACCTCGGTTACTTTATACTTCTTTCCGTCATAAGATGCCGTATCAATCATAATATTCTGTACATCTTTTCCTTTGATCAGCTTTACTGTCAAAGATGCTGCCCGTATGACCTGATATTTCATCCCTCCGGCTTCAAATGTGTCATTATCCTTTAATCCTTTATCCACATTCGGTTTTTCCGGTTCTTTTTCCAGCTTTTTGCTGTTTAATTTTTTCAGTGCTTCATCCATTTCGTCAAACCCAGGCGATTCCTTTTCTAAAACCGCTTTTGCAGCGTTGATTGCCTGTTTTAGTTCTTCAACGGATGCCTTTGTATAGCCTGCCGTATTTATAATCTTTTTCTCCGCCGCTTCTACCGCAGCGCTTAATTCTCTCTTTTTTTCTAAGATTTTTTCTGCTAAGCTGTCTTTGGTATTTTCCAGTTCCGCAAATCCGTCCAAAAGCTCCTGCTCTTCTGCATCTTCTTTAGCGAGAAGATCTTTCACTTTCTCAATGACTTGATTCCATTCCGTCACAGAAGAGGATGTAAAATCTGTTAAAAGCTGATCCTTAAGTTTCTTTAGATCTGCAGCCGCCTGATATTTCTTTTTTGTCAAAGCATCCATCGGCTCTAATTTTTCCTGTGCTGCCAAAAGCTGCTCGCTGACATAAATATAATCCTCCGGATCTATATTGTCAGCAAATACCAGTATCTGTTCCGCCTCTTTTTTTGCTTTCAGAAACGCATTCCAGCTGATTTGGGTATATGCACTCTCATCCAGATTCCCTGTCTGCTCCAATGTTTCCCTCAAACTGGATTTCAGGACATCAAGATCAGAATCTTCATAAAGACTAAGCTCTGCGATCGTAGCATGGCCGCCTTCTGACCTATGGATCACCAGCTTCACTTTCTTTGCCGTAATCGGCTCAAATACCGCTGTTTTTAAAGAAACATTGTTTGCCCAGCTCTGATGGTCCGCCACTGTTACGATTTCGTCCGTATCTGTCGTCACTTCAATACTATACTCGTAAATCCGTCCGTTTGCACTGTTCTGCCTCGGCAGATAAGATAATTTTGCAATTTCCTTTGCTTCCGGAAGTATAATTTCAAACCAATGATCTTCGGAATCCGGATGTACACTATCCTTTTCCGAATCGCCGCCTTTCACGTCATTATCATAGTCCTGATGCCAGTACGATTCGGTATTACCGTCAAATACCGCCGCAATCGACCCTTCGGAACGATGCGTACTGCACGCGTTTCCCTGCCATCCGTCACACGGTAATTTTCCGTATTCTCCCGAGGTTTCTTTTGATCCGCTTACCGTCACGTATTCAATCTGCCCCTGAAAGCTTTTGGTTCTGCTTCCGATGCGTCCCATTGGAACCAGCATGGTAGCTGTTTTGCGGATTCCTTTCGCTTCTAGATTTTCACTCAACTCCGTAGTCGGATGGTTCGCAAAATAAATATCCGGATTATTGTCCGTCAGCTCCCCATCCACATACAAGGATGTATTTTCCTGCCCGCTGTGAAATTCCAGTTCATGCCATTCATTATCTTTCGGAAGCGTATAATCAAACGAATAATCATATCCTTCTCTTGAGTATCCTACGTTTCCGGTATTCTTCTGAACTGCCTTAAACGCATACGTGCCGTAAATTCCGAAATCTTCCTTGGATTCACAGAGAATTTGTTCCTCGTCATCGGAATCCAAATCCCTTTTTACCTTCATCTTTAACACAGCATCCGAACCGATCAGATCCAGTTCTTCCGGTGTTTCCACATAACTTTCCTCTCCCTTTAACATAAGGGCTTTTTTGCCTTCCCCGCTTCCGCTTACCAATTCTGCGTTAACCGGATCTTTTAAATCAAATCCGTTAACGCTGGAATCTTTCGACAATGTTTCATCAAATGTGTAATTCAAAACGGTGGACGTCATATAATCCAGTTCTCCGTAAAGGTCCGTTCCCGGAGCCGTGCCGGTTTTTGCCGATACCTGTTTCAACTCCGCAAAATTTCGATCCTGTGCATCGCCCCAGAGTTTTGCGCCGTATGCAGGAAGTGCCTGAAAGAACCGGTCAAAGGAATCATACTGGGAAATACCGTTTCCGCGGGTATCCACACTGTCATGCCAAATCGCATAACATCCGCCCAGCATCTGATCGTCACCTGCCTTCATTGTCAGGTTACCGATCACATTCGGCTTCCAGTTAGTATAAATACTCTGCGCATTGATATAGTCATTATAATATCCGGCAGCAGGCACGATATAGTTGGGTCCTTCTAAGGTATTGATCAGATCAAATCCCATTTCATACATCGTACTCGGATTTGCATATCCGGTATTCCAGATATTCAGCTGAACATTCTCAGATCTTACAGGAGTCTCACCATTCTTATTGGAAAGGCTTCCCCACATCCGGACCGTCCTTCCCGTTCCCTGAATAAACTCAATCATTCTGTCCGAAAAACTGCGGAAATATTCGATTCCCGCCTGGCCTGATACGCCATGATATTCATCCGTCCCGATATGAATCGTCGTCTCCTTGTCAAATACGGGATCGTCCCCTTCAAAATATTCATTCCAGATATCTTTAACAATATCCATGGCCGACTCGTTCTCCGGATCAGCCGGCGCATCCATCTGTGTCAAATCCAGTTCGTCAATCCGGTATCTGTTCCCGGGAGAGACACCCGTCGACATAATCTCTGCAAACGCTCTTGTAAAAGGCAGTGCATGTGCCGGCATATCAAATTCCGGTACAATGGATACACCGCGCATCCTGCTCTCCTGAACAAAAGACCGAAAATCATCCTTACTGTAATATACGTCTTCTGATGTCGCCGTTTTTCCCGTTACCCTGCTTTTCTTTGTGGATTCCAGGCGAAAACCCGCATAGGCTTCCCGAATCGCAGTCTCTTCATCCGGATAATCCTCAAGAAAAATCAGATTATCGCTGATATGTACCTGCAGGCTGTTCATTTTATACCATGACATATTTTCGGAAAACTGATACAGCGCGTCCAGAGTAAAAGGTTTTCTGCCGACGTCGATGCTAAATCCGCGTACTTCATATTTCGGATAATCCCGGATCATACCTTTGGGCATAGTACCGTTTGTCTGTTTTAAGATCTGAAGAATCGTCCTGGTCGCCCAGTATGCGCCCACAGCAGTCTCCGCCTCCACATCAACGGTCGAACCGATATCCATCCGATATCCTTCCTTTCCTAAGCCTTCCGTCGCTTCACTAAGCGACAGATAATAATCACCCAGTACGGCATCTTCTTTTGTTCCGGATACTACTTTCACCGGCATACCGGTAACATCCTTGTAATCCTCTGCAAACGCAGCAGCCATTTCCAAAAGTTCCTGGCCGTTTACTACGATCCGGCTGGAAGAATCTGCATAAAACAGACCTTTTGTTCCGTGCCACTCCTGAAGCTCAGGAATTACTGCGGGCTTTGCGTTCGCATCTTCTTCATGGGCATGCTGCCCGGGTACCTCAACCGTAAACTCACTGGATTGAACCGTCTCTTCACCCTGAGTAACTTCATAAAACCCCTTGACCGTCTTATCTTCCAGCGGAGCGTAAACTTGTCCGTTTTCGCCGATGATCTGTTCATAATCTGCGCAAAAACGAATTTCCGCCCCCTCCTTTTCCGGCATCAAAATACTGTCTGCCCCTGCAGCAACGGTCGGAGCCGTCAGTCCTGCAGCAAACGTCTCCAGCTCTGTTGCATGAACTTCCGAAGGTAATAGCGGTAATGAACCTGTTATAATACCAAATGTAAGCATCCATGCACTCATTTGTTTCCATTTTTTGAGAAACATAAATCTCCTCCTTTCCTATTCTTCAACAAGAATATACTGATTATACAATTTTTTATATCTCTTTTCAACATCTTATCTATAGATTAACGAAAAATATGACATGACAAATTTAAATCTTCGTCAAAAAAACCGAAATCCTTCTCAGAATTTCGGTTTTTTCCATTCATCTAACTACAGTCCGCGCTTAATCCCGGCTTTTTTCAACTGACGTTTCAGCTTTTTATTTTTCTTCAAATTCTTTGGCAGTTTCACCTTTATTTTCTTTGCTGTCTTTTGAAATGCACCGGAACCCACTTTCCTTAACTTTGCGTTCTTTTTCAGCACGACGTTTGCCAGTTTCCTGCACCCTTGAAACGCATGTGTTCCGATTATTTCCACATTGGCGCCAATCGTAATCTTCTTCAGCTTTTTTTTGCACCCTCGAAACGCTCCGGCAGCAATCTCTTTTACCTGATACTGCCTGCCTTTATAAGATGCGGTATGGACAAAAACCCTTGGGGCATCTTTTCCTCTGACCAGTTTTACCGTCCGTGCCGACGGACTTATGACCTCATAACGCATCCCGCCTGCTTCAAAAACTGTTTCTTCTGTTTCTTCCTCGGGTTTTACCGTTTCTTTTTCCAGCGTCTTTCCCCTCAACGCAGACAATGCCCGGGAAATTTCCTCTAAAGATGCGTTCGGGTCTAAAAGAGCCTCTTTCGCCGTTTTTACCGCTGCCTGCAGCGCCTCGATCGACTGTTTCGTGCAGCCTGCCGTATTTTGCAGCATTTTTTCTGCCGATTCTATCGCAGATCCCAGTTCTTCCGTACGACAGTAAGCTTCCGGTTTTTCGTGCAGCGCTTCTTCCGCTATTTGGAAAATCTCCGCTGCATAAGCACAATCCTCATCGGTGCTGCCCGCAAAATCAGCGACTTTTCGGGCTTGCCGATATGCCTTTTCGTACGCGGTACGGCTTGCATCCGTATAACGATCCGGCGCAGCGCCGTCATATTTCTTGAGTGTTTCGATCAATTCGTTTTTGGATACCGCGGGACGTTCGCCACGCTTCCTTGTTCCGGAAAGCGTAATATTTGCAACCTGCCCCTGAAAACTGTCTGTTTTGCTTCCTATGCGTCCAAACGGAACCAAAAGCGTATGGATACCCTTTCTTTTTGTTTCCGGATGATTTTTATAATACAGATCCGGATTTTCATCTACAAGCGTCCCATTGACAGATAAAGATACCTGACCATTGACGCCGCTGCGGAACGAAAGCTCTACCCACTCCCCTTTGGGAAGGGTGTAATCAAACAGATATCCATAGCCTTCCCTGGAAAATCCGACGTTTCCGCTGTAATTGACAGATGCTTTCAGCGCATATGTCCGGTCAGTCCGATCAAGGCGTTCCACGTCGTCCGTTCCAAATACGTCTTTGGATTCACACAGAATCTGTTCGCTTCTTTCCAGGTCCGCGTCTGCGTCTAACTTCACTTTCATTGTCAGTACAGTCCCCGGTTCCATCAGATCAAACGGCGTTTCCACATAACTTTCGCCCCCTGCCAGAGAAATTGCTTTCCGATCGGCATCATCCTGTGTTCCGGTATCTGCAACCGAGGCATTTTTTGCGGTTTTTAAAGAAAAATCATTGGGACCGGAATCGTTTTCCAGCGTCTCTTCAAATGTGTACTCTGCGATATTATTTGTTACATACTCATTTTCTGCACCAATCGCCGTGTTTGGCGCCCGTCCCATGCTGACTGCCCGTTTGGCAAATGCCTCATACTCACATGTTTCCGAAGCGTCGCCCCAGAGTTTTTCCGAAAAAACAGGCGCCGTATCCAGATAACGAAGCATGGCGTCGTACTGGGAATATCCGTTTGCCCTGGTATCGATATTGTCATGCCAGATCGCAAAACATGCGCCCAGCATCTGATCGTCCCCTGCCGGAATCGTATAACCAAACATAGAGTTTACCGCCCAATTCTCATATAAACGTTCTACATCAAGATAGTCCCCGTACGCTCCCCGGTTTCCGGTTCCGTTCGGAACCATATACAGCCACTCGTCCGCCGTATTGATCAGATCAAATCCCAACCGGTACATATCGGATGCCGTTCCGTAATCCCTGCTCCATATATTTGCCTGTACGCCGTCGGATGCAACGGCCGTTGTTCCTGTTTTATTGGACAGAGAACCCCAAAGCCGCACGGTTCTTCCCTTGCTTTGTATATATTTCACAAGTTCGTCCGAAAACACGCGGAAATTCTCACCGCTTTCTTCTCCGCCTCCCAAAAATTCATCCGTACCGATATGTACCGTCGTCTCCCAGTCGAATACCGGGTCCGTCCCATCCAGATAATCCGCCCAGATTTCTTTGGCAAGAGCAACGGCGCCTTGTTTTGAGATATCCAGTTCATCGATCAAATACCGGTATTTTCCATATCCTGCCTGTGTCGCATTATATCCTTCCGACATATACTCCGGAAACACTCTGGTAAACGACAATGCATGCGCCGGAAGATCAATTTCCGGTACGATGTCCACACCGACCGTTCTGCTGTCTTTGATAAATTTCCGAAATTCGTCTTTTGTATAAGCCAGATCCTCGGAAGTCGCGGATTTTCCTTCAGCATTCTTTTTTCCGGACTCTAGGCGGTAGCCTGCGTATGCCTGGTCGATCGCAGCCTGCCTGCCCTCGTCGCTTGCTGTTCCATTCGTATAATCTTCCAGGAAAATCAGATTGTCATTTAAATGAACCTGAAAACTGTTCAGCTTGTACCACGCCATATTTCTCACAAAATCCTTCAGGACTTCCAGTGTAAAAGGCTTCCTCCCCACATCCAGGTTTAAAGCGCGGACTTCATATTTGGGATAATCCCGGATCAGCCCCTTTGGAATGCTGTCTTTGTTCTGTTTTATGATCTGCAGCATACTTCTCGTCGCCCAATACGCGCCGACGGCATCTTCTGCTTCTATCACAACAAAAGCAGACACGCAGGCTCTGTAACCTTCCCGTCCAAGTCCGCTCTCTTCTTTTGCAAGGAACAGGCAGAAATCTCCGGGCCTGGCATCTGATTTTTTCCCGCCGGACACGGCAATATCCATGCCGGTAATTTCTTTATAATCTCTTGAAAATTCCTCCGCCGTTTTTAAAAGCTCCGGCGTATCAAAAAGAATCCTTCCTTTGCGTGACAGAATAAAATTTCCTGTTCCGCCATGCCATTCCTGAAGCGCAGGTATGACGTCAGGTTTTTTATTTTCTCCCGGACTGTCATATTCTCCGGGAACGACAATGGTATATTCATCGCTTTTAACACTTTCTTTGCTCTCTTTTGACGTAATTTCATAAAATCCCCGAACCGTCTTATCTTCCAGCGGCGGATAAATCGTCCCGTCTTCTCCTATCACCTGTTCATAATCCGCACAAAACCGAACGGCTGCGCCGTCAATCTCTGGCATGTAAATTTTCTGATCCCCCTTTGCTATCACCGGAGCATCCAAATCCGCCAGTATTTTATCTATTCCGGTCAGAGACGCATCGATCTGCTGTGCGTGTTCTGCATCAGGATCGGGAAGATCTGCGCCATATACTTCAAATTCCAGAATAGAGATGGACTGATACGCCATTCCGTCGATTTCTCTGTCGTCAATGGATGTGACATGTAAACGAAGGTATTTTGCCGTCCTTATCTCATCTAACGTAATTTCTACGGTTGTTTTCTCTGGTGTCTCAAGCACAGACGAGATCCTCCTCCAGGACGAACCGTCGTCGGATATTTCAAGCTGATAAGATTTTGCCGTTCTTCTTTCCCAGATAATACGAAAACTCTTCATTTTCTGCGGTGTGCTCCACGCATACTGCACCCATGCAGAAGAACCCGTATTCTCCATCGCCCATCGGTTGCTGCTGTCATCGGCAATCCCGTCATTGAGCTTATCCGGTCCCCGTCCATAACTTTCTTCCGAGCTGGACGCAGTTGCCACGGCACTTTGCGCCGCATTGCCCTCTTTTGCCGCAGCCTGCAGCGATGGATATTGTATCGTCCCGATCAGCACAGCAGCCGAAAGAAGACATGCCCCCGCCTTTTTCATTCTTTTCCATAACATCATGGTGTCCTCCCCTCCTATCATAAGTCAAAAATACCTTCTGTTTTTATTATAAAGAAAAGCAGAAGATTACACAACCTTCTGCCTTAAAATTTTCACCTAAGTTTCCGCAGCATCCGCTCCCCATACAGCATATTGATCTCTCCGCACAGCATCATAATATACATTCCAAAATAAAGCCAGAGCATTACAAGTACAATCGTCGTTAAGCTTCCATACATGGAAAATCCGTTAAAATAGTCCAGATATACTGAAATCCCAGCCGAAAGAAGATACCAGGAAACCGCGCATAAAGCAGCGCCGGGAAATTGATTTTTCAACGTAAGCTTATGATCCGTAATTCCTTTATGATTCGGAAGCGTCTTAAAGAGCACGGTAAACATACAGCTGAAACCGCACAGCATAATCAGCCCGCGAAACTGGAACAAAAAATCGGTCGCCTGAGCCAAAAACGGAACATATCCCGTTAAAAGTTCCCGTATACCGTTGCCAAATACCAGCAGCACAAGCGCAGCCACAATCGAAAGCATAAAGATCAGCGTATATACAATTGCCCAAAAACGGCGGACCAATAGATTTCTCGTCTCGTTCACTCCGTGAATCACATTAAACCCCGCCGCGATATGCTGAACCCCTTTTGCGGCGGACCAAACGGCGGCTGCGGCTGTTACCGACACGATTCCCACGGATTTATGATATACTTCATGGATAATGGAAATAACAAACGGCGCGATATATTCCGGTACAAGCTCATTCACAAAACGAAGCAGCGCCGCTTCCGACACCAGCGTATATTGCAGCAGAGAACTAAACACCATCAAAAACGGAATCAGGGAAAGCAGCAAAAAGAATGCCGACTGCGCAGCGAATGCGCCGATATTATCTTTTCTGCACTTGTTTACAAATAATTTCACATGTTTTATCCATTTCCAGATCATTTGGCGTCTCCGTTTGTCAATTCGATATCCTGAAAGAAAAATTGTAAAATTTCCCCACAGCTTTTTCCTGCCAATGCCATTCCCTGCGCTCCGTTCTGACTCATTCCGATTCCATGCCCGTAACCGCCGCCGTCCATGCGGTACGTACCGTTTTCCAGCGGAATCAGCGTGGTATATGCACTGGGAAGCAGCGCAGACTCCCGCTTCGAGCCGTCTGAAAGCGTCAGTTCCTTCACCCCGGCTCCCAGCAGCGAACGCACATTATATTCATTTCCCACCAAAACGCTTCCGTTTTCGTATTCCAGTTTTAACTGCAGGATCACGCCGTTTTTACTCCGCCCGGTAACGGCAAGGCGCACAAGGCTTCCAAATCCGTTCATATCTTTTTTCTCTCGACCTTTTGCGTTATAGAACGAGATATCTTTCGGCGTTTTTTCTTTTCTCGTTACTATGATTTCTTTCATTTTATTCTGCGTTTCTTCTGACGAAAAGTCGCCTGCCGCCGTCCATCGGAAAAACGGCTTTCCGTTTTCGTAAGCAGCCGTATCCGGCTGAGCGATAAATGCCGCAAACGCTTCTTCCGTAGACAGATCCGTTTCTCCACCGCCCTCTTTGACCAGGCTGCCGGAAAGATACCCATACTTCGGATCCTCATCCAAATGCCATGCATCTCCGTTTCCCGTAACGCCTGCAGACGTCGAAAAATAGTATGCCTCCGCCGTTTCTCCCTGATAACGGATCACTGTTCCCGCCGTATCCAGCACGGCTGCCGTCGTTTTTTCGTCACGCTCCTGTTTGTTGTACACCTGATAGTTTGTCGTATCGTCTACGTGCGCGCCAAATGCAGCGTAATCCCCATGCTCCAGCTGAATATACGCATAACTTCTTGCACAGACCGCCTGTGCCTTTAAGGCTTCCGGCTCATACGACGAGGGCATCTCACTGGGAACCACGGAACAAAGATACTGTTCGATCGGCAGTTCATTGACAATCGCATATCCCTGCGGATACTTCCGCAGTTCCAGCGTCCCGTAATATCCGTAGGACATCCGTTTCCCGGAAGCAGTGCACAAATAAAGCTGACCGTTTTTTCCCTGCGCTTTCAGACGCACACTGTTCTGTTCTGTTCCAAGCAGTTTCCCCGCCTTCACCACCGCATCTTCTTTTTTCTTTTTTTTGCCTTTCTTTGTAATGACCTGGTAAGGAGCATTCGCCCCGATCCAGACTTCCTCATGATATGCGCTGCCGTCCTCTGCCAGCAACAGAACGCGGATCCTGCTGATCTGCGCCGGCTCTGTCAAAAGAATTGCCTCCACGCGTTCTTCGGCGACTACATACTCTACTTTCATATTGGCAATGACAATGTCCGAAAGTTCTTTTTGTTCTATCGTTCCGTACGCTTTATAGACCGGCAGATCCTGCGAACGGCTGATTTCTCCGTATCCTTCGATTTCTATCGTCGTATCGTTTACCGCAATCAGATTCCCCTGTATCGTATCTTCCTTTACCAGAACCCTTGCAATCGCACCGTCCTCCCAAACCAGGTCGCAGACATGGCCGATCGAAAGAAAAATCTCATTCGAAGGCGTCTGCGTATCTTCGCCGGACGGCAGGGAAAGTTCTTCGGTCAAAGCTTCCGTATTTTCGCCTGCCCCCATAGAATCTTCTCCCGACGGAAGCTTGAGTTCATACGTTTCATGTTTCAGCAGAAACGAAATCGTTTCATTTTCTGTTTTTTGTATATATACGTTCGAGAGGACTGCCGATTTACTTTTCAAATCGCTGATTCCTATAATCCTGTCTTCTCTGATATAAAATCCCATTGCAGTCATAGGCAAAACCTCAAGGTCAGAAAGCGTCATACGATAGGTTCCGGAAGAACATACCAGAGAATCGTCTTCTTGTTTTAAAATAATTTCATCCGACCGTCGAACCGTTTTTTCATCATCCAGCAAATCCAGTAATTTCCCATAAAATTCATTCCACTCCGCTCTGCTGATCGATTTACTTTTCTTCTGACTTCCAAACGAAAAAAAAGATCGTTCAGTGGAAACCTCTTCCGTTCCGTATGTAATATATTCTTTACTGGATGTCTGTTCTAAAATCCAGTCAAGCGTCTCCTGCGTGACCGTCTCACCAAAATCCTCTTCTTTTAATTTTTCTTTCCATTCTTCGGCGGTATAGTAATAAAAATCCAGCAGCGCCGGAAGTTCCTGCAGCTGCACATATTCATCGGAATATGTATAGGTCCGGCGTTTACCGGAACCGCCGTATATGACCAGAAACATAATCCCCGCCAGTCCGAATCCGATCACCAGCAATTTTATTGTATTTTTCACCTTTCCACTCCCTTGTTCCTGCACTGTCATCATACCTTTTTGCCGTTCGGCAATCATAAGGAAAAGAAGCTGCCCAAAAAGCAGCTTCTTTCATTTGTATGTTGTCATTTGTAGATTTATGACTTATCTTCTGTGCATAAAAATCTTCTGTGTCTCAGGTTCTTTTGTATCTTTATGCACTCATCTTTTGGAAATGCCGTTCGGCACGTTTCAGAATATACCGAGAGGTATACCTGTATGCCGTTCGGCATCCATTAGGAAAAACCCAAAATGCCGTTTCCTGCAATTTTGAGTCCTAGCCAAAGCCAGGTGGGTAACCGCAGCCTCTCTTTCTGTCTTCCGCTGCAATATGGCGGCCTGACATCCAATCGGCAATGTAGAAAACCCTTCAAAAAAATGTAGGTTCAAAATAGCAGGGTATCGAACACCTCAGGAATTCTAATATGATTATACTTTAATATGCCTCATATTTCAATGCAAAATACAAAAAAAATAAGGGAACCAATTGCACGGTTCCCTTATTTTGTCAATTTCAAGATTAAATGGACGCAGCTTCTTCTACAATCTTCTTTAATGCAGCTAAAGCTTCATCCGGAAGTTTATCATAACCGTCTTTCTTGGTTGCGAAATCTTCCACTGCCTTCACGCGGTTTTCCATTGCGCTCTTTAATGCCGCCACATAATCCTTATTGTTTAAATCCGGTTTGAAATCGCCGGTTTTGCCTGACCAGTCATACATAATCTCAATATCTTCAAACGGACCCCAAGCTTCAAAGTTTGCTTTGCCTTCTACAATCGTCTCAAGGATTCCGAGCGTATCTGCAGGTTTTACCTTAGCGCCCATGAAATCTCCCGTATTCACAATGTAGCAGTCAACGTTCTTTTCTTCCACTAATTTCTTGAACTTCTCGTAGTCGTTTACTAACGGATACGTCCGGAACGGGTTTGCATAAGGAACGATACGAAGCGCGTTCAAATCGGTTCCCGCAGCCACACGTTCTGCCGTAGATGTCTTAGTTGCCAGCGTAGCGCCCATGACGGAAGCAAGTGCGGAACCTTTTAATTTTACTACCGGCGGAATGGTCGGATCTTTCATAATCCAGAAAATTGCATTTACCGGAGCGTCGATCTTATCCACACGGTTCGGAGACCATAATTTGGATTTGATCGCACGGCCGTTGCCGTTTCTGATATCTTCGGTAACTAACTGAACCTTACCCTCGGAATCTAATGTTGCCGAACAGTTCTGTGCGGATAATAAGTACTGATTGTCTGCGCATCCCGTCGGATAATCTGCCGTCTTGTCAAAATAGGTCGGCTCCAATGCAATGGATGAACAGGTATCGGAATTGATGATAAATGCGTCGTCATGCAATACCGTGATCGGATATTTTCCGCCGTGTTTTGCATGTGTCAAGGTAGATTTTCCGGATCCGGAAAGACCGAATACAGACGCTACATATTTAGAACCGTCGGAAAGCGTATATTCTTTCTGTCCGCCGTGGCAGGAAGCGTAGCCGTTTCTGTTTGCAATCGCCCATGCCATCGTCAGCGTACCTTTCTTATGCTCACCGAAATATCTCATACCTAAGATACAAGCGCAGTTTTCTGCCGTATCAAAATAGCATAATGTCAACGGATCGCTTAAGCAGCCAAAGTCAACGTCAGGTCTTTCCTGCGGAATCCACTGCGGATCGGAGAAAATATAGATATCCGGCTCTTTGCCGTCGCCGACTGCCTTGGAATTCTTATACATTTTCACATATTCATCTGACATATACTGGAAGTTTAACATCCAGTTATACATGATGTTCTCTTCACCTTCCGGAATCAGAAGATGAGCTTTTACCATAAATTCAGGATCAAGGCCTACAAATACTTCTGCATGGTACATGGTCTTCCAACGAGATTCGTAAACGGCGTCCATTGCCACTTTATCAAGCTTAGCAGCGTCTACGCCCGGTTCTCCTTTGATCCGGCGTGCAGCCGCATAACGTCCCGTTACGGCACCGTCGTTAAACAAAAGAACTTTTGCATCTTTGTCAAGACCGAATTCTTCTCCTCTATATACAGGCATATCTGTTACAATAGTTCCCGGTGAATTTTTTGCTAATTCATATGCCTCCCTTAATGTAGACACTTTTACCACGTTGTTTCCATAAAAAGCACCTTCAATAATGGAACGTGTTCTGGAAAAACCAACTTTTCCAGCGCCAATTTCTTCAATTGGGTAATACGCTTTTGTTGCCATGAAATTTTCCTCCTTAAACTTATAATATATCCTCGAAATATACCACTTACAAATATACACGATGTCAATTTTTTGTCAATCTTTTTTACGAAATTTTTATTTTTTGTATCTTCTGCCTTACCCGCGCAGATCTTTCCCGGAAAATGCCCGCGGCAGCAGTTCTTTGAGCGTAACGATCTGATACTCTTGTTTTGATTTGGCAAGTATCACCCGAAACGAGTGAACGTCGCAAAATTCCGCCATAACCTGCCTGCATACGCCGCAGGGGGCAAGGTATTCTTCACGGTCTCCTGCTATGGCAATTGCCGTAAACCCAAGCGCCCCTTCCGATACCGCTTTAAAAAATGCCGTACGCTCCGCACAGTTTGTGGGAGAATACGCAGCATTTTCAATGTTGCAGCCCCTGAATATTCTTCCGTCTTCCGTAAGCAGCGCCGCCCCGACATGAAACCCGGAATACGGGGCGTACGAATATTTCTTTGCTTCATATGCTTCTTCAATCAACCGAACCGCATCCATCTTTTTCACCCCTCTGTTCTTCTGATATTTTTGGATGTATCCGGCAACAGCATAGAAATCGCCGAACTGGTTCCGATCCGGCTGCAGCCTTCGGCGATATAATGTTCCATTTCCGTTTTGCTGCGGATGCCTCCCGCGGCTTTTATCTTCACGCCCGGACCGATATGCGCTTTCATCAGGCGGACGTCCTTGAGGGTAGCTCCTGCCGTTCCAAACCCTGTGGATGTTTTAATATAATCCGCTCCCGCCTCCGTCACTGCCGTACACAAAGCAATCTTTTCTTCTTCCTCTAAATAACAGGTTTCCAGGATCACTTTTAATACCCTCTCACCTGCCGCCTGTTTGACCGCGGCAATCTCATTTTTCACCTTTTCATATTCTCTGTTCTTGACGTCGCAGAGATTGACCACCATATCAATTTCCGACGCTCCGTCCTCTGCAGCCTGCTTTGCTTCTGCAATCTTTGCTTCCCGAACGCTGTAACCAAGCGGAAACCCGATGACCGTACAGATATTTAATCCCGGAAACGCTTCGTGCGCCCGTTTCACATAACATCCCGGAATACATACGGATGCCATGCGGTATGTTTCTGCTTCCCGGCAGAGCGCCTCTATCTGCTCCCATGACGTATACGCCTGTAACGCCGTATGATCCACATAAGTAAACAATTCTTCCGTATTCATACCGTTCCTCCTGTCTTTTTGCCACGTATTTTCGCCGTCTCCCCGTTTCTGCAGTGCATCGGGCAGTCAGACGGCTGATACATGCAAGATATGTATCTCATCATAGCTTACATCCGCACTTTTTTCCAGTAAAAAATCTAAGGTTCCCATAAATTGTTAAAATATAAACAAACTCTAAATTTTTTTAATTTTTTTTAAATCATTTTTGTTTTTTCTTGTTTCATACTGCAATTATATGTTATGATAAGCCAATAGACAGAAGGGAGGGCTTATATGCACACAAATACATACAGTGAAATAACCCCTGAAATATTAAAACTTTCCAAACTCTGCACAGAGACCGCAACGATCGATCCCGCATTATATTCCGAATACGATGTGAAACGAGGTCTTCGCGACGTAAACGGAAAAGGTGTTCTCGTTGGTTTGACTCAAATATCCGACGTCCGCGCGACAAAAATCGAAAACGGACAGCCTGTACCTGCCGACGGCAACCTATATTACCGCGGATACAACGTAAAAGACATCGTAACCGGAATCGACGACCAAAGCCATTTCGGTTTTGAAGAAAGTACATACCTGCTTTTATTCGGTTCTCTTCCGACAAAGCCGCAGCTGGACGAATTTACGGCGCTCTTAAGCGATTACCGGACGCTGCCGACCAGTTTTGTCAGAGACATTATCATGAAAGCTCCCAGCAAAGATATGATGAATACGCTGGCTCGGAGCGTACTTACCCTTTATTCCTACGATGATAAAGCAGACGATATTTCTCTTCCGAACGTATTACGCCAATGTCTTCAGCTCATCAGTCTTTTTCCGCTTCTATCTGTTTATGGGTATCAGGCATACAAGCATTATCACGACGGTGCCAGCCTATATATTCATCAGCCGAAACAGGAATATTCCACTGCGGAAAATATTCTGCACGTTTTAAGACCGGATTCCAAATTTTCTGCATTAGAAGCAAAACTTCTGGATATTGCACTGATTCTTCACATGGAACACGGCGGAGGCAATAACTCCACCTTTACGACACATCTCGTGTCTTCTTCCGGAACGGATACCTATTCGGTCATCGCCGCCTCTTTAGGATCTTTGAAAGGACCCAAGCACGGCGGTGCCAATATCAAAGTCGTTCAGATGATAGAAAATATGAAAGAGACCATCCATGACTGGACGGACGAAGAAGAAGTCGGCAATTATCTGCGCGCATTGTTAAACAAAAACGCATTTGACCGCGCAGGGCTGATTTACGGTATGGGACACGCCGTTTACTCGCTTTCCGACCCGCGTGCACTCATCTTCCATTCGTTTGTTGAGCGTCTTTCCAAAGAAAAAGGCAAGGAAAAAGAATTTGCATTGTACACGATGATCGAGAGACTGGCTCCCAAAATCATCGCCCAGGAACGTAAGATTTATAAGGGCGTCAGCCCGAATGTAGACTTTTACAGCGGATTTGCTTATTCCATGCTCAATCTGCCGTTGGAACTATATACGCCGATTTTTGCAATCGCAAGAATTGCCGGCTGGAGCGCACATCGTCTGGAAGAGCTGTCCTACAGCGGCAAGATTATGCGTCCCGCCTATAAATATGTGGATGCGCACAAGCAATACGTCCCTTTATCCGAACGGTAATTGCAGCAATTGAATGTTTCCTGCAGCAAAACAGCTGCCGTATGACCGATCCCTCGATCTTACGGCAGCTGTTTATGTTCTCCAATGTTACTGTACGACGATAACACGACAGAACTTTTCTACTTGCAATACCGGTCTGCGCCTCTTCTCATCTCCTTAGAATACCATCCGTAAGAAGCTAAAAACAGACATACCCCGCATACCTCGTATCCCCAGCCAAATGCAGAATACAAACTGTTGATAACGCCAAAGATACCGTATATCAAAGCAGCGGCTCCCAGCAGGCTGACAGGTCTGGAAATCTCCGCAATCAGTCCTTTTTTATCTCTGCATTTTGCAAGTTCTTCTTCCGGAAGAATCAAAGGGCTGATTTCTTCGTTCTTCCTCATCTTCCGGACGGCATACAGCAAATATATGCCCAAAACCGCGAGAATCACATAAAAAATCTGATAAATCTGAACATCCGTTGAAAACTTATGAAAGTGAATCTGAAACATGAACTTCTCCTTTATCGTTTGATCCCCATTTTCATGGGTATTTTTATTATATACGCAAACCCTCTCACATGCAACGCATAAAATTTTAGGGACGATTCTTACAATAAATGTTGAAACTTTAAAGCGTATAGTATAAAATACTCATATCACGTACAAAAAAAAGGAGCGTTACCATGAAATTAGAAGATGCAAAGATATTAATTTGTGATGATTCCATATTGGCAAGAAAACAATTAAAAACTATGATCTCCTCTTTCGGCGCATGCAGCGTTATAGAAGCTGAAAACGGACAGGAAGCCATCGATCTGTATATAAAACATTCTCCGGACCTGATTTTCCTGGACATTGTCATGCCCATCAAGGATGGACATTCGGCTATCTCCGAAATTATGGAAATCAATCCCAAAGCAGATATCGTCATCGTATCTTCTGTGGGCACGCAGTCCCAATTAAGAAAATCCATTCAGCTTGGAGCGAAAGATTTTATCCAAAAGCCCTTAAACAGCTGGCAAATAGAATCTATTCTGAAAAACAGATTTGAAGGGAGAGATTGATCAAATGTACGCACAATTTTTTGGAAATTATCTGCTGAGCAAACGGGCTGTCACAGCGGAACAGGTCATTCAGGCAATGGAAGAACAGCATATCCGTCATTTAAAACTGGGAACGCTCGCCATTCATGCCGGCTATATGAATACGGAACAGGTAGACGATATCTTAATCCGCCAGACGCAGAAAAACAAACGCTTTGGAGAACTTGCCGTAGAAGCCGGGTATCTGACCAAAGAACAGGTAGAAATTCTTCTCAATCAACAGATTCCGATTTATCTGCTGATCGGGCAGAGACTTGTGGAGAACGGCGCCCTTACCGAAGCCGAACTGGATCGTTTCATTATCTCCTACCAACAGGAAAACGAACTTTCTCAATTAGACAAGACCAGCTTACAGCAGGAAAACCTGCACACACTGATCCGCAACTTATTTTTGATTACGTTTGCGGATATTCCGGATTACCTGATCAAATACCTGTCCTTGCTGTTTAATAATCTGATTCGCTTTATCGGAGAAGACTTTATGCCGTTAAATCCGATTCTCTGCCGGGAATACGTTACAAACCAGTGTTACGGACAGATCACAAACGGACAGTATTCACTGACTTCTTATCTGGATATGGATGAAGACGCTTCCGTTGCATTCGCCTCACGGTATACCAAAGAAGAATTTCGGGAATGCAATGAATATGTGCGGGCTTCCATTGAAGATTTTTTAAATATACATAACGGACTCTTTACGGTAAACATCTCCAACGAAGATTCCATTGAACTACAGCTGAATCCTCCTGTGAATCTGGAAAATACGATGATCAGCAGTACATCCAACATTCTTCACCTGCCCATCATCTATCCGTTCGGCAAACTGAATATCCTGATCAAATTATAATCTGCGATTTGGTCTTACGGTTGCAGTCGATATCACGTCTGTGACTGCAGCACGTTTTTAGATTTGAATTTAAAAAAAGGAAGGGCTTTTCCGTTTTCCGGTCCCTTCCTTTTCTTATTCTTTTCTCAAACTGTCCGTTCTGTTTACATGTTTAAAAATCTTTTCACGGTCTCTTGCATCTGATTTGTTTCGCACTCCGTATCATGAAGAATTTCGGCATTCCGAATCGATTCTATTGCCTGCGGAATTTCAACGCCGGAAATCCTGCCAAGCGCATCTACAAGTTCAAAATCCGTCATATTGTCACAGGCATTATGGTCAATCGCATCCATAACACTTCTGGTAAACTTAAACGGGCTTGCCGTAGACGCAATGACCGTCTTCGTATCCGTATCGTTTGTCTCCGCCTTATATGTTTCATATACTGCAGCTGCAACCGCCGTATGGGTATCGATCACATAACCCGTATCCTGATATAAACGGCGGATGGTCTGCGCCGTTTTTTCTTCGGAAGCATAGTTTCCATAAAAATCCGACAGCTGTTCTTTCATCTCTGCCGTAATTTCATACCTGCCTTCCTCCGACAGCTTCTTCATAAACGCCGAATTTTTCTGTGCATCTTCTCCGGCAATCCGATATATCAAACGCTCTAAATTACTTGAGATTAAAATATCCATTGACGGAGATGACGTTAAGATAAATTCCCTGTTTTTATCATAAATCCCGTTGGAAAAGAAATCGTACAGCACTTTGTTCTCATTTGACGCACAGATCAGCTTTGCAATCGGAAGCCCCATCTGCTTTGCGTAAAACGCCGCCAGAATATTACCGAAATTCCCGGTAGGAACTGCGACATTGATCTTCTCTCCCTTTGCAATTTCTCCGTTAGCATATAATTTCGCATAGGCATAGACATAATATACAATCTGAGGGACCAGCCTGCCGATATTAATCGAATTTGCCGAAGAAAACTGATAACCAGCCCGTTCCATTTCCTCTGCCAGATCCGGATCGGAAAACATGTTCTTTACGCCTGCCTGTGCCTCGTCAAAATTGCCATGAATCCCAACAACAAACGTATTTTCTCCCCGCTGTGTCACCATCTGTTTTTCCTGAATCGGGCTGACGCCGTTCTTAGGGTAAAATACGATAATTTTCGTACCTTTCACGTCTGCAAAACCAGCCAGCGCAGCTTTTCCGGTATCTCCGGAAGTAGCCGTAAGAATTACGATCTCATTGGCGACATTATTTTTCTTTGCAGACGTCGTTAATAAATGCGGCAGGATGGACAGTGCCATATCTTTAAACGCGATCGTAGACCCGTGAAACAGCTCCAGATAATAAGCTCCGTCTGCGCTGACAAGCGGAGCAATCTCTTTCGTATCAAACTTGCCGTCATACGCCTGATCGATGCAGTTTTTTAATTCTTCTTCCGTAAAATCGGTCAGATACCTGCGCATCACTTCATATGCCGTTTCCTGATATGTCATCCCTGCCAGTTCATCCAGATCCAGATCCAGCGCCGGAATTTCTGACGGAACAAACAATCCGCCCTCCCCGGCAAGTCCTTTTAAAATAGCCTGCGACGCAGTCACTGTTTCATTTGCATTTCTGGTGCTGGTATATACTAATTCCATAATCTTATCCTCTCTTTTCTGTGTGGTCATATTTCCGGATAAACAGAAGTTTTCCCCTTCCTCCAAAGCGTATTATATAAAATGACGGCGGAATATGTCAATGCACATTTTATACAGCAACGTCAGGCGTCTTTTACGCCAAACACTTTATTTCCGATCAAAATAAGGCTTATGGCAATTCCGAAGAATACAACCGAAACCACCCCCGCCCGAATCACAAAAACGGCAGTCTGATGTTTCTCCTGCCATTCGTCACAAAACGCATAGTAAACACATCCCGTATCGGCATCGTATTGATCGCACAACTGATGCAGTGACTTTGGAATCCCTTTCATCACTTTTTTTCCGATGGGAAGCGTCACGGATTTCCCGTTTTGGATATCTTTCGCATAACTCTTTGGAATCTGAGCCAGAATATACGTCTCATCCGGAAGTTTTAATAAATAAAAAGGCAGGTAATCGGTATGATTTTGAAAGATTCCATCCGGATTCTTATATTGCAGAAACTGGGCCTTCCGCTTAGGCGCACCGTATTTTCTGCCCTTTCGAGTCCTGCGGTAGATATAAGGATCTACCCAGGATTTCAGTTCATAAGCCCCCGTATAGACCACATCCACCGGCTCCGCTGTAAAAGCGGGCTCTGGCGTTGTCTGAAATTCTTCTTTTCCGTTTATTCTTGGAATATCCGCTCCTGCCAAAGAACCGATATATGCTTCTCTTCCGTTTTGTTCGATATCTGCCAAAAAAACCGTCTTTTCATTCATCCGAAGAAGATGTTCCGGATTCCAGTTAAAATAAATCAGCGCGGCAATGGCAAGCGCAATGATTACGCTGACCCAAAGAATAATTTTTCCTCGCTTCATACACTCCCCTTTTCCAGGCTTTAACTGACCAAACGCCCGTTTAGGGCGCCGGTTCTATACTGCCGTCTTCTGCAACCCTCTCTCCTTCATTTGGAACCGGCTGATCTGCCGGCCGATTTGCAAATTGTTTTGCAGCGTCCTCTTTTTTCTTTTCTTTCTCCTCATCATAATAGGAATATGCATTGGAGATCTTCGTATTTTCAGCCGTCAGCTTGACCGGCTCCCTGTAATATGCAATCACCGGCGTATCTACCGCGACATCCTGATACAGCTTTGCCGCAATCTCTTCCGGCAGGTTAATACAGCCGTGAGAACCGGAATTTTTATAAATCGTTCCGCCGAATTTCCCATGCCGCCAAGAAGCGTCGTGAAAGCCTACATTATATGCAAACGGCATAAAATATGTGACGTCCGACTCATAATCCTCTCCCTTTAAAACGGCAGGACTTTTTTTATACACGATTTTAAACACGCCGTCCGGAGAACCGTTTCCCTTACTGATATTTCCGGACACAAAATCCGATTCGATTTTTACCGTACCGTTTTCAAAATACCATAAATGCTGATTGGTATAATCCACTTCCACATAGGTATTTCCGATATCGTTCTGGTTGCGGCTGACAGCCGTCTGGGAATATACCGGCTCCCTTGTCTTCACCTCGCCGTTTTTCACTTCCTCAATCAGCTGTGCGCGCTCTTCTTCTTTATCGATGACCCAGCCGTAATCGCCTCCGCCAATGGTCACCGTATCGCCTTTGGCAGTTAAAAATTCCCTTTCATCTCCATATGTATTGTATTTACTTGCAAGGCTCTGCACAAAAGAAGCCACTTTATCCTCATTAAACGTAACGTTGTAATTTTCGTCTACCGTGATCCAGGAAGAAATAACGCCCGAATCTACCACCTCTTTGTCCTCGCCCATGTCATACGTAATCTCTGCGCCGAAGAATGCCTGGATCTTCGCCATACACTCGGTCAAAACCGCATCGTCTGCGGTCACTTCCGGCTTTTCATACAGATCGTCGGTAAATGTAAATTCCGACTCTCCCATATCTACCGCAGCCTTGATCCTTGCATACAGCTTATCTGCAATCAGGTAATTTCCCTGCTTCTCCTCTACCAGTTCATATCCCGCATCTGTCATCTGAATGAATGCATTTTCCGGCTTCTGCATCTGCTCTTCGTTGAGACAGCCAAGCGCCATTACTTTTTCTTTCAACAGCGCTTCGTCATAAGTAATGCTTCTATTCATTTCCAGTTTCTTATCCTTTGCGATCCTTACCGGCCAGAGAAACGAACTCTGTTCATCGATCAGTTTTTCTTCTTCCCCCAAGGGCTGATAGTCGTAATGAAATTCCACGCCCGGAATCTGATACTTATTCCCGTCTCTGTCATACATTACGAGCAGATAATCCTTTACTTCCAGACGCAGCTCCTCCACTGCTTCCTCAGCCGTCATACCGCCTACCTTTACATCTTCAATACTGGTCTGATAGAAGAAATGTGACCGGAAATAAATTCCGAAATACACATACAGCCCGATGATCAGAAACAGAACAATTCCCAAAGCCAACAGCAAAGACCTGCGCAGCACTCCTGATCTTTTTTTTCTGCGAACCATAAATTCACTCCTTTATTTCTGCATTTCGTTTCATTATACTCTATTTTTCAAAAAAAAGGACAAGAAGCGGAGAAAATTAATATTATTGTAATAAAAAGGGAACTACTGTTCTTATGCAGCAGTTCCCTCATTTTATTTTTGGTTGATGTAATTGACCAGTCCTTCACAGTCGATAATCTTCTGCATAAATTCCGGAAACGCCTGTCCCTGATAGGAAACCCCAGTCGTCTGGTTGGTGATCACACCCGTATCAAAGTCCACCTCTACCCGGTCTCCCGCCGAAATTTCCTGCGCGGCTTTGGCACATTCTACGATCGGCAGTCCGATATTGATTGCATTCCGGTAAAAAATTCTGGCAAACGTTTCTGCAATTACACAGCTGATCCCCGCAGCTTTAATGGCGATCGGCGCATGCTCTCTGGAAGAACCGCAGCCGAAATTTTTCGTTGCAACCATAATGTCGCCGGCTGTTACCTTCTTTACAAACTCCTGATCGATATCCTCCATGCAGTGCCCCGCCAGTTCTTTTGGATCAGAAGAGTTCAAATATCTTGCCGGAATGATGACATCGGTATCTACATTATCTCCATATTTAAATACTGTTCCGCATGCAGCTTTCATGATGCTTCCTCCTCTCCCAGTTGGGCCGGGCTTGAAATCCGCCCTGTCACTGCGCTTGCCGCCGCAACTGCCGGACTGGCAAGATAAATCTCGGATTCCACATGCCCCATACGTCCTACAAAATTACGGTTTGTCGTAGATACGCAGCGTTCTTTTTCGGCAAGAATTCCCATGTAGCCGCCCAGACAGGGTCCGCAGGTCGGCGTGCTGACAATCGCTCCGGCTTCTATAAACGTTCGAATATAACCTGCCTCCATTGCGTCTAAATAAATTTGCTGTGTTGCAGGAATCACAATGACGCGGACACCCTTCGCCGTTTTCCTGCCTTTTAAAATCTCTGCTGCAATCCGAAGGTCTTCCAACCGTCCGTTCGTACAGGAACCGATGACTACCTGATCGACTGCAAGATTGCCGACCTCATCGATCGTTCTGGTATTTTCCGGCAGATGAGGAAATGCAACAGTCGGCTTTAACGTACTTAAGTCGATTGTATACTCTCTCTCGTAAACGGCGTCTGCATCCGCTTCATAGACCTGATACGGGCGCGCAGAATGTTCTTTCAGATAAGCTTTACAGATATCATCCACCGGGAAAATACCGTTTTTGCCGCCGCCTTCGATCGCCATATTTGCAATCGTAAAACGATCGTCCATGGAAAGATGCCGTATGCCGTCCCCGGTAAATTCCATCGACTGATACAAAGCGCCGTCTACGCCGATCATGCCGATAATATGAAGAATGATGTCTTTTCCGCTGATCCATTTCGCCGGTTTGCCGGTCAGATGAAACCGGATCGCGGAAGGAACTTTAAACCATGCCTTCCCGGTCGCCATACCTGCCGCCATATCGGTACTCCCCACACCCGTGGAAAACGCGCCCAACGCGCCGTACGTACAGGTATGGGAATCCGCTCCGATAATTACGTCTCCGGCAACGGTAAGCCCCTGTTCCGGCAAAAGCGCATGTTCGATCCCCATTTTTCCTACGTCAAAATAATTGGTGATTTCATGCCTTGCGGCAAATTCTCTGACACATTTACAGTGCTGGGCAGATTTAATGTCCTTATTCGGAACAAAATGATCCAGCACAAGTGCAATCTTATCCTTATCAAATACGCCGTTTGTCTTCATCTTTTCCATCTCGTGAATGGCAACCGGCGAAGTAATGTCATTGCCGAGTACGAGATCTAAATCTGCTTCGATCAGCTGTCCCGCCTGCACGAAGTCTAATCCGGCATGCGCTGCAAGAATCTTCTGGGTCATTGTCATTCCCATGCAGTATACCTCCTGAATCCTTTTTTGTAGTAACTTTTTTGTGTGAGCGTTTCTTATCTATGTATGCATTATAGCACAAATTCTGTTATAATCAAAATACATATGAAATATATCTGCCATAAACAGAAGTTATATACCGGAGGAATTTTTATGAGCCAAAATTTATCTGCATACCGCATTTTTTATACGGTTGCCAACGCAAAAAACATTTCAAAGGCTGCGAGAGAGTTATTTATCAGCCAGCCTGCCATCAGCAAATCGATTCAGAAACTGGAGGACAGCCTCGGCTGCCGCCTGTTTATCCGAAGCTCAAAAGGAGTCTCCTTAACGGAAGAGGGAAACCTGCTCTATTCCTACGTAAAAGACGCTTTTGACGCGCTTTCCCTCGGAGAAAAAAAGCTGAAACGTTCCATTGAACTGGGCGCGGGACATTTAAATATCGGCGTCAGTTCTACCCTGTGTAAATATATTTTACTGCCTTACCTGAAAGAATTTATCCGGCTGCATCCTTACATCCGCATATCCATTACCTGTCAGTCTACCAATGAAACGCTGAAACTTTTGGAAGAAGATAAAATCGACATCGGACTGGTAGGGAAACCCGAAGAGGTAAAAAACATACAATTTGACTTTCTGGAAGAAATCGAAGATATTTTTGTCGCCGCAAAAGACTATTTACGGCATTTAAAAGCGCGCGGCATACCAAAACACCAGATTCTTTCCCATTCCACGCTGATGCTTTTAGATCCGCATAATATGACCAGACAGTATATCGACGATTACCTGCATTCCAATCAAATCCAAATCCAGGATTTCCTTGAAATTTCGGATATGGATCTTTTGATCGAATTTGCCAAAATCGGCGTCGGTATCGCCTGCGTGATCCGCAGTTTTGTACAGCATGACTTAGACTGCGGCTCTCTGGCAGAAATTCCGCTCAAGGTCCCAATCCGCAGGCGCCAGGTCGGCTTTGTCTACAAAAAGCAGCCGCTGATGATGCAGTCCCTGACGGAATTTATCTGCTGTTCGTCCTCCTTTCACAGTCTCAAGACACAAAGCAGCGGGCCGGTCACAAAATAAAGAAAACAAGTGCAGAGTCCGCTGCCCGCAGTAAACCTCTGCACTTGTTTTTATTATGTATCCCTGTTCCAGCGGGATATGCCGCTTCGAATTAATTGTTGATCAGTTTATCTTCTTCGTTGTTCCAGCTGTAAAGCTTACGGATTTCCTTGCCGACCGCTTCGGAACAATGCTCGCCGGCAAGCTTTCTCATTGCTTTGAAATGAACCTGTTTTCCTGCCGGAGACATATCCAGAAGAAATTCTTTTGCAAAAGAACCGTCCTGAATATCAGATAAAATTTTCTTCATCGCTTTTTTGGTATCTTCCGTGATAATTTTCGGTCCCGTAATGTAATCGCCGTATTCTGCCGTATTGGAAATAGAATAACGCATTCCGGCGAACCCTGACTGATAAATCAAATCTACGATCAGCTTCATCTCATGGATACATTCAAAGTATGCGTTTCTTGCGTCATAGCCGGCTTCTACCAATGTCTCAAAGCCTGCCTGCATCAACGCGCATACGCCGCCGCAAAGCACTGCCTGCTCACCGAAGAGATCTGTCTCGGTCTCTGTACGGAATGTCGTTTCCAAAACGCCTGCCCTTGCTCCGCCGATGCCCAGCGCATATGCCAGCGCAAGATCCTGCGCTTTTCCTGTCGCATCCTGTTCCACGGCGATCAAACACGGTACGCCTTTGCCTTCCTGATATTCGGAACGAACAGTATGTCCCGGTCCTTTCGGCGCAATCATCGTTACGTCAACGTTTGCCGGAGGAACGATGCATCCGAAATGAATGTTGAACCCATGTGCAAACATCAGCATATTGCCTTCCTCTAAATTCGGCTCGATATCGTTTTTGTAAAGATCCGCCTGCTTCTCGTCATTGATCAAAATCATAATGATATCAGCTTTTTTTGCAGCTTCTGCAGCCGTATATACTTCAAATCCCTGTTTCACAGCTTTATCCCAGGATTTGCTGCCTTCATAAAGACCGATGATTACATGGCATCCAGACTCTTTTAAATTCAACGCATGGGCATGTCCCTGGCTGCCGTAACCGATAATGGCAATTGTCTTCCCCTCTAATAATGATAAGTTGCAATCTTCCTGATAAAAAATTTTCGCTGACATACGATAATATCCTCCTGTTTTCATTTAGTCTAAGTATTTGACATCGGAAGAACCACGGGTCAATCCCGTAATACCGGTTCTTGCCAATTCTAAGATCTCATAGCCGACCAGCAGATCCATAAATGCATCCAGCTTTTCCTGCTGCCCGGTCAATTCAATGACCATGGAATCATGTGTCACGTCCACAACCTTTCCATGGAAAATTTCTGTGACATTTAAAATTGCCTGACGATCCGTATCTTTTGCCCGAATCTTAACTAAGATAAGCTCTCTCGTTACGGAAGTTCCATGCTCTAATTTCTTGATATCCAGTACGTCCTCCAGCTTGGAAAGCTGCTTTTCAATCTGCTCCAGTATCTGCTCGTCCCCGCTTGCCACAATCGTAATCCTCGTATATTTCGGATCGGCGGTCACGCCGGAAGAAAAGCTGTCGATATTATAGCCCCTTCGGCTGAACAGTCCGGATATATGGCTGGTAACACCTGCGGTGTTTTCCACCAGCAATGATAACACCTGTCTTCTCATAAGAAAACCTTCCTTTACTTTACACTCACACTGGAAATTATTCTAGCACATAATGCCCAAAAGTCAAGAGTGCAATGTTCTGTGCAGCAGTTTATGTTCTTTCCCTTTCAGGAAATCCTGATACAGCGCCTGTACTGCAGGATTTTCATCTGCGGATTTGATATTGGAACTCTGATCCACTTTGTAGAGCCCTTCCATCCTTCTTTTCTTGGTTCTTGGTCCCGCCGGTCCCGGCTGGCCGCCTCCCATGATGCATCCGCGCTTGCAGGCCATCACTTCTACAAAATCATACGCTGCTTCGCCCGCTTTGATACGGTCTAAGAGCTTTCCGGCATTGGCAAGACCGTTGACAACGGCAATATGGACTTCTCTGCCGCCATGCTCGATCACGGCTTCTTTGATGCCTTCTTCTCCGCGGACCCCGGTAAAACTGATCTCACGCAGCGTCTGGTAATCCTTTTCGTCCGAGAGCCTGCGCAATACGGCCTCGGTCACGCCGCCGGTTACGCCGAAAATCGCGCCGCCGCCGGATGCCAGTGAAAACGGCATGTCCGCAGATTCGCCCTGGATTTTATCAAACTGGATCCCCATCTGCTTGATCATACGAATCACTTCTGTCGTCGTCAGCACAAAGTCCGTATCCTGTAAGCCGTCCGTATAATTATCTTTCCTTAAAATTTCTCCCTTTTTCGCCGTACACGGCATGATCGATACGATTACGGTTTTTTTACCCTCTTTTTCGTCCCGTTCTTTGTAGTATTCTTTCAAAACGGCAGAAAACATCCCCTGCGGAGAACGGCAGGTAGAGAGATTTTCTGCAAATTCCGGATATTTATTCTCGCAGTACTTCACCCATCCGGGGCAACAGGAAGTAAAGAGCGGAAGGTTTTCACCTTTAGACAACCGCTCCGCAAACTCTGCCGATTCTTCCATTACCGTAAGATCCGCCGCAAAATTCGTATCGTAGATCTCGTCAAATCCCATAATGCGCAGCGCTTCTACCAGTTTTCCAAACGAATTTTTTCCTTTGGGAATCTGGAAATGGTCGCCGACCGCAATCCGCACAGACGGAGCAACCTGCGCGATAACACGGATATTTTTATCTTCAATGGCATCCCATACCACAGTCACGTTCGACCGGATGGAAAGCGCAGAAGTCGGACAGACTGCCGCACACTGCCCGCAGCCGACACAGTCCGTTTCGCTTAATTTTTTATTGAATGCCGGCATAACTCTTGTCTTCGATCCGCGGAACGCAAAGTTAATCGCGCCGACTCCCTGAATTTCGTCACATGTACGGACACAGTCGCCGCAGAGAATACATTTGTTCGGATCGAGTACGATACTCGGCGAACTCATATCGATCGGAAGCTCCTCTTTTGTTTTCGGAAAGCGGACATCGTGTACGCCGACTCTGTATGCCAGAGACTGCAGTTCACACATTCCGTTTTTATGGCAGACGGTACAATCCCTGTCATGCGACGCCAAAAGCAGCTCGATCATCAGTTTTCGATAACTTTGAATCCGTTTCGTATTGGTGTAGATCACCATGCCGGCTCTGGGCTGTTCGGAACAGGATGCAAAAATTCTTCCTCTGTCATCTTCCACTACGCACATACGGCATGCCCCGTAAATAGACAGTTCCGAATGATAACAGAATGTCGGCAGGTCAATCCCCGCTTTACGGATTAAGGAAAGTACGTTCTTCTCTCCCTCAATCGGCACTTTCTTTGAATCTATTGTAATATAATCCATCTCATGTTCCTCCTAACTTTCCTTTACGATTGCGCCAAACGGACAGTTATCCAGGCATGTTCCGCATTTGATGCAGACACTCTGGTCAATCGTAAAAGGTTCTTTTACTTTTCCGCTGATCGCATCGACCGGACAGTTTCTTGCACATTTTGAACACCCCTTACATACGTCCGGAAGGATCTTATAGTTCAAAAGCGCCTGGCACGTCCCCGTCGCACAGCGTTTTTCCACCACATGCTCCAGATACTCTTTGCGGAAATTCCGAAGCGTGGACAATACCGGAAGCGCCGCGCTCTTTCCTAGTCCGCAGAGCGCCGTATTCGTGATTGCCTCGCCCAATTCTTCCAGCATGATCAGAGATTCTTCCGTACCTTTTCCAGCCACGATATCTTCCAGAATATCCAGCATCTGTTTTGTGCCTTCCCTGCAGGGCACACATTTGCCGCAGCTTTCATTCTGTGTAAAATTCATAAAGAAACGTGCCACTTCTACCATACAGGTATTTTCATCCATAACGACCAGTCCCCCCGAACCGATCATAGCGTTTAATTTTTTCAAAGAATCAAAATCCAATGCAACTTCCAGGTTGTTCGTTACCAGACAGCCGCCCGAAGGACCTCCGATCTGCACGGCTTTAAACGGAACGTCATTTTTTACGCCGCCGCCGATATCGTAAACAATTTTCCGCAGCGTCGTACCCATCGGCACCTCGATCAGGCCCGTATGCTTTACGCTTCCGGTCAGCGCAAACGCTTTTGTACCCGGGCTGCCCTCCGTTCCGATCGTATGATACCATGCGGCGCCTTCATTGACGATCATCGGCACGTTGGCATACGTCTCCACATTATTGAGTACCGTAGGTTTGGCAAACAGGCCCTGTTCTACCGTTCTGGGCGGTTTGGTCCTGGGCATTCCACGCTCGCCCTCAATGGATGCGGTAAGCGCGCTGCCTTCTCCGCAGACAAATGCGCCGGCTCCCCGATTGATATGTATCCGGAACGAAAAATCCGTACCCAAAATATGCTCTCCCAGCAGTCCCGCTTCACTCGCCTGGGCAATCGCCGTTTTCAAACGGTTGATCGCAAGCGGATATTCTGCACGCACATAGATATATCCCTCAGACGCACCGACCGCATAACCTGCGATCATCATTCCCTCAAGCATTTTATGCGGATCTCCTTCCATCACGCTTCGGTCCATAAACGCGCCCGGATCTCCTTCGTCGCCGTTGCAGACGATATATTTTTCTTCCGTTTTCTGTCTGGCTACCTGCCGCCATTTATATCCGGTCTGAAATCCGCCGCCGCCTCTTCCGCGCAGTCCGGATTCCGAAATCTCTTCCACCACGTCTTCGGGCGTCATTTCAAACAATACTTTTTCTAACGCCTGATATCCGCCGACGGCAATGTATTCGTCCATATTTTCCGCGTCAATATGCCCGCAGTTTTTCAAAACCAGACGCATCTGCTTTTCATAGAAGGGAATTTTCTCCTGCGTTTCGTATTTGACGCCGTCCGCCTCATAGAGCAGCCGCTCTACCGGCCGATCGTTTCGGATGGTTTCTTCAAAAATTTCTTCACAGTCTTCTTCTTTGACTTTCACATAGAGATAATTGCTCGGTTCGATCCGAACAAGCGGTCCCATCTCGCAAAATCCATGGCATCCGCTGCGTTTTACTCCCGTATGGGCAATGCCGCGGTCGTTTGCGCCATGTGCGGCTTCCTCGCCAAATTCCACTTCCACGCCCTCTTCTTTTGCCGCAAGCTCTAAAAATTTATTGTAAATCTCAGCAGAACCCCCTGCCAGACATCCCGTTCCGGCACAGACTAAAATACGGTGTGACGGCTTTTTCATCGCCTCTTTCGCCTCTATGCGCTTTTTTTCCAAATCTTCTCTGTTATTTAATCTCATTCTTTCTCTGCACCTTTCAATTCTTCAAACAATTCATGCACCTTTTCCGGCGTCATGGCCGGATGCACCACATCATTTACCGTTAATACCGGAGCCAGTCCGCAAGCCCCCAGACAGGATACGGTTTCCAATGTAAAGAGCATGTCGTCCGTCGTGCTCTTTCCTCTGCCAAGCCCCGTCTCTTTGTAGATCTGATCCAAAATTGCCGTCGATTTGCGCACATGGCATGCCGTGCCGTCACAGACGCGGACGACATATTTTCCTTTTGCTTCAAAAGAAAAGTTTTCATAAAATGTCGCTACGCTGTATGCCTTTGCTTCATTGATCCCAAGGCGTTTTGCTACATAGCTTAACAGTTCCGGCGGCAGATACCGATAATAATTCTGGATATCCTGAATAATCGGAATTAAAAATCTCTGCACCGTCCCGTGCTGGCGGATAATTTCATCCGCCTTGTCATAGTAAGATTGTTCTAACATACTACCCCTCCATTTATTATTAGCCTGTCACAGACTTTACTCCCAAAATCTTCTAATTGTTTACCGTAATATGATCGATCACCTGCTGCGCAATACAAGCCATGCCCTCATCGTTCGGATGTGCGGCTACCACTTCATTGCCGATCGCATAGGTTCCCCCGTCTGCACCGGACACCTCGGTTCCCAAAGCAGACTTATAAGAGTCTGCATACCCGTTTAAAAATTTTGTCATATCTACAAAGATCACCCCGTAATAGTCGCACGCCGCCTGTTTTGCCGATTCGATATCTTCAGAGGGCCAGAGCGTTTCCCCTAACATAAGGATCAAGGCATTCGGCGCTTTCTTCTTGACAAAATCCACAAGATTTAAATAATCCATGGTAAGCGTATCCCGGTAATCCGTAATATTTTCTCCCGTTTGTATCGTAATAAGATCCGTATGTTCATTAAAATACGTTTCATAATCCGCTAAAATATCGTCCCTTTTCTGCGCCACTTCCCATTTTTTCAAATCCAGCACCGTCGTTGTCACCGGACGTACCGACTGTCCTCCCAGCCAGTTGGAAACCAGATGAACATAATCTTTCTCTTCCGAAGAAGCCGCCATTCCCCAGTTCCCCCACCAAAGACCTTCTTCAATCTCATTGCAGGTAATCGAATTCCCCAAAGCAACATAATCATAGGTATCTTCCGATGCCGCTATCGCTCCCGGTTCCTCCTGTGTGCTTTCGGTTTCTGTTTCTTCTGTCAGTTCCGTTCCCTGCTCTTTCTCCTCTATCGCTTCTTCCGTTTCCGCCTGTTTCGTTGTAAACGATGACCTTACCTCTGATTTCTTCTCTTTCTGCGTATCGTCTTGTTGGGAAGATACATTGGATTTTTCTGTCTCTTTCGTATCCTGACAGCCGTTACATGATAAAAGCAGACAGATCAGGAGCAAAAAACTGTAAATTTTTCTTCTCATGCAAAACCTTCTTTCTTGATCCGTTTTTGTAATCTCAATTATAATAGAAGAGAAACCGAATTACAATAATACCGCCCAAACGGTCACTTTTTTTTCAAAAATTTGATGCACATCTGGGCATTTCGGTATATAATAAACGCAGTACATGTTTAGGAGGTAAAAGTATGACCATTTCATTCGACGATACTTTAATTACGGGCAACGAAACGATTGACGCCCAGCACAAAGAGCTGATCGAACGGATCAGGCAGTTTGTAGATTCCTGCGAAAACGAAAACGGCAAGGTCAAAGCGATCAAAATGCTGGATTACCTGGCAGAATACACAAATTTCCATTTTTCAGAGGAAGAAAAACTGCAAGAGGATATCGGATATCCGGGATTAAAAGAACATAAGGAAAAGCATGAAGAATTTAAGAAACACCTGAAAGACCTGGACTCTTTTCTGGAAGAATCGGAAGGACCTACCGAAGCATTTGTCCGGCAGGTAAAATCCAATGTTGTGGACTGGCTGTTTACGCATATCAAATTATTTGACCGTTCCGTTGCGGAATATATACATTTAAACAGCAATCCGGAAAGACTGTAAACAGACAGATTACATGATTTTTCACAAAAATACGGCTGCGCACGAAACAACGACTGCGCAGCTTATTTCATGAAATGGAAATACTCATCGTTCTCATTATATTGTTCTTTCGTACATCCATATTGTTCTGATGTAAAAAAGTCGGGGTAACAGGATTCGAACCTGCGACCTCACGGCCCCCAGCCGTGCGCTCTGACCAAACTGAGCCATACCCCGATACGTTTATTATTATAACAGATATTTTCAAAAAGGGAATACCCTATTTTCATTTTAATGAAATCCTTACGTGATTTCGTTATATTTCCGCTTCCGCCTCCTGTTTAAACTCTTCGATCTGCAGAGGACTCATTTCAGGCAGCTCTTCCAAAGAATGGATTCCAAAACTGCGCAAAAACTCTTCGGTCGTCCCAAAAAGCATCGGACGCCCAGGCGCATCCAAACGCCCCAGTTCTTCCACCAGATTATATTCCACCAGTTTACTGACGGAATGGTCGCAGGAAACGCCGCGGATTTTTTCGATCTCCGCCTTTGTCACCGGCTGCTTATAGGCAATAATCGAAAGCGTTTCCAGTAAAACATCTGTCAGCACATGTTTTTTTGGCTGTTTTGCGATGCGGATCAGGTATTCATATGTATTCTGGCTGGTACACATCTGATATGCGCCGTCCAGTTCCATGATCTGCATGCCCCGCTCATTTTCCCGGTATTCTTCTGCCAGTTCTTCGATGTAACGTTTCGTCTCATCGTTTTCCAACTCAATGGCAGCCGCTATTTTTTCCAGGTCTACAGACTTTCCCATAGTAAAAAGAATGGCTTCTATAATTGATTTGTACGATTTCTGTTCCATATTCCCCCCGTGTTTATGCAGCCGTTTTTGATTCGATCAGGATATCGTCAAACAGATGCTTTTGCATGATTGTTATTTTCCCGGTTTTCATCAGCTCCAAAACGGCAAGGAAACTGACGATAACTTCCATTTTGCTGCTCTGGGCCTCCAGAAGGTTCCGAAAGGAAAAACTTTTATGAGCTGCGGCATATCGTTCCAGATATGCCAGCTTTTCTTTTAACGAAACTTCTTCTTTTTCGATCTTTCCAAATCCGGCGCGAACCCGGTCAATCTTATTTTCCTGCCTGCGCATGACCGACTGAAAAATATCGTTTAATTTCCGAAGCGTCAGCCCCGATAAGAGCACTTTCACATCGACCGGTTCTTCATACGCCATCACTTCATCCGGAATCGTTGGTTCTTTAAACAGCACGCGTCTTGCATCCACCTGCCGGTCTCTCAGTTCATAGGACATACATTTATACATTTTATATTCCAAAAGCTGCTGGATGAGTTCTGCCCGCGGATCTTCTTCTTCTCCGTCTTCGTTTATTTCTTTCGGCAGAAGCATTTTGGATTTGATAGCGATTAAAGTAGCGGCCATCACCAGAAACTCACTCATGACGTTCAAATCCTGCCGCTGCATTTCCTGAATATAATCCAGATACTGATTGGTAATTTCTACAATCGGAATATCGTAGATACTGACTTTATTTTTATCCAAAAGATGCAAAAGCAAGTCCAAAGGTCCCTCAAACGCTTCTAATTTGACTGTTAATTCCATAAATAACGATAACTCCCATTCTCTGCTTTTTTGGCACAGGCTCTATTCTAGTTGATTTCGGCCTGAATTTCAAGATTCGGTCATAAATTTTCTACCAAGCGATTACACTATTATAGAGAATTTGCAACAATCCACGGAGGTTATACTATGCATTCCTTCTTATCCCTTTTCCTTTGTCTTCATCTTTTGCTTGCTTCTGCCCTGTTTCCCCCGGTTCAAACGCTCTCTTCCCGGATCCTGTTTACGGAAACGCAGGAAGCTTCTGACGAAAACTCTGCATCGGCTTCTTTAGAAGCACAGGCCGCAGAACATGCCGCCGGCATTTCCGTTGCCGCCCCCAGCGCCCTGTTAATGGAGGCTTCCACCGGAACTATTATTTTTGAAAAGGATTCCCATTCCGCCAGACATCCCGCCAGCATCACAAAGATCATGACGCTGATTTTGATCTTTGAAGCGCTGGAAAAAGGCAGCATAAAACTGACGGATACCGTTACCGTTTCCGAACACGCTGCAGGCATGGGCGGCTCTCAGGTGTTTTTAGAAGTGGGTGAAACCCAGGACGTAGAAACCATGATCAAGTGCATCAGTATTGCGAGTGCAAATGACGCCTGCGTCGCTATGGCAGAATTTATCAGCGGCAGCGAAGCCGCTTTCGTTGCGGAAATGAATGCAAAAGCCGCCGCTCTGGGCATGAAAGATACGACGTTTGTCAACTGCTGCGGCCTGGATGCTGACGGGCATATGACAAGCGCGTACGACGTTGCCCTGATGTCGCGGGAATTGACGGTACGTCATCCCCAAATTCACGAATACTGCACCATATGGATGGACACGATGACCCATGTGACCGCAAAAGGCTCCACGGAATTCGGTTTGACAAATACCAACAAGCTGATCCGGCAGTACGAATATGCCACCGGATTAAAAACAGGTTCCACCGGACTGGCAAAATTCTGTCTTTCCGCCACGGCAGAAAAAGACGGTATGGAACTGATCGCCGTCATTATGGGCGCCGAAAACCCGAAAGACCGTTTCGGGACAGCCGCCGCTCTGTTCAATTACGGTTTTTCCAAATGCAAAATCTATACGGATGAACATAAAGAGCCTCTGCCGGACCTTTCGGTAAAAAAAGGTACGGAAAACGCTCTGCCGCTGGAGTATAAAAACCCGTTCCAGTACCTTTCTGCAGACGGCGCCGATTTTTCTGCTATTGAAAAGCAGATTTCTCTTCCGAATGTTAAAGACGCGCCCATAAAAAAAGGGGAAAAGATCGGAGAAGCCGTCTACCGTCTGGGAACGGAAAAAATCGGCTCGGTAGATATCATTGCCGCGAAAGATATCACACAAGCCGCTTTTTCGGATTATATGAAAAAAATTTTCCTGCGGTACTTTTCATAAGCAGCCGCTTTTACCGGTTTAGTCGATGGTAATAAATTTATGCGTACGATTCGCCTCGGAACGGGTCTTTTGATACCAGTAATAATCTCCCTGTCCCTTACCGTAATTTTGTATCTCGACATCTACGTCGTAATAATACGTACGACCGCCTACCACGGCATAATTCCAGGCATGCGGCGCTTTTGTCCCGTTTCTGTTCAGATAATAACCGCTGCAGATTCCTGCCTGAATGCCTGCATGATTGCACAGGATTTTAAAAATCGCGGCCTGATCGGTACATACGCCGATCCTGCGCTCCATACACCATTTTCTTTGGATCAGCGCCTGATCATAATTGTAGATGAGGCTTCCGTTTTTATAGAGCGCATCCGTGGTTTTTTTGTAGGCATCTATTTTTTTCCTGGAAGACGCCAGATTATAATACTTTTTAAAGGTACCTCCTTCATAATAATGCACATGTTTCTGATTTACCGTCATCCAATGATAGATACGCTTTACTTTTTCACTTTGATTCTGCGTTTTGTCAACTTTTGCACTTTTACAGATTTGTTCCGCCATATAATCCACTTCCGGATCCCCTGTCAGAATGGGGATACCGGCAGCTTCCATCAAACCGGCTTTTCCTGCGGGCGCTTTTTTGGAAATTTTTAAACGGCACGTTTTCTGAGCGATCGGAAGTTGGTTTACTTTGGAAAGTACGCTCAGTTCCACCGTATACTTTCCCTGCTTGACATATTTTTTTGCCGAAACGCCCGCCGCATTCTTTTTGCTCGGCTTTCCCTTCCAACGATAGCTGAAGGAACCGCCGGTATGGTTTTTAAATTTCTTCTGAAATACATAGTTTCCTTTTTTGTTGTAAATCTTAAGGCAAAGATCCGCCGTCTCTTCTTCCGTACGGATGTAAGAACGGATCACAAGATAATTGCCCTTACTTGGATGATACCCTTTCTTTCCCGCAGAAACTGTAAGGCTCTCCACATCGGTTCCTTCCGTTGGATTTCCCTCTTCGGCCCATACCGGTTCTGCTCTTCCGAATCCAAGCACAACACATAATACTGCCAATACAACAACGTATACTCCTAAGTTTTTTTTCATCTCTTATCCTCCCTGTGAATTCCTGATTCCCATGCTCCTACAGCAGCGGCGCAAATAAGCGCAAGACAGACTGCAGCGCAAGTATGACAAGATTTCGCTTCCTGCAGAAATCCCTTGTAATTTCCCTCGATCTCTCGATCGTATCCAAAGCGTCTTCTTTCAGCTGCATCACCGCCTGGGAACGATACATAAAAACGCCGCACTCAAAATGCAGATACAAACTCCGATAATCCAAATTTACGGTTCCTACCGTTGCAATCTTATCGTCGCAGACAAAACATTTCGCGTGGATAAATCCCGGTTTATACTGATAAATCTTTACGCCGCACTGCATCAGCTGTTCGTAATAAGACTGCGTCAGCAGAAACACCAGTTTTTTATCCGGTATCTCCGGCGTTACAATTCTGACGTCGATGCCGCATTTTGCAGCGTTTTGCAGCGCAACCGTCATTTCATTGTCCACGATCAGATACGGCGTATAAATATAAACATACTGCTTCGCATGGTTGATAATATTCAGATAAATATTTTCTCCCACATTTTCATGATCCAAAGGCGTATCACTGTAAGGCTGCACAAAACCATCTTCCGGATTTTCCGTCTTATGGTATTGTTCCGGCAGGTACTGACGGTAATCTTCGGAAGTCTGCCTGATATAATTCCACATTTCCAAAAACATCGTCGTAAAACTCCATACCGCTTCGCCTTTAACCTCTACGCCGGCATCTTTCCAGTAACCGAACCGCTCTTTTTTGTTGATGTATTCATCTGCAATATTGATCCCGCCGGTAAATCCCACCTGCCCGTCTACCACCAAAATCTTTCGATGATCCCTGTTGTTCAATATAATCGACAAAATCGGACGAAACGGGTTAAACGACGCGGTTTCTATACCCATGGCTTTTAGATCTCTGGTAAAATGCTTCGGCAGCGTCTGAATGGAACCGACATCATCATAAATCAGGCGCACCAAAACGCCCTCCTGTACTTTACGTTTCATAATTGCAAGCATCTTCTGCAGCATTTCACCGTCTTCAATAATAAAATATTCCAGAAATATAAATTTTTCTGCCCGCTCCATGGCGCCTAACATATCGACAAACATCGCCTCGCCGGACGGATAATATTTCGTTTTGGAATTACGGTACAAAGGATACTGCGCCCAGTCATGAATATACCTGGACTGCTGTGCCGCTCCCGGATCTTTCTCCATCAGCTCTTTGATCGCAGTATAGTCCATTTCCAGGCAGGCCGTCAATTCCCGGTGTACGGCATCCATGCGTTCTCTCGTGTTCTTTGTCAGTTCGCTTCTACCAAATACCAGGTATAATACGATGCCAAGAACCGGAAATACCAGAATAATACATGTCCATGCAAGCTTATAGTAGGGATTGGTCCAGTTATTTACTACCACCAGAACCAGAAAGAATGCCAGAATGCGGAGACAGCCGTCCACAAAAGTAAAGCGGACGCTGAAATCGTATACTGTGAAAAAAATCCAGGAAAACTGCAGAATGATTGCAACGGCAACCATAAATTTCCTGCTGAATACTATGCTGGCAATCCGTTTCATTTGTTACTTCCTCCTATTTCTCTATAACAGACGGTTTAAATATACCACTCCCCAGTATTTTTGTTCCCCTGCTTCGCCCAGCACAACGGCTCTCTCATATAACCGCAGTTTTACCTGTGCGGGTGTCAGATCCGGATATTTCTGCAAAAGCAGCGCGATCGAACCGGCGATCACCGGCGCGGACATGGAAGTACCGCTTTTTACCTCGTATCCCCCTCTTGCGGAACAGCTTTTGATTGCCGTTCCCGGAGCCAAAATTTCCGGCTTAACCACGCAGCACTCGGTTGGTCCCCTTCCGCTGTAACCGCTTTTTAAACCTCTTCCGCGCTTCACATAATCATCGATGCTTCCTACGGTTATGATGCTTTTACATTGCCCGGGAATCGTTACGCTGTTTCTGCCCGGTCCGTTATTTCCCGCTGCGGCAACAACTACAATCCCATGATTCCATGCTTTTTCCACCGCGTACATCAAATTGGATTTTTCCGTTTCATCTGCCGAAGGCAGCATGCCTACGGATATATTTAAAATCCGGATATTATATTCTTCCCGATTTTCGATGACAAAATCAATCGCTTTTAATACCTGGGCCGTATTCCCGTTTCCTTTTCTGTCTAATACTTTTGTCACAAAAAGATTACATTCCGGCGCCATGCCCCGATAAAGCCCCCGGCTCATTTTCCCGGTTCCCGCAATAATACCTGCTACATGGGACCCATGCCCGTTATCGTCATACGGACGCATCCTCTGCTGGGTAAAATCAGTAAATTTCAAAATCCGCCTGTCAAAATCCGGATGTGTAATGATACCCGTATCCATAATTGCAACGGTAATCCCTTTTCCCGTCAATCCTTTTCTATGCGCATAGTCTGCCCTTAATTTTTTCCGAACCTGATTCATCCCATAAAAAGCCTTTTCTTTTATGTTATGCGCCAAAATCAGAGGTGTTCTTCTTCTTATTTTACGGCGCAAACGGCAAAAAAGCCTCTGTTTGTGCGAAACAGCATACTGTAATACGGATATTCCCGTTCAAATACTTTTATGAACTGATCGTAAGTCAGCATATTGTCTTTCTCCGCCTGATATGAGTCAATCTGCGCGAACCGCTCTCCGATCCCATCCACAATCCGGGTAGAAAGCGTTCCGATCGAATCCAGCACGCGTTTTTCCATTTTCATAAATCGTTCTTTTTGTATCCTTCCTGCCATGTAAAGCAACAGCTGTTCCTCAAAAGCAAGAAACACCTGCTGCTTCCTGCCGTCTTTTGTCCGATACAAAAATCGGTAATAATATGCATTTCCAATATCTTCACTGCTGTAATAACGGCTTGCAAGCATCGCGTCCAATCGAAACTCTTGTTCCAGTACGCCGATCACCGCCTGCGAAAAACCTATCAGCTCTTCTTCGCTCTGTTCGTGCACCCATTTACTCGAAACTTTTCCTGTTATCGCCCGGTCTTCGATCAATATGTGTTCTGTCAGCCATCCGGAGCAGAAATTTAAAAACTGCGCAAGCACATCTTCCGAATACCCGGACTTTACCAGTTCCATTTCAAACACCGGCAGCGTATGGTTTACCATATTGTCATGCAGACGCTTATGCATCTCATATCCGCCGTATCCGACAGACCGCATATAAGCTTCTTCCTGCGCAAAATGAGTCACCGCATAGTTTTTAAAATATTTGATTCCCTCCATGCAGGTCCATTCATTCTTTCGCGAATTTTGACTGAGGCGGTTTAATTTCCGTACAATAGAAAACAGTTTCTGATGCGCATGATCCACAATTTCTACCCCTATGCTGAACCGGTCATTCCATTCGATTGCCTTCATTTGTTTTCCCCCTGTTACGTGTTCACTTCTATTCTATTAAAAATATGCGTTTTTGTCCATGAAAACTTAAAAAAGGCAGTATGCATTTCGAAAACGCATACTGCCGCAAGTAACGCCTATTTTGTATACCTGGACACATCTTTCATAGAAAAACTGATCCTTCCCATTTTATCTTTTCCAAGACATACTACCGTCACTTTATCTCCGAGTGTCAGCACGTCTTCCACACGGTTGATCCTGTCTTTGGATATCTTGGAAATGTGGATCATGCCTTCCTTGCCCGGAGCAAATTCTACAAATGCGCCGAACTCTTTGATGCTTACAATCTTGCCTTTGAAAATCTGCCCTTCTTCAAAATCCGTCGTAATAATCCGGATCATTTCTACCGCCTGATTCATTGCAGCTAGATCTGTACCGCAGATGGAAACCGCACCGTCGTCCGTAATATCAATTTTCACACCGGTACGCTCAATGATCTCATTGATCGTCTTTCCTCTCTGTCCGACTACATCGCCGATCTTTGCCGGATCGATCTGGACCTGAATAATCTTCGGCGCGTACTCGCTCAATTCTTTTCTCGGCTCTGTAATTGCCTTGGACATACATTCGTCCATAATAAAAAATCTTGCTTCTCTCGTCCTTGCAATCGCCTCTTCTACGATTGGCCTTGTCAGTCCGTGGATCTTGATATCCATCTGGATCGCCGTAATTCCTTCTTTTGTTCCGGTTACTTTAAAGTCCATATCGCCGAAGAAATCTTCCAGCCCCTGAATATCCGTCAATACCAGATAGTCGTCATCCGTATCTCCTGTCACAAGACCGCAGGAAATACCGGCTACCATCTTTTTAATCGGAACACCCGCCGCCATAAGCGCCATACAGGACGCACAGGTCGACGCCATGGAAGTCGAACCGTTGGATTCAAATGTCTCGGACACGGCGCGGATCGCATAAGGAAATTCTTCCACGGAAGGAAGCATCGGAATCAGCGCACGCTCTGCCAATGCGCCATGACCGATTTCCCGGCGCCCCGGACCTCTCGACGGCTTTGTCTCCCCGACCGAATAAGAGGGGAAGTTATAATGATGCATATAACGCTTCTCGGTAATATTTTCATCGATTCCGTCTACTCTCTGCACTTCCGATAACGGCGCCAACGTTACGACATCGCAGATCTGCGTCTGCCCTCTGGTAAACATTGCGGAACCGTGTACTCTTGGAATCAAGTCTACTTCCGCCGCCAGCGGACGGATTTCGTCGATGGCACGTCCGTCCGGACGTTTATGGTCTTTTAAGATCATTTTACGGACAGTCTTCTTCTGATACTGATAAACGGCTTCATCCAGCACAGCGAGCCATTCTTCCTTCTCCGCAAATGCTTCTGTCAGCTTTTCGGTAATCATACGGATATTTTCTTCCCGCACCTGCTTTAAATCGGTAAATACCGCCTCTTCCATCTCCTCCGGCGGTACGAGACGCCGGATCTCTTCAAACATCTCCTCCGGAATCGCACAGCTTGTATACGTGTGTTTCGGCTTACCTGTCTCTGCAACGATCCGGTTGATAAATGCGATGATCGTCTGATTGATATCATGCGCCATATAAATTGCCTCGATCATTTTATCTTCCGGAATTTCATTCGCGCCTGCCTCGATCATAATCACTTTCTCTGAAGTGGACGCTACTGTAAGCATCAGATCGCCTTCATCCCACTGCGCCTGAGAGGGATTGATGATAAATTCTCCGTCTACCATGCCGACCTGCGTCATTGCGCACGGTCCGTCAAACGGAATATCGGAAATACTGGTCGAAATTGCAGAACCCAGCATCGCTACGATTTCCGGACGGCACTCGGGATCCACGCTCATAACCATATTGTTTAACGTTACGTCATTCCGGTAATCTTTCGGGAACAGCGGACGCATCGGACGATCAATCACACGGGCAGTCAATACCGCATTCTCGGACGCCTTTCCCTCTCTCTTATTAAATCCTCCCGGAATTTTCCCCACGGAATACAGTTTCTCTTCAAATTCCACGCTTAACGGGAAGAAATCGATTCCGTCCCTTGGTTTGTCGGATGCCGTTGCCGTAGATAATACGGTGGTCTCCCCATAGTGCATAAACGCACAGCCGTTCGCCTGCTTTCCGACCCTGTCTACGTCGACGGTAAGCGTTCTTCCGGCAAGTTCCATTGAAAAACTTTTGTACATGTCTTCTTCTCCTTTTTCTTGGTCTTTCTGACGGAATGCTGCGGCAGAAGACTCCGAAACTACTGATACAAGCATTTCCCAAATACGCATATCAGTGGTCTCGGCGTATACCTCCCGCCGGTTCTGTCAGGCATGATAGCTTACAAAAACAGAGCGGAATATACCTCCGCTCTGTTTTTTAAACTCATTACTTTCTGATTCCTAAACGTTCGATCAAAGAACGATATCTTTCGATATCCGTCTTCTTTAAATAAGCCAGCAGACCACGTCTTTGTCCTACCATCTTTAAAAGTCCTCTTCTGGAATGATGATCTTTCTGATTGACCTTTAAATGCTCGGTAAGCTCCTGAATTCTTGCGGTCAAGATAGCAATCTGAACCTCCGGTGAACCGGTGTCGCCAGGTGTTCTGCCGTACTCGGCAATAATAGCTTGTTTCTTTTCTTTTGCGATCATGATAAATCCTCCTGATAATTTAATCGCCCAAACTGCATACGATACTCAGCAGAAGGTCGGAGTGTCCATCTACCGAATATGGGCTGAACTCATACTTCTGTACTATAACACATATCATATGCTTTGTAAACGGCTGTTTTCATTTTTTCTATCTTTTTTCTGTTTGCATTCTCATTTTGGGTTAAATTGTACCCACGCTGTTTGTGAGGTTTTCTTAATGGAAAAGCATGTGGCTATTTTTTCTTCTTCCGGGTCTGGTTTAAAATTTTTCTCATATTTTTTTGCAGCTGTACTGCTCTTTCAGTTTCTTTTCGAGTATTCTGTAGATTACGAGGGAAGTGAAGCATGTCGTAAAGTGGGCGGTAATCCGGTCTCTCCTGGAAAGATACACAGGTCTTGCATAAATAAACAGACTACAACAATCCAAGCACAAATAGAGGGTTTAAATCAGGCAAAAACCATGTGTG
>BLMD01000089.1 GCA_011959925.1 Lachnospiraceae bacterium
ATTGTGGAATGGTCGCTTCCTCCGAGTAAAGAACCGATGTAATCTAACGAAGAATCTGTCATTCCTTTACAGAGGTACATGGCGATTTGTCTGGGATGTGAAATATTGTTGCTTCGTCTTTTTGATATCATCTGATCCATAGAAATCTGACAGTGTTCGGATACAACTTCAATAATCAGCTGCGGTGTAATTTCTTTTGGCTTGTCCGGTGTAATGATATTTTGAAGTTCTTTTACTGCAATATCCAGTGTAATCTCAGTTTTTACCAGGTTGCCGTAAGCTAACAGTTTGTTTAAAGCGCCTTCCAGTTCACGGATATTTGATTTGATATTATTTGCAATGTAATTTAATACTTCATCGTTTAAGTCCATTTCATCGGACTCTACTTTTTTGCGGAGGATTGCCATACGCGTTTCATAGTCGGGCAGACCGATATCTGCCATAAGTCCCCATTCAAAACGAGATTGAATACGTTCTTCCAGCGTTTCCATTTCTTTTGGAGGTTTGTCTGAGGTTAGAATGATTTGTTTATCTGCGGAATGGAGCACGTTAAAAGTGTGGAAAAATTCTTCCTGCGTGCTTTCCTTTCCTATTATAAATTGTATATCGTCGATCATTAATACATCTACCGTCCGGTATTTTTCCCGAAGCTTTGTCATAGCGGTAGCATTTCCGTTTCGGATAGATTCAATTACTTCATTGGTAAATTCTTCCGAAGTTACATATAACACGCGTGATTCGGGGTTTTGTTCCAGAATAAAATTTCCGATCGAATGCATTAAATGTGTCTTTCCAAGTCCAGGACCTCCGTAAATATAAAGAGGATTGTAGGATTCTCCCGGTGATTCTGCAACTGCAAGAGCGGCAGACTGTGCAAAACGGTTATTACCGCCAACGACAAAAGTATCAAAAGTATAGTTCGGATTTAAATTGGAATGTTCGCCGGCATCGGAAGCGGAAGTTTGTTTTTTTGCAGTTTTGTTGCGCAGCTGTTTCGCCTGTTCCGGGAGTATGAAGATTAATTCATATTCCATGCCTGTCATTTCCGTAATTGCAACTTTTATCGGAAGCTCATATTTTCTTGCGATATATTTTACTCCAAGTTGTGCGGAAGGAACCAGAATATAAAGTTTACCGTCTTTGATTGTACAGATTTCCAGCGGTTTTAACCAGGTATCGAATGAAACCTGAGAAATATCGTGTTCTTCTTTCACAAATTGCAGTATTTGTTCCCATTTTTCATAAATTGCTTCCATGTAATTTCTCCGTATCATTTCTTTCTAAAATTGGCGCATAAAAAACCTATATTATTTATAATACCAAAATTTACGTCTTTAATCAATGAAAAAATTACGGGAAGATATCAGCATAAGATTTTACGATAAGGGGAAAGATTGAAGATAATATCCACACTTATCCACGAGTTATCCACAAATTGTGGAAGACTTTTAAAATTCCACAATTTCCTGCACATGTGGAAAACAATATTGTGGATAACTTTGAAAAAAATATAAAAACATCATAAAATCGCTTTTTTTCCTTGACTTAACGGGTTTTTTTGTTATAATCCCGTCTTTGACAGTTAGCAAAAGAAAAAATCGCTGT
>BLMD01000090.1 GCA_011959925.1 Lachnospiraceae bacterium
GGCAAGACAAAAGAGTATCAGCAGTATTTACAGAGTTAGGCGGTGCAGTATGGACCGTATCGAATATAGGGAGGGAATCATATATTACGGTGGCAGCAGGGTAGGAACGGCATTAGAAACAGCTATATTTACTCTGTCTGCCATAGGCAGTAAAACAGTAAGTGAAACGTGCGATTTGCTGAATCAGTTAATGCAATCCTTTGATGATACATTGGCAAGCCTAAAAGACCTTGCAGAGGAAATAGGCGGATTGTTGGAAGTATCACAAGATATTTGCGAATCCTGCAAGGGCAGGAGGACACGGCACGGCAGCAGGATTAAGGCAGGAAAGCCAAGAAAAGCGGTAGCAAGTATCAAATGGCATGAGAAATACAGACCGCCATAAAAGAAAGGATATGCAATTATGAAAAATTTGGAAGTGGAAGCAATCTTAAAGTTTTACAGATATGTTGACCCTGATATAAAGGTGGCGAGTGAGTGGCTAGAGCAGTACGAAGCCGGGTATAATCCGCTTGGGGCCGTTGTCTATGACGGTATGCCCCACGGTAGCACTCTATCCGATTCCACGGCTCTACTTGCCGTAAAATTGGCGGAAGCTGACACAAGGGAGAGTATCGACACTCTGAAAAAGAGGATTAAAGAGTTGAAAAAACTTAGGACGGAGATTTTCAAGGAAATTTCAGCACTTACGCCGATACATAAAACCATTATCAGCGGATTCTACATAAAAGGTCAAAAATGGGAACGCATAGCGGAACAAATTAGTTACAGTGTAAGACAGAGTAAAAATATAAGGTGCGTTGCCTTGGAAGCCTTGGGCGGAAAATTTGCGAGGAATAGGAATATTTCACGAAGCAAAATTATAGGCGAAATCATCAAGTAAAGATTGCCCGCCATTGCCCGATTTTTTGTGATATAATGCAAAAGTAAAATACCGCAGGGGCAGCAGGGATAAAATTGAAATCCTGCTGCCCTTTGACGTTGCATTTTTGAAATTCTGAAAAAATGTGATGATTCTAAGGGAATGGAACGGCGGAAAATGGATAAACAAACGAAAGGAGGTTTTGCCGTGGCACGACAAAAGGACGAAAATAGGGAAAAGGCAAAGCAGCTTTTTTTAGATTCCGAGGGTTTAATGAGCAACCCGGAAATAGCGGAA
>BLMD01000091.1 GCA_011959925.1 Lachnospiraceae bacterium
ATTTGTACTGTAACTTTGTACTATACTTATTCAGAACGGAGGTTTTTTTGTGGAATTAGAGAGACAGGTTTTGCACAAAAACAAAGAAATCGGCAAGGCATTCAGCCAGATTACGCTGGATGATGATTATAATCTGCCGGATTTTAAGCCGGATTTAACAAAAGTGATCAGAGAACGGGGGACGGTTCATTTTGATGAAGTGCATGTGAACAACGGGCATGTCTGGTTCAAAGGGATATTGGAGTTTGAAATATTGTACCGTACGGACTTAGACAGCGGGAAGATCAACAGCCTGAAAGGAGAAATTCCATTCCAGGAGAGCCTTAGCATCGATGCGGCGCAGGAATTTGATCCGGTAAAAGTAGAAGGACGGATTGAGGATATTTCTGTCAGCGTCATTAATTCCAGGAAACTAAGCATCCGTTCTCTCGTGGAATTTCGTGCCGTGGCAGAAAAACCGGAAGAAGCGGAAATTTTGACCGGAGTCAAAAACGAAGCGGACTGTGAGATTGAAAAAGAGCAGATGGACGTATTGGAGCTGGTGACGGATAAAAAAGATACGCTTCGGATCCGAAAAGAGCTTTCGCTCTCCTCCAACAAACCAAATATGCATGAAATTCTCTGGAACAGCGTTCAGCTGCGGGGGATTAACAGCCGTATGAAAAACGGAGAAATCGAAGTCAGCGGGGAGGCGCTGGTCTATGTGCTCTATTCCGGAGCGGAGGAAGAAGAACGCCTGCAATGGTTTGAAACGACCGTGCCCATTCAGGGAAGCGTCGAATGCAATACGTGTGAAGAGGATTTGATCTACCGGATTTCGGCGGATCTGGCACAGTCTGACCTGGAAATGCTGCAGGATGAAGACGGGGAAGAAAGAAATCTTTTATTGGAAATGGTCATTCACCTGGCTATCTGCATCTGGAAAGAGGACCGGATCGATATGATCTCGGATCTGTATGCTTTGGACCGGCAGGTGACGCCTAGGTTTGAAGCGTCCTGTTTCGAGAAACTTCTGGTGAAAAACGATGCGAAATGCCGGATTTCGGATAAGATCGAAATCGACGCTGCGCAGGAGGATATTCTTCAGATCTGCATCAATGAAGAAAAGCTGGAAATCGAGCAGACGACAATGACGCCGGAAGGCGTGCTGGCGGAAGGGATTTTGACCGTTGAAATTTTGTATATGACTTCGGACGAATCTATGCCGGTTGCCGCGGCAAAAGCGCTGCTTCCGTTTTCGCAGGCGATAGAAGTGCCGGCGGCGGATCATCCGGTCAAAATTCAACTCGACGGCGGCATTGACCAGGTGACCTGCGTGCTTTCCGACAGCCGAACCATTGAAATCAAAGCGGTTGTCAGTTTAAACCTGCTGGCATTTGAACAGCAAAATAGGCAGATCATTGCCGATATGGAAGAGACGGAACTCGATCTTGCGGCGTTGCAGCAAAGTCCCGGTATTGTTGGATATATCGTAAAAGAGGGCGACCGGCTTTTCGGGATTGCAAAGGAACACCATACGACGATGGAGAACCTGATGGAAACCAATCATCTGACCGGGTCGTATGTAAAACCGGGAGAAAAGCTTTTGATTATTAAGACAGTGGGATAAATGCTTACGGAAATAACCGTCAGATCTCTTGTCGGGATGGACGGTTATTTTTTGTGTGATCAATGTTGACAAGCGTTACGCCGCACATAATACATGTATCCTTCACAACATTCCCTTGTGGAAATCCATGCAGAATGTTATAATGAACGCGATACTTGTATTTTAAAGAGAAACACAAGAAGATCGTTACGTTTTGATGCGGCAGAAGCAACATATAAGCGGAGGTAGCTGATGAATAAAAAAAGAAGAGTACATATTTTGGCAGTGATATTGGCGTCTGCAGTGGCATTTGCCCATATACAGACCGTCGATGCCAGCACGATCAATAAGGCAAAGAACGCAAAGAAAAAAGCAGAAGAAGATTTAAATGCGGCGAATAAAAAAATAGACGATCTGGAACGGCAGCAGGCAGCCCTGCAGAGTGAGATCGACGCAAAAGATGCCGAGCTCGTCAATCTTTTGGTTAATATCGGGATATTAGAGGAAGAACTTGCCGATAAAAACACCCAGCTGGAGCAAGTGACGGCAGATCTTGCCGCCGCGCAGGAAACGGAGAAAAAACAGTATGCATCCATGAAAAAACGGATCCAGTTTATGTATGAGCGCGGGGATACCGCCATGCTGGAAGCACTGCTTGGCTCTGCGGATATGACCGACTTTTTAAACCGCGTGGAATATGTTTCGGATATTTATGAATACGATCGAAATCTTTTAACACAGTACCAGACGACGGTACAGCAGGTAGCAGATTTAAAGTCTACGGTAGAAACCGAAAAAGCGGAACTTCTGGCGATGCAGGAAGAATATGCGCAGCAGCAGGATTCGCTCGAGACCGTGCTGGCGAAAAAACGTTCCCAGATGGGAGATTATGACAATCAGCTTGCGGCGGCGCAGGCGAAAGCGGCAGAGTTTCAATCAACGATTGCTGCGCAGAACCAGGTCATCAAAGATGAGGAACGCAGACAAAAAGAAGCGGAAGAAGCGGCAAAAGCGGCTGCAAAGGCAAACAGCGGCGGCGGTTCGACTTCCGGCAGCGGCGGCAGCTCTGGCGGCGGTTCGACTTCCGGCAGCGGCGAGACCTCCGGCGGCGGTTCCAACCCCGGGTATGCCACAAATGTCAGCGGCAGCGACGTCGTTTCGTATGCCTGCCAGTTTGTCGGGAATCCTTACGTATGGGGCGGCAGCAGCCTGACAAACGGTGCGGACTGTTCCGGATTTGTTATGAGCGTATTTGCGCACTTCGGTATCAACCTGCCGCATAGTTCGGCAGCGCTGCAGGGATGCGGAAAATCGGTCAGCTATGCCAACGCACAGCCGGGAGATTTGATCTGTTATTCCGGACATGTCGCAATCTATATGGGCGGCGGAAGGATTGTACATGCTCAGAGTACGGCAGTGGGAATTACAACAAGTTCGGCGACCTACCGGACAATCGTGGCAGTCAGAAGGGTTTTATAATATGAAAAAACAAGAAGGCGGCCGGCAGACATATGTGTTTTTGGCAGTGATGTGTCTTCTGGTAGCCGTAGTTGCAGCCGCAGCGTTTTCCCGTGCAAAAAGCCTGGAGAAAATCGTGTTCCGGGAACATTTGGATGATACCGCGGTTACGGTGGACGGTTCCGAGTACAAGTTTCGGGATGTGGCATTTTACGTGGCATATCAGGAGATGGAAACGCAAAAGCAGGCAAAAGTATATGACCTGGAACATACGGGAAAATACTGGAATATCCATACCAACGGTTCGTTCCTGAGAGTGGAGGCAAAATCCATGGCGGTACAGATGGCGGTGCATGACGTTATTTTTTATGATATGGCAGTGAAGGAAGACGCGGCATTGACAGAGGAAGAACGCATCTATATGGAAAACCGGAAAGCGGATTTTTGGAGCGATTTGGAAGAAGAAGGACAAAAGCGTCTGGGGATACAGGAAGAAGAGCTGGAGGAAGTGTTTTTGCGTATGGCGCTCGCACAGAAAGAACAGCAGCGCTATGCGGATGCGCAGGGGGTTGACTACAGAGAGTATAATGTCAATGGAGACAGCTACCGGGAATTATTGAAGACGCATACCTATGAGATCAACGATGCCTTGTGGGATCGCCTTGATTTTGGAAAAATTACGGTAAATTAACAGACGAAAGGAACATTATGTCACAGAAAATAGGAAGAAACGATCCCTGTTGGTGCCAAAGCGGCAGAAAATACAAAGTCTGCCACCAGGCGTTTGACGAGAAGATTGCCAGAATCAAAGATGAGGGGCATATTGTGCCGGATCATGATATCATAAAGACGCCGCGGCAGATTGCAGGGATTAAAGAGAGCGCGAAGATCAATATCGCCGTTTTGGATGAAGTAGCGGCAAAGATTCATGCGGGGATGAGTACGGAAGAAATCGACCGGCTGGTGCATGAAAAAACAACCGCTATGGGAGGGATACCGGCAACCCTGCATTATCACGGGTTTCCGAAAAGCTCCTGCACTTCCGTCAACGAGCAGGTCTGCCACGGGATTCCGTCCGAAGAAGATATATTAAAAGAAGGAGATATTGTAAATGTCGATATTTCGACGATATTCAACGGATTTTATTCGGATTCCTCCAGAATGTTTTGTATCGGAGAAGTAAGTCCCGAGAAGAAAAAACTGGTGGAAGTGGCAAGAGAATGTATCGACGTAGGATTAAAAGAGGTAAAACCATGGGGATTTTTGGGTGATATGGGACAGGCAATACACGATTATGCATATGCCCACGGTTATACGGTCGTGCGTGAAATCGGCGGGCACGGCGTAGGGCTTGAGTTCCATGAGGATCCCTGGGTCAGCTATAACAGCAGGCGTGGGACAGAGATGCTGATGGTTCCCGGCATGGTGTTTACGATCGAGCCGATGATCAATATGGGCCGTGTAGAAATTTATATAGATGATGCGAACGGATGGACAGCATATACGGAAGACGGCAAGCCGTCGGCACAGTGGGAAGTTCAGGTGCTGGTGACGGAAGAGGGATATGAAATTTTATCCTATTAACTTGTTTACAATGCGAGAGTATGAAAAAGGAGGTGTGCAGCGTGAAGAAAGTAGAAGAGTACATTCGGAATATTCCGGATTTTCCGGAAGAAGGTATTATTTTCCGGGATGTGACCACAGTTCTTCAGGATGCAGAAGGTTTGAAGCTGGCAATTGATTCCATGATTCGTCTGTTGGACGGCGTGGATTTTGACGTGGTGGCAGGAACAGAATCGAGAGGGTTCATTTTTGGAGTTCCGATCGCTTACGCGCTTGGGAAACCGTTTGTTCCGATCCGCAAAAAAGGGAAACTTCCCTGTGAGACCATATCTGCAAAATACGACCTGGAATACGGCAGTGCAGAGATTGAAATGCACAGAGATTCGATCGTTCCGGGTCAAAAAGCGATATTGGTGGATGATTTGATCGCAACGGGAGGAACGATCAAAGCCTGTACCAAGCTGATCGAAGAGCTGGGCGGAGAAGTGGTCAAGATTATTTTCCTGATGGAACTTGCCGGGTTAAAAGGCAGGGACAAGCTGGGAAAATACGATGTGGATTCCGTCGTGATTTATGACGGCAAATAAAAATGGGAGAGAATAATTTATGTTAGAGAACTTTTTTAAATTGCATGAGAATCGTACCACGGTAAAGACGGAAGTCGTTGCCGGTATCACAACATTTATGACAATGGCATATATTCTGGCAGTTAATCCAAGCCTGCTTTCCAATGAGTTCGGCTCGAATATGGATGCGACGGCAGTCTTGATTGCAACGTGCCTGGCATCTTTTGTGGGAACGCTGGCCATGGCATTGCTTGCCAATTATCCGTTTGCCCTGGCTCCCGGTATGGGATTAAACGCCTATTTTTCCTTTACGGTCTGCGGCGCGATGGGATATTCTTGGCAGGTAGCGTTAATGGCGGTTTTTATCGAAGGATTGATTTTTATCGTATTGTCTCTTACAAAAGTAAGGGAAGCCATCTTTGATGCGATTCCGAGTACGCTAAAAAAAGGCGTCAGCGCCGGAATCGGTCTGTTTATTGCATTTATCGGCTTACAGGGCGCGCATATTGTTGTGGCAAACGACTCTACGCTGGTTTCTTATGTGGATTTTGCCGGGAACTGGCATACACAGGGCATCTGCGCGGTACTTGCGCTGATCGGGCTTTTCGTTACGGCAGTTTTGTATATTAAAGGTGTGAAAGGGTCTATTTTGATCGGTATTCTCGTGACATGGGTGCTTGGTATGCTGGCACAGGCAGCCGGAATTTATACGGTCGATGCAGAAAACGGGTTTTATTCGCTCTATCCGGCGATGGCGATGACGGATTTCTCTGCGATCGGCAATACGTTCGGACAATGTTTCCAGGCGGATTTCTCCGGTGTCGGTATCTTTAATTTTGTGGTTGTTTTGCTGTCGTTCTTGTTTGTGGATATGTTTGATACGATCGGAACGCTGATCGGAGTATCCTCCAAAGCGGGAATGCTCAATAAGGACGAGAAGCTTCCGCGGATTCGTCCGGCTCTGCTTGCGGATGCGATCGCTACTTCTGTGGGAGCTATATTCGGAACGTCTACGACAACGACGTTTGTGGAAAGTTCTGCAGGCGTAGGCGAAGGCGCGCGGACGGGACTGGCTTCTGTGGTAACCGGGTTGCTGTTCCTTCTGGCGATTTTCTTTGCGCCGATCTTTACGGCAATTCCGGGATTTGCAACGGCGCCGGCTTTGATCTTTGTAGGATTTTTGATGGTATCTGCGATTTTGAATGTGAATTTTGAAGATGCGACGGAAGCGATTCCTGCGTATCTGTGTATGATTGCAATGCCGCTTGTGTACAGTATTTCCGAAGGAATTGCGCTTGGAGTGATTTCTTACGTTGTGATCCATGTGGTTTGCGGAAAGGCAAAGAAAATCACGCCGCTGATGTATATTCTGGCAGTGTTATTTATCTGTAAATACATGTTCCTGTAAGAAGGCGGCGATGTAATTTTAAAATGATGGGAAAATGACGGCAGTGATCCAAACATACGGATCGCAGCCGTCTTTTTTTGATATAAGAGCGTGATCCGGTTAGCGTAGCGGTTTTGGATTTATTTGCACAGCAAATGCTGCGCACGGCGGCTTGGGAAGGGAATTTATACGAACGAATCAAATCACAGCGCATATTTTAGTAAAAAAGAATAGGAGAGTTGCAGGCAAATGGAGATAGCAGGAGTATTTGTCGGAATCTTTTTCGTTTTACTGGTGATCTGGCTGATTTGGCGTCGTGAAATGTGCAAAAGAAAAGTGATGCGCATGAGTGAGAAGGAGAAGGCAGAACGTTTAAATGAACTGACGGTTCCGTTTGGATTTGCTTATGAAAGGAAACAGGATATTTTTGTGAGCGAGGTGGACGCATGGCAGCGGAAAGAAGGATATGAGGAATTATTTGATCGCCTGGCATCCAAATTCAATATGATCATCGACTGCGTTCCGGTATATTTTGATTACAAAAACAAAACCTGGCTGATTGAATTCTGGAAAGGACAGTATGGAATCAATACGGGGGCGGAAGTCGGAGTATATCACGCAAACCGTCCGATTCCCAAAAATCAGAGAAGAAAAGTGCATTACAATGCGGTTTCCGATGAGGAAATGCCGTTGATCGGCATGTGTTTAAAGCGTAAAACAGAGCATTTATTTTCCCGAAAGGAATACCATTGGTGGCTGGCGGCTTTTCGGATGGGGATGGCTTCGCAGCCAAAGGATCTGACTTTATATGCGAGTATTACGTTCGGCAGCTGCGCGGCAGCGGAAGCATTTGAACAAGGGCTGATGGAGGCGGGGCTTTCCGGCCGATACCGCGTCCGGGGACGAAAGGTGACGGTGCTTTTGGATCAAACGAGTCACCCTAAGGGTAAGGAACGCCTGTACCGCGCGTTTGTACAAAAATTAAACCGCTTTTACTGCAGTCTTTACCGTGCGGCAACCCGGCCGTTTACGAAAACGGCGGATCGTATGATGTTTTTGTATGAGCAATTGCCGTGGTGTTTCCGCCGTATGCTGCGGCTGCATGCGTACGGCAGAAAAGTACGGATTAAGAAATGAGCTGCGAAAAAAGAATCGACCGCGCGATTTCCAAAGGGACGACGCTTTTGCTTGGAAAATGTAGCCGATACGCCGTATTTTCGGACTGCCATAGGGGCTGTGGTAATATGTCGGATAATTTTCTTAGAAATCAGCATTTATACTTTGCGGCGCTGAAACATTATTATGCGGAAGGATTTTATTACCTGGAATTGGGAGACGGAGAGGAACTTTGGGAAAACCGCTGTTTGAAGCGCATTCAGGATTCTCACAGTAATGTGTATCAGATGTTTGCTTGTTTGAAAAGAAAAAACCGGTTCTGCAAGATTTACGGCAATCATGATATGGAATTGAGAAAGGAGCTGCCGGAGAGCATTCGCTTGAAAAACCAGGCGGGAGGACGGGACGTCTGCATGATCCACGGCCACCAGGCAGACTTTTTTAATTCTGTCTGCTGGCGGATTTCCCGGTTCCTTGTGCGGTATGTCTGGAAACCGCTGGAACAATTCGGCGTCAACGATCCGACAAGTGCCGCCAGAAATTACCGGAAAGTCCATAAATATGAAAAGCATATGGTCGAAGCAGCGGAAAAAAAGAATGTTTATCTGGTGGCAGGGCATTCTCATCGTCCGCATTTAGTGGAACATGAGCTGTATGTGAATACCGGAAGCTGCGTGCATCCTTGGGGAATTACGGTAATTGAGATTGAAAATATGAAATTGAGCCTGGTCAAGTGGTTTATGGGCACGAAAAAAGACGGAACGCTTTTTGTACAGCGGGAAGTGCTCGAAGGGGATATTCCGATTGAATAGATGGAGATCATAAATAAAAAACGCCGGAACACAGACAAAACAGAAATCTGTGTTTCGGCGTAATTATGTTTACAGTTCAGTGCGGATCAAATGCTGCTTAAAAGCTGTGTAACACTGTCCGGCTGCTGATTGGTGTTCGCAAGCATCGCATGGCCGAATTGTTCCAAAATTTTGGCTTTGGAATAGCGGACGGTTTCGTCTGCCATGTCTGCATCCCGCAATTTGCTCTCTGCGCTCTGCGTATTTTCCGATGTATTATCTACGCTGGACATCGTTTTTTCCAGGCGGTTTTGCATGGAACCCAGATAGGAACGGTAAGAAGAAAGATTTTCGATTGCGTTCTGTACGGATTTCATGGTCTTTCCTGCCTGTTCAAACGTGCTGACATCCGGCGTGCCGAGCCCAAGGGTCGCAGAGTTGATCGTCTTTAAGTTCAGCGCGATTTCCTGATAAGGGTTGTCGTTGACTTGAATGCGGAAGTTCTCTTCTGTCTCAAGCAGGTCGTCCGCGTGGATCTGCCCCATGCCGGGGGCGTATGGCGGGGAAAAGGAAATCGAATAAAAAGTAATGTTAGCGCCTTGTGCAGAGACTGCGTTTGCATGGCCGATAATCGTATCGTTGTAGTAATTCGACCAGGTTGGGCGCGTGTTTTGCAATTCTTTGATGAAATCGGCCTGTTTGCTGACAATCAGGTCATAAATCTTTCCTACGACGTCGGAGCCGTTGTTGATCGAAGTATCTTTCATTCCGATCGCAACCGAAAGGCTGTCGCCGATCAGGGAAATGGAAGATGTCTGCTGGTCGGTAAAGCGAAATGTAAAGGTCTGATAGCAGTTCTGCGAACAGGTCACATAAAAGCGCTTTCCGATCATATCTTCTTTGTTGGAACTGTTGATATTGGAAAAATCAAGGTTCTTTCCGTATACATATCCGGTTCGGTTGCCCATTCCGTAAAAGCGGTCGTCCATGACAGCGGCGGAATAATCGTCCGTATCAATTTCAACCAGCTGTTTGGCCATTAAGATCCGATGCGTATTAAAGTGCGTCGTCTTGGAAATCCGGTTAATTTCTGATTTGAGAGTATTCAGCTCGGACTGCAGTGCGCCGCGGTCCGCCTGGGTATTCGTTTCATTTGCCGCTTGTGTGGACAGTTCGTTCATCCGCTGTAAAATATCATGTACTTCGTTTAATGCACCGTCGGCGGTCTGGATCAGTGAAATACCGTCCTGAATGTTGCGGGAAGCTTTATTCAGCCCGCGGATCTGCCGCCGCATCTTTTCTGAAATGCTAAGTCCTGCGGCATCGTCAGCAGACCGGTTGATCCTGTAACCGGTGGATAGTTTTTCGGTGGATTTTTTCTTGTTTTCACAAGTAATGCCCAGCTGGCGGTTTGCGTTATCTGCGTTTAGATTATGGGTGATAATTTGCATAAACGACCTCATTTATAAATAGTTGCAAGGTAAATAAAAAAATGGAGCATACGGGATTCGAACCCGTGGCCTCAACAATGCGAATGTTGCGCGCTCCCAACTGCGCCAATGCCCCATATAGGTAAACTGATTATAACATAGATTTTTCTAAAAGTCACGATGTAATTTGCCATATTTTTATTTTTTTATTTTAAATTAAACCCATTCATGATATACTTTAAGAGACCGCTCCGCAGGAGCGTGTCACACGGGATGCCCTGTGGGTATACTTTAAGAGACCACTCCGTAGGAGTGTGTCATACGGGACCCCGGAGAGTACCGGGTGATAAATTCGGACAAATGAAAGGAGAATAGGTATGTCAAATATGCCGGCAAAAGAAGTGTTGGAGCGCGTATATGGGGAAAGTGAAAAGAGCGGGAAACGGTTTTTACATCTGGCTACACGCTTTGCGGAAAATTTCGGGGATGCCAAGGTGGAGTTTTTTACGTCTCCGGGCAGAACAGAGATGATTGGAAACCATACGGATCATAACGGGGGAAAAATCGTTGCGGCAAGTATCAGTCTGGATACGATCGGAGCGGCGGCTGCGAACGGAACGGGAAGCATTCGTATCCGGAGCGAGGGATATGACCTGATTGACGTGGAAATTGCAGCGGCTTCTTCTGTAGAGAAAAAATCCGGAACGAGGGCATTGATCGCCGGAATGATTGAGGCGATCGGGAAGTTTGGATTTGTCGTAGACGGATTTGACGCATATGTGACGACAGAGGTGATTGCAGCGGCGGGCGTCAGCTCATCGGCGTCGTTTGAAATGTTATTCTGCGCGATGGTCAATGCGCTGTTTAATGAGAATAAAATGCAGTTGTCCGATTGTGCAAGGATCGGGCAGTATGCAGAAAATAATTTTTGGATGAAATCCTCCGGTCTGATGGATCAGATGGCATGTGCGGCAGGAGGCGCTATATTGTTAGATTTTGCAGAGGATATCAAATGTGAGAAGATCGACGCTTCTTTTGACGCATTGGGATATGACATGGTAATTGTCAACACCGGAAAAGGGCACGGGGATTTAAGCCATGAGTATTCTGCAGTTCCGGGAGAGATGTATCAGGTTGCAGGCGCGCTTGGCGTAAAGAGGCTTTGTGAAAGCTCCATGGAAGAATTTATAAAGAAGATTCCGGAAATTACAGCCGTGCTCAATAATGACCGCGCCGTTTTGCGGGCACTTCATTTTTATGAAGAAAACCGCAGAGTGGAAGAAGCGGCCAAAGCGCTTGCAAAAGGAGACGGAGCAACGGTTCTTCGGCTTTTGACGGAATCGGGGAATTCTTCCTGGAAGTGGCTGCAGAACTGCATGTCAAAATCAAATGAAAACGACCAGAAAGTTGCGCTTACGCTTGCATTAACCGAACTGTATCTTGGAAAGATCCACGACGGATGCTGCAGGGTACATGGGGGAGGATTTGCCGGCGTAATTCTTGCAGTCGTACCCAAAGATAAGACCGCCGAATATGCGGACTATATTGCTGCGTTTGTAGGAAAAGAAAATGTCTATCCGATGCAGATCAGGCAGACCGGAGCGGTGTGTCTGAGCAGATAGCAGCCGCATGGACGATCCGAATAGAAAAAGAGAAGGAGAACTTACTCTCCTTCTTTTTTCTTTTGGGATTCTTTCCGTTTCTTTTTCCCGAATGCGGAAAATGTCCGGCCTGTTTCAATGTAAAGAGGCTTTTTGTCCTCCGGTATGCCGCGGTATATATTTACGAGATGCCGCTCTTCCGCGTTGTAAGGAATTGTCGATGGTTCCCGTACGGTGGAAATCCCATAAATATAATCCGTCGTCGTGTTGAAATAGGAAGCAAGACGTATGACTGTTTTTGCGTCCGGCTGCCGGCGGTTTTGTACATAACCGTTTAATGTCGTGGCAGAAATATTCAGATCTTCTGCTAACTGCTTTTGCGAAATGCCGTCCTGATCCAGCAGATTGCGCAGTTGAGTGCCGATATCCACACTGCATCCCTCCCTCTTAATGAGAGATATTTTAAGATAAAAACATCGGCATTACCTTAAAAATGAGCGAAATGCAAATGATGGATACTCATATTGAATATAATACGCGGAATGAGTATTTAGAAATTCATTTATGAATATATTTATGATATCAAAATAAAATATAGTATTGTATTTTATTTTGAAAGATTGCTATATCAGGACAAAAAACCTTGCGCCGCCTCCAGGCGTGTCGGCGGCAAGTATTTTTCCGCCGTGGGCTTCAACGATTTCCTTGGCAATACTTAAGCCCAGCCCGAAATGTTTTTTTTCGGAACGCGATTTTTCGGCACGGTAAAATCGGTCAAAAATATACGGCTTGTCTTCTTCTGCGATGCCGGGACCATTGTCTTCGACCATAATCCAAAATACGGATTTACTGTAAGAGAGTGAAAGCTTGACATATCCGCCCGCCGTTCCATAGCTGAACGCATTGGAAATCAGGATGCCGAGCACCTGTTGGATTCGTTCGGCGTCGCAGACGCAGACGGGAATCGATTCTTCCGGAAGACTGCAAAACAGGCGGATCCGGTGTTCTGCTGCCAGCGGTTCAAAGGATTCACAGGTGTTGAGTAAGAGAGTGTCCAGTTCCGTGGGCTGTTTATCCAGAAAAAAGCGGCCGTCATCGGTTCGATTTAACAGCAGAAGATCGTCTGCAAGGG
>BLMD01000092.1 GCA_011959925.1 Lachnospiraceae bacterium
GTTGAGAAATCACCGTATCCGTCCGTTTCCTATGAAGTGGCAGATCAGATCAAGACGAAAACAGGAATCGAGACAAGGGTGACGGTTCCGGGACATACGCAAAGAGGCGGCAGCCCATGTCCGTATGACCGTGTACTCTGCAGCAGGCTCGGCGCAGAAGCAGCGCAGGCGATCATTGACGGAGATTTCGGCAACATGATCGGTGTGAAATCCAATAAAGTGACACGCGTGCCTTTAGAGAAAGTGGCAGGGAAATTAAAAGTGGTAGAACCGGATTCTCAGATCATCAAAGAAGCAAAGTTTATGGGAATCAGTTTCGGAAATTAGTATAAAGAGAGGGTTTGACATGTCTTATACTGCGCTATACAGAAAATTCCGCCCACAGGAATTTAAAGACGTAAAAGGGCAGGACGCTATTGTTACGACACTTAAGAATCAGATCAAAGCCGACAGGATTGGACATGCGTATTTGTTTTGCGGAACAAGAGGAACCGGAAAAACCACCGTAGCCAAAATATTTGCAAAAGCGGTGAATTGTGAAAGCCCGGCAGACGGTAGCCCCTGTGGGAAATGCGCATCCTGCCGGGCTGTTGCTGCGGGGGTTTCCATGAATGTGATCGAAATCGACGCGGCATCGAATAACGGTGTGGACAGTATACGTGAAATCCGGGAAGAAGTTTCTTACCGTCCGACAGAGGGAATGTATAAAGTCTATATTATAGACGAAGTGCATATGCTCTCGTCCGGGGCGTTTAATGCGCTTTTAAAAACACTGGAAGAACCGCCCTCATACGTGATATTTATTTTGGCGACCACGGAAGTGCATAAAATACCGGTGACCATAGTATCCAGATGCCAGAGATACGATTTTAGGCGTATTTCCGTCGATATCATCAGCGAACGTCTGAAAGAGCTTCTGGAACAGGAAGGAGTCTGTGCGGAAGAAAAAGCGCTGCGTTATATTGCAAAAGCCGCCGACGGTGCGATGCGTGATGCGCTCAGCCTGCTCGACCAGTGTATTGCGTTTTATCTGGGAGAATCTCTGACCTATGACCGCGTTTTGGAAGTGCTCGGTGCGGCAGACGCAGAGGTGTTTGCCGATCTGTTTGGCTTTGTAGCCGGACAGGATGTGGCAAAAGCGGTGGCGATGGTAGAGAGACTTCTGACAGACGGCAGGGAACTGGGGCAGTTTACCGTTGATTTTACCTGGTATCTGCGGAATCTACTTTTCGTCAGAAGTTCCGCCGTTTCATCGGAAGTTCTGACGAAAAG
>BLMD01000093.1 GCA_011959925.1 Lachnospiraceae bacterium
AATCACCGCTTTACAGTAATAATATGTCTTGCTGCTGCCGGAACTTACCACAAGCGATATGCCGGTTCCCTTATCCACAAACTTGCCCGGATCAACGCTCTGACCGATCACGGTCCCCTTGGCCGCCGTATCGCTCGGCTCGCTCGTCGTGCCGGACACGGTAAGCCCTTTGTCCGAAAGCATGCCCGTGGCTTCCTCTACAGAACGATTGCGCACGTCAGGCACTTCTACGGCTTCTCTGCCCTGACTGACTACAATCTTTACCGTATCACCTTTTTTGGCTGCCGCGCCGCTCTCCGGAGACTGGGAAATTACTTTGCCGGAGGCAACGGTATCGCTGAATGCATAGTCGCGCAGCGGTGTAAAATTCTGATCTTTTAACATATTCATCGCCGCGTCGCTGTCATACCCAAGTACGTTCGGCACTTTGATCTCTCCTGCTCCGGTACTGATATAGACATGGATGGTCGTATTGATTTCTACGGATTCTCCCTCTTCCACATCCTGCGACAGAATCTGCCCTTTTTCGTATTCTTCCGATGCCTGCGTACCGGCTTCTTTTATGCCAAGTTTTAGTTTATGCAGTGCGGCTTGTGCCTCTTCGAATGTCATTCCAGTTACTTTAATCATCGAAACCTGTTCTTTTTTTACATGTTCCGTATTAATCACGGAAGGCTCTTCCGTATCTTTCTTTTTCTTCGCATCTGAGGAACCGCCGAATATGCCGAATATATTTCCCACCAGATAAACGACGATCGCCACGATAATGACGGCTGCAATAATACCGCCGATCGTAACGGCTTTTTCCAGCCTTGGATTTAAAAACCCTTCCTCTTCTTCCTCCCCGGACTCTTCTTCCTCCGGTTCTTCATAGCGCTCTCTAGCCTCTTCTCTCGGCGCCCTGGCATTCTTGATCTCTTTGACTTCCCGATCGTCCATCACCCTTGTCCGGTTTAAGCTGCCGTCTGCAATTTTCACGAAATCCGCATCCGGATGGACAAGAACCTGTTTTAAATCCGCAAGCAGCTCGCTGGTATTGCGGTATCTGCGGTCCGGGCTTTTCTGTGTACATTTTAATATAATCTTTTCCAGGCTGACGGGAAGATCTTTCGCATAAATCCCCGGTGCTTTCATTTCCTCCTGCAGATGCTGAATGGCAATGGAAACCGTTGTATCGCCGTCAAAAGGCACGCGTCCCGTAACCATTTCATACATTACAATGCCGAGAGAATAGATATCGCTTTTCGCGTCTACAAATCCGTTGCGCGCCTGCTCCGGAGACGCATAGTGAACGGAGCCCATAACGTCGGCGCTGATTGTATTATTGGATACGGCGCGGGCAATTCCAAAGTCTGTCACCT
>BLMD01000094.1 GCA_011959925.1 Lachnospiraceae bacterium
GGAAATGGCTGGTCAGCCTGTTGTACCGTCCGATTGACAAGATTTCAGCCATCAGCGCGGAGCAGCTCGACCGAATTATAGGGGAATATCCAGTCATAGGGCGTGTTTACGATGCTGTGTCAGGCTTTAAACAGACGTTATTAGGGAAAAAAGAATCTGAACTTGATAAATGGCTGGAAGAAACAGACTCCCTGGAAATAGATGAATTAAGCAGTTTTATAAACGGGATCAGAAGGGATATCGCGGCAGTAAAAAATGCAATTTTGCTTGATTATAATAATGGACTTGCGGAAGGAAGCGTAAATAAGCTAAAGGTTGTCAAAAGAATCATGTATGGTCGCAACAGCTTCGAGATGCTGAAAGGAAAGCTGCTACGGCTTGAATTAAAACGCAAAATCAACTAACTTTGGAAAGATTCATTCTTTTAGCAGTATTTATTGCCCCTTCTTTTATGCCCTCTTGTAAAGATTCTTTTCTCATATCCTCCATGACTTTGCACATGATTAAAATGCCCTCCTTACTTTCCTTGAAAAAACGAACTCTGTCTGCCAGTGTCGTACAATACATATCTGCCGCATTCGTACATGAAAAATCGTGCATGAGTTTTCCGATTGGCGTATCTCCACGGTAAGCGCCATTTATATACAGTATGTGCGAACCATCCTCAAATCTTTCCCCGGTTCCTAAAAAGCACCGCTCAATCGGATAGAGCGGCAGCCCTTTTCCCATTACGTCATTCTCTGTAATAAAGATTACCCACGTTTCCGGCAGCTTGTCGAAGTCCTCGCCTTTCTTCAAAAGGTTTGCGTCCATCATGCTGCTGTTGTACCTTGCCCTTTTTCTCCCGGCGCCTTTGTCGGAGCGCTGTACCTCCACGTTCAGTTTTGCCCCTGTGCTGTCTGTGGCCAGAATATCCAACCTCACTGAACGGTTCAGCAGGTTTTCCACAAATACCTGGGTGCAAACGTCCAGCACCTTTAAATCCGGTTTTTTCCAGTACAATCCGCAATACCAGTTCTATGCTTGCCGTATCTCCCTCAAAACACTTTGTGAGGAAATCATCATCAAGCAGGCGAAAGCCTCTCAGCCTCTGTAAATTTTCCTGATGTTTCTGGTCTATCTGTTCCGTCACTGTCAATCTTCCCACCTGCTTTCCCTTCCGTTTTCGTATCTCCATACTACCATAGACCTCCTGATTTTACAAGCCGGGAGCCAGCGCATTTCTGAATCCCGTTCTGCTTCTGTTATCGCTTTTTCACATCTGCT
>BLMD01000095.1 GCA_011959925.1 Lachnospiraceae bacterium
ACTATTGGAGCGAAATGCCCAAAGTGTTTGCGGCATCAAAGATCAACTTAAACTTTACGATTCCGAACATCAAAAGCGGACTGCCCCTTCGGATCTGGGATGTGCTGGGAAGCGGGGGATTTCTGATGACGAATTTTCAGGCGGAAATTCCGTATTATTTTAAACACAGAGAAGACCTTGTCTGTTTTGAAAGCATCGACGAACTGACAGAACTCTGCGGATATTATCTAAAGCATGAGGATGCGCGCAGGCAGATTGCAGAAAACGGATACCGAAAGGTCCGCGCGCATCATACCTATGAGCAGCGCATTGCGCAGATGATGGAGATTTTGCAAAAAGGAGAAGAAAACGGAATATGAATCTATTAGAACGACCCAGAAGGCTCCGCATGCATCCGGGACTGCGGAAGATGGTCCGGGAGACGCGGATGGACAAGTCTTCTTTGATCTACCCCATGTTTATCGTGGAAGGAGAAAATATCAAACAAGAAATTTCCGCTATGCCGGGGCAGTACCGGTACAGTGCGGACCGGATGGGAGAAAAATTGGAATCACTTTTGCGCGCGGGAGTTTCTTCCGTGCTGTTTTTTGGGATACCGAAGCACAAGGATGCAATGGGAAGTATGGCATATGCCCAAGACGGCGTTGTGCAGCGGGCATTTGAACGGGCGAAAAAAGAGTTCCCCGGCATGTATCTGATCGGAGACGTATGCATGTGCGAATATACATCCCACGGGCATTGCGGCGTGCTTTGCAAAGAAGGCGTGGACAATGACAGGACGCTGGAATATCTGGCCAGGACTGCCGTATCGCAGGTTCAGGCAGGAGCGGACATGGTGGCGCCGTCCGATATGATGGACGGACGCGTGGCGGCGATTCGCCGTACGCTGGATGCGGAGGGATTTCTTCATACTCCGATTATGGCGTATTCCGCAAAATTTGCGTCTTCCTTTTACGGTCCGTTTCGTGAGGCGGCAAAAAGCGCGCCGTCATTCGGGGACCGAAAGTCCTACCAGATGGATTACCACAACCGCAGAGAAGCGGTCAAAGAAGCGCTTTTGGACGCTGCGGAGGGAGCGGATATCGTTATGGTAAAACCGGCGATGGCGTACGGCGATCTGATCCGGGAAATCAAAGAAGCGGTGCGTCTGCCGGCAGCGGCGTACAGTGTCAGCGGCGAATATGCGATGGTAAAGGGCGCGTCAGCGGCGGGATACATAGAAGAAGCGCCGGTTGTGTGTGAAATGGCAGCGTGTGCCTATCGGGCGGGAGCCGATATTTACATCAGCTACTTTGCCGAAGAACTGGCGGGATACATAGAGCGCGGAGTGATCGGGTAACGGCGCCCGGCGCTGCGGCAATGCCTGGGGTTGTGCAATCTGCCGGAATTTCAAAGCGATATTTTAATAGAATGAGAAGAATTGACAAACTAAAAAGTTGACCGTATAATAAAAAGAGTAAAAATTTTATAGGATACACATAATCAGATGCTGCATCCTGTGACGGCAGGCTGCAAAAACAGTAAAAAGGGAGGAAACTTGATTATGGGGAAACGTAGTTTGAAAAGGGCGCTCGGCTATCTGCTGGCGTTTGTGCTGGCGTCGGCGCCTGTTTTATCGTCCGTTCCGGCGACGCAGGTACAGGCGGCGTCCAGCAAGATCTGGTATGAGGCGCACGGAGGAAGCGGTAACGGAGGGGGACATGAGTATGAAAATCCGGGGCAGCTTGC
>BLMD01000096.1 GCA_011959925.1 Lachnospiraceae bacterium
ATCGGATTTTCGGAACCAGCTTTCCGACGGAAGGTCCCGGGCTTTCCGCACGCATCAGGTTGATATGGGAGCCGCCGCTTAACGGAATGACGGCAAGCAAAAATACAAGTACGCCCATGCCGCCGATCCAGTGCGTAAAGCTTCTCCAAAACAGCGCGCAGTGAGAGAGCGCTTCCACATCGTTTAAAATGCTTGCGCCGGTTGTCGTAAAGCCTGAGATCGTCTCAAATAAGGCGTCCGTAAAGGAAGGAATCTCCTTGCTCAAATAAAACGGAAGACAGCCGAAAAAGCTCAGTAAAATCCAGCTCAAAGAAGTCGTGATACAACCTTCTTTTAAGTAAAACACCTGGCTTTTTGGCTTTTTTCTGGTCATAAGAAAGCCCAGAATGAGACAGACTGCCGCTACACTGACATAATAGATGCCTTCATGTTCGAAATAGATACCGGAAACAATGGCGGGCAGAAATAAAAGCAGCCCCTCTATTTTCAATACATTTCCTAAGATAAATCGAATAATTGAACCGTTCATGGTATCCTCCCGCTATTCTAAAATATCCAAAATATCTTTAAAGCCCGTATGAGTTGTAACGATCATCACGCTGTCGCCGACCTGAATGGAATCCTGGCCGCTGGGAATGATGATCGATCCGTTCCGGTTGATGAAAGATACCAGCAGATTTTTTTTCAGAGGAAGATTCATAAGCGGCGTGCCGGTCACTTTGGAATCTTCATAAACACGAAATTCAATGGCTTCTACCTGATGGTCGAACATATGGTAAAGCGTTTCGATATTGCTGTCCATGGAGTTTCGTTTGGCGCGGACATATGCGATAATGGCCTCTGACGTAATATAACGCGGATAGACGACGCTGCCGAGGTCTAAATGGTTGATGACGTCCTTGAACGTGATCCGGTTGATCTTTGTAATCACTTTTGCGTTGGAAACCTGTCTTGCATGCAGGGTAAGGAGAATATTTTCTTCGTCAATACCGGTCAGGGCGATGAAAGATTCCGTCCGCTCGATCCCTTCTTCTTTCAAAAGCTCCTGGTCGGTTCCGTCCCCGTTTATGATAATGGCTTTCGGAAGCAGGATGCTCAATTCTTCGCAGCGTTCCCGGTTGATTTCAATGATTTTGACGGAAATGCCCATGGAGATTAATTGTTTGGCGAGATAGTATGCCGCCTTGCCGCCGCCGATTATCATGGTGTTTTTGACCTGATGCGTTTTAAATCCGATTTCTTTTAAGAAAGAACGCACGATTTTACGGGTAGCGACAAACGAAATGATGTCTCCGGCTTCCATCTGGAAATCTCCCGAAGGGATATAGACGGTTCCGTGTCGTTCAATCGCGCAGATTAAGATATCGGATGCAATATTTCTGCCTAAATAGGCGATCGTCATACCGCTTAAAATATTGTCTTTCGGAAGCTTAAATTTGACCATTTCAGCCTGGCCGTGCGCAAAGGAATTGACCTCTAAGGCAGTCGGCAGATAAAGGATCCTTGACGCTTCTTTGGAGGCTTCCAGTTCCGGGTTGATGATCATGGCAAGCCCTAACTTTTCGCGGATATAACCGGCTTCGCTGCTGTAATCCGGTGTGCGGACCCTGGCAATCGTGGCGCAGTTTCCGACTTGCTTTGCCACGATGCAGCAGAGCAGGTTTAATTCATCGGAATTGGTGACTGCGATGATCAGATCGGTGTCTTCGATTCCGGCTTCCATCTGTATATTATAACTGGCGCCATTTCCCACAAGCCCCATAATATCGTAATAGCTTGCGATTTCCTGGACTTTCTGCGCATCCTTATCGATGATGGTGATGTCGTGTCCTTCTTTACTAAGCTGTTCAATCAGGGTAGTCCCTACTTTTCCGCAGCCCACAATGATGATGTTCAACCCCGGGTTTACGGGGTTTTTTGCTTTCAGCATATATGACCTCCTGTTGATATCGAACTGTCTGAAATAATCAGATCAAACATATTTCATTATATCACCCTGTGTCGAAAAATGCAGTAGGTGCCTGTAAAAAAGAACAATTTTCTCCGTTACAATTTGTTGCAGAGTTCGATGGTATCTGCCCAAAACCGTTTTGGGATATTTTGTATCTGCAGTTTTGCATTCTCACGCGCTTCTACGGCGATCGTTTCAAAAAAAGCACACCAGAGGCTGCGGAAATGTTCTTCATCAGGGGATAGCTCTTTTGTTAAATCCATATTTAACGAAGAAGCGTCTACGATCATGTAGTCTTTTCCGGCGCTGTGCACAACGGCAGTCCGATGCGTTGCGTCATAGATCATAAAATTTTCTAGTGGAAGCCGGTTGGTAAAATGATTTGCCAAAATCGGCAGCACATCGTTCTTTGGGTGGATCACAGAAAACAGGATTCCGTTTTTTAATTCGGAGAAACGAAGAAATTCCAGCAGATGATGTCCCTCGTTTGAAGTCTGGCGGCAGAGCTCAAACAAACATGCCATACAGGGTTCTCCCAAATATTCCAGAACCCGTTCTCCTTCCGGAAGGGCGAGCGCCATGACAATCGCCTGATAGACGGCGTTTGCTTTGTCCATGGAAAGTTTTCGCAAGCTTCCGTCTGCCATGGCGCATCGGCAGATGGTTTCGTAAAAATCAACGCCAAGGCGCCGGATCAGTGTACGGGATACTTTGCGGCTCTTTTCGCAGTCCGTATGGACCGCAAGATATGTGTGGAAAAGAGACAGGGTTTCGTTTGATTGAGAGGATAACCGTATATTTTTATGGCCGTAGCGGCTGGCCCATGCGTCGTAGACGCCGCTGAAAATTCCGTCGATACTGTCGTCACATTGGAATACATACATGATTGCCACCTCCGAAAGAAACATCGTCAAAAAGGGAAAGCTGCCGATAGCTTTCTTCTCTTAATTCACGGGGAATCTGCGTACGGTCGGAAAGCAGGTTCCGGCATATATAATCTTCATTTAATTTTATGGGATACATCATGCGGCCGGAGCATGTGATAAAGTAGAGCGCCCGTTTTAATACGACGCCGATTTTCTTGAGGTCGGAAAAATCAAGCCGGCTGCCTCTTCTGGCTTTGACAATACGTTTGGCGGATTTGGCACCGATACCGGGAACACGCAGCAGCGTTTTATAATCCGCGGTATGGATTTCTACCGGGAAATATTCCAGATGGCGAAGCGCCCAGTCGCACTTGGGATCCAGATAAATATTAAAATTGGGTTTATCTTCCGAAAGCAGTTCGCTTACGCGAAAGTGGTAGTAGCGCAGCAGCCAGTCCGCCTGGTACAGCCGGTGTTCCCGCAGAAGGGGAGGTCCTCCGGGCAGGGAAGGCAGGCTGGAGTTGTGATTTACATTGACAAATGCAGAATAAAAGACCCGTTTTAAACCAAAGTTCTGGTAGAGCCCTTCCGCTACGCTCATAATCTGAAAATCATTTTCGGGCGTTGCGCCGATAATCATCTGCGTACTTTGGCCGGCAGGAACAAACGGGGGCGTTTTGCGGCAGACCATCAGCTCGTTTTTATTCTGCACGATGCCGTTTTGGATCTGGCGCATAGGTTTTAAAATGGTATGGCGCGATTTGCAGGGGGCGAGTTGACGGAGCGCGGCGCTTGTGGGGAGTTCCAGGTTTATGCTCATGCGGTCGGCAAGAAATCCTGCTTTTTCTATTAAAGCCGGATCTGCGCCCGGGATGGCTTTGACATGGATATAACCCTGAAAACGGCAGACGGTTCTAAGGCGGTATAACGTCTGATAGATCAGATCCATCGTATGATCGGGGCTTACGATAATTCCCGAACTTAAAAAAAGGCCTTCGATATAATTTCTGCGGTAAAATTCAATCGTGAGCGTGCAGATTTCTTCCGGCGTAAAGGTGGCGCGTGG
>BLMD01000097.1 GCA_011959925.1 Lachnospiraceae bacterium
CGGGAGATCTGCATTGACAAAACCGTCCCAGTGCCCGTTTAACTTTTGCACTATTGCGATCATTGCCTTGTAAACGTCAGGATCCTCGCTCCAGAACGGAGCCGCAAGCAGATTGAGCACCGCGTTGTGCATGGTGTAGAGTCTGTAAAGCGCCTGAAGGCCCGTGCGTTTCCCGCCGGCCGTTACGGTTCCGATAATGTCGGCTTTTGTAACCTGAGCCGGATCTACTTCTGAGAATGACGCCGCCAGCGCTCCGGTCAGAGGATCCTCGTCATTCAATGACTCAATGACCACCGTCCCTTTTGTGTGGTTGTAGTCGATTGAGTAGTCAGCGCCCAGCACTTTGTCAGCAAGGGCAAAAGTGTCGAGTATGATCGTATCGCTGGCATATTCGGCCCTGCCGTTTTTGAAGGTCAGCTCTACGGTTGTTTTTGTGTCTTTCTGGTGTGTGGCCGGATCCAGTACGTTAATGACGTAAATCGGCCCCACGTTTTCGATTGTGTTCGCAAAGTGACAGTCAAAAGCCTCGCATAATGTGAATTTATCCCAGTTATCCGAGTAGCCGACTGTCGCCTGCGTCTTTGGCATGTTCTCCAGCTTGATCGGTGTGTTGACAAGGCCCTTTTCTTTGTACCCGAAAACGAGGTTGATCGGGGCGGTTCCGATGTACGCGACAACGGTGTCAACCTGAACGGCACTTTTTACTTTGTCGTCGCCGATCTTGCCGTAAGCTCCGTGTTGATAGCTCATTCTGCAATCACTCCTTTACAAAAAATTTTCATATTCGGCGGGAATTTTCCGAGCCAGCCCGTGCTCGAGGGTGAACTGTCCCCAGCAAAACCAGCACGGGTAACAACTCACGAGAGCGCCGTCCTCTGTAAAAGGTCCGTACTCGATATTGTTCTCTTTGACGAGTCTCATGCCCGCAATATACTCGGTATTCTCCAGAACTGCCAGCACTTTGTCCGTAAAGGTCCAAACGTCGCGCCAGCCCTCGAGGCTTCTCTTAAAACCTCCGCTTTGCTCTGCTTTGTATGAATAGCCCCCCAAAGCGTCGGGGTTTTCTACCGGTGTTCGTATCTCTCCAGAGTGCTCGCCCGGGTTCCATGCAGCAAGCGCGAGCTGTATCGTCATTTGCCCCATGTGTTGAGCGGGAGAGTGTTTCCCTTTCAGGAGTTGCACGCACACCGACGGTATAGGAGCCGCAACGTCTGGCGGCTTTCTGTCCTGAG
>BLMD01000098.1 GCA_011959925.1 Lachnospiraceae bacterium
GCATGTACCTTGAAAACTCCATACAGAAGCGAGATGGGAAAGAGAAATCTTTCCAAGAAAAAAGATATCAAGCATATCGACATCCGAGAAACAAACAAGCAAGAAAGAAGCAGGCATGCATGCAGGAAAGCATGCAGGCAGGCAGAAGAGAGCAAGAACGCTGCAACGCTATGCAGCAGGAGAGGCCAAGCAAGAAAGGGCGCAGGGCGGATGCCTTGGCACTAAGAGCCGATGAAAGACGCGACAAGCTGCGAAAAGCTGCGGGGAGGGGCAAATGCCCGGTGATCCGCAGGTGTCTGAATGGGGAAACCCGCATGGGAAGAATCCCATGCATCCATGCGCGAATCCATAACGCATGGAGGGGAACCCGGCGAACTGAAACATCTAAGTAGCCGGAGGAAGAGAAAGAAACATCGATTCCGGGAGTAGCGGCGAGCGAAACCGGAAGAGCCCAAACCACGGCGCGAGCGCCGTGGGGTTCGGACCGCAAAAGCACATGCACACGAGAAGCAGAACGGTTTTGGGAAAGCCGGCCGCAGAGGGTGAAAGCCCCGTAAGCGGAAGGGTGTGCATGGGCGGCGGGATCCAGAGTACATCGGGACACGTGAAACCCTGATGGAAGGCGCGGGGACCACCCCGCAAGGCTAAATACTACTTAGTGACCGATAGAGCAAAGTACTGTGAAGGAAAGGTGAAAAGGACCCCGGGAGGGGAGTGAAAGAGAACCTGAAACCCTGCGTCTACAAGCTGTGGGAGCGCAGGAATGCGCGACCGCGTACTTTTTGTAGAACGGTCCGGCGAGCTGCGCGTGCCGGCAAGGTTAAGGGCTTAAGGCCCGGAGCCGGAGGGAAACCGAGTCTGAACAGGGCGTTCAGTCGGCAGGCGCAGGCCCGAAACCGGGTGACCTATCCATGTCCAGGTTGAAGATGCCGTAAAAGGCATTGGAGGACCGAACCCACATCCGTTGAAAAGGGTGGGGATGAGGTGTGGATAGGGGAGAAATTCCAATCGAACCCGGAGATAGCTGGTTCTCCCCGAAATAGCTTTAGGGCTAGCCTCAGGCAAGTCCCATGGAGGTAGAGCACTGAATTCCCGCGGGGGCGTCAAAGCTTACCAAAGGATATCAAACTCCGAATGCCATAGGGATGGTGCCTGGGAGTCAGGCTGCACGAGATAAGTTGGGCAGCCAAGAGGGAAAGAGCCCAGACCGCCGGCTAAGGCCCCCAAGTGCGTGTTAAGTGGGAAAGGATGTGGGGATTCGAAGACAGCTAGGATGTTGGCTCAGAAGCAGCCATGCATTCAAAGAGTGCGTAACAGCTCACTAGTCGAGAGTCCCTGCGCCGAAAATGTCCGGGGCTCAAACACGCCGCCGAAGCCGCGGGATGCATGCATAAGCATGGATCGGTAGGGGAGCATTCTTACAACCGGAGAAGCCGCCTTGGAAGGGGCGGTGGAGGGATAAGAAGGGAGAATGCCGGAATGAGTAGCGAGAGGGGGGTGGGAATCCCCCCGGCCGAATATCCAAGGATTCCAGGGTAAAGCTGATCTGCCCTGGGGGAGTCGGGGCCTAAGGCGAGGCGGAGACGCGTAGCCGATGGACAACAGGTTTAGATTCCTGTACCGTGTATGGACAGAACTGCGGGGACGCGGAGAGGAACTGCGAGCCGGGAATGGAAAGACCGGCACAAGCGCTTAAGGGGGCATGTTGGAAAAGCCGCATGCAGAAACCAAGGGCGTGACGTGGAGCGAAATAAAAGTAGCGAAGCGCAGGGAGGAGCCGCCGAGAAAAGCCGCTATGGCTCCATATGCGCCCGTACCGTAAACCGACACAGGTGGATGAGGAGAGAATCCTAAGGCCGACGGAAGAAGCATTGCCAAGGAACTCGGCAAAATGGCCCCGTAACTTCGGGAGAAGGGGCGCCAGGGAGGCCTGGCCGCAGAGAATAGGCCCAAGCAACTGTTTAGCAAAAACACAGGTCTATGCGAAACCGCAAGGTGAAGTATATGGGCTGACGCCTGCCCGGTGCTGGAAGGTTAAGGGGAGAGGTTAGCGAAAGCGAAGCTTTGAACCCAAGCCCCAGTAAACGGCGGCCGTAACTATAACGGTCCTAAGGTAGCGAAATTCCTTGTCGGGTAAGTTCCGACCCGCACGAAAGGCGTAATGATTTGGGCGCTGTCTCGGCAATGCATCCGGTGAAATTGAAGTGCCAGTGAAGATGCTGGCTACCCGCGCCAGGACGGAAAGACCCCATGGAGCTTTACTCCAGCTTGGCACTGGGGCCCGGTGCTGCACGTACAGGATAGGTGGGAGGCGAAGAAAGGAGGGCGCAAGCCCTCCGGGAGCCGTCGTTGGGATACCACCCCTGCAGTACTGGGTCTCTAACCCGCCGCCGTAAGCCGGCGGGGGGACAATGCCAGGCGGGGGGTTTGACTGGGGCGGTCGCCTCCGAAAGGGTATCGGAGGCGCCCAAAGGTTCCCTCAGAATGGACGGAAACCATTTGAAGAGTGCAAAGGCAGAAGGGAGCCTGACTGCGACGCCGACGGGCGGAGCAGGTACGAAAGTAGGGCTTAGTGATCCGGTGGCAGAACGTGGGATTGCCATCGCTCAACGGATAAAAGCTACCCTGGGGATAACAGGCTTATCACTCCCAAGAGTCCACATCGACGGAGTGGTTTGGCACCTCGATGTCGGCTCATCGCATCCTGGGGCTGGAGCAGGTCCCAAGGGTTGGGCTGTTCGCCCATTAAAGCGGTACGCGAGCTGGGTTCAGAACGTCGTGAGACAGTTCGGTCCCTATCCGGCGCGGGCGGAGGATGCTTGAGGGGGTCTGGCCTTAGTACGAGAGGACCGGGCTGGACGGGCCGCTGGTGTACCTGTTGCCTTAGCCAAAGGCATGGCAGGGTAGCCAAGCCCGGAAGGGATAAGCGCTGAAGGCATCTAAGCGCGAAGCCCTCCCCAAGATGAGGCATCCCAGCCGAGAGGCGTAAGACCCCTTGGAGACGACAAGGTGGATAGGGCGGGGGTGGAAGTGCAGCAATGCATGGAGCTGACCGCCACTAATCGGTCGAGGGCTTGGCCGGTGTTTCTCATTCTGTATGGAGTTTTGATGGTATATGGGTTAAGGGA